>CAKMZJ010000020.1 GCA_929200395.1 Candidatus Gorgonimonas eunicellae | reverse complement strand
CTAATTATTATATTTTATCAACTATTTTATCATAAATCTGCTCATATATTCTAATGCTTGCTTTATGTATGCAGTGTTGATATCTTGGTTAAAAATCAACTGATTAAAATTGTCAATTAAATTATATTGAGACGGCATAAATTTTAAGGCGTAATCTTTGCGAACAATAGCAGCAGATAAGCTATATCCTCCCATAGCTCCAGCTAACATCCAATCTTTAGTAATATCATTATTTAATAAATCATTTCCAACGCTATAATCGGTTATGGGATTATTAACGCCTAAAAAATTTTTCATTAATGTAGGTACGATATCATAATGACTAGTTAAGCTATCTGTTGCTAAAGTTAATTTATTTTTATACTCTTCTGGCAAAATAATAGCAAAAGGAACTTTTATTTGGCAATTAGTAAAGTTGCTACCGTAACCCCATTCTCCTTGTTGGTTATCATTAAACTCATTACCATGATCAGCGGTTATTATTACTATAGTATTAGCTAAATCATTAGACTCTTGTAGCTTATTTAATATTTTAGCTGCCAGGCTATCTAAATAATGCACACTAGTTTTATAGCTAGTAATAAATGCATCTTTGCCAACATGCTTAGCAAATTTTTTATAGCTACTAAATGTATCTGATTGTATAGCTACAGTTGAATAATCGTCAGGAAAGTTTGGGCCATGTAAAGCATCATAAAAAACAAAAGCAAACCATGGCTGGCTTTTATTGCAATTAGCATGCCAAGCTAGCATATCATTGGTTAATTTACTATCATGCATAGCGTTAGAAGTATCTTTAGACTCTATATATAAATCATCTATATTAGTAAAAATTTTTTTTGTATATTGTTCATTTTCTGTTTTACCAAAACCATTAAAAAAATTTATCTGATAATTCATTTGTTGTAATTGTTTAAGAAATACTGGAGTTTGTTTTTCTTGAAAAAAAGTTGCCATATAAGTTGAAGGGATGCTGTAAAATAAACCAAATAGACTAGGAAATGTATAATTAGCAGCAGCAAAATGACTACTAAATACTTTTCCGCTTTGAGCAAAATTCCATAAATTTGGTGAATCTACAGCATTAAAACAATCAAAGCGCCAAGCATCCATCGCAATAATTAATATATTTGGAGGATTATTAACTTTAGTAGTTACAAGTGGTTTCGCGGGGTATTGTACTTTATTAAAATTAACTAATTTGTAGGTATTTTTAACTGCAGATACAACTTTAGAGTTATCATAAGAAAACATTTAAAAGCGTTGTATATAAGCTAATAATTGCTGTTGCCGTTGTCTTGAGCCTGAAAAATAAATCAATTGTGATATTACCATTAATGATAATACAAAGATTGCATATTTCCTGCCTACATTATGGTTGCTAATCCAAGTTTTAGTAGTTATTAAATTACTAAGTTTATATATTAAAGTTAATATTAACAACCAAACGCAATAATCGATAATCCTATTTTTCTTAAACATTGCATCTATACTGAGTACACGCTCTATAGTATATGGAATATTTATATCTAGCAAATGTACTGCATCAGCATGAAAAATAGTTATATCAAATAAAAAAATAGTAGTTAAAATAAAAGTAAAAATTAATTGCATTATAAAAAATGCTTTTTGATGCAAATAAATTGTTGGTAAAATTATTAGTCTTGCTATAGCAACTAACAGAGTTAAAATAATAACGTGCATGCTAACAATATAAGTTAATCCAAGGTAATCATTTACTGCTGGAATTGGAAAATAGTTACCAGAAGCGCGTGTAAACCAATAAATAATACCAAGCATAACCACAAAAACACTATTAAGAATTATAAAATAATAATGACTAGCCAGCTTTTGTTGCTTATTGAAATCAGACATATACAACCCATAATTTAGTCTATGTTTAATCAAAAATAATTTATTATTATAATTATAATGTAGTTAATAATGTGTTAAAAATTTTATACAGTTATAACAATCAATACTACTAAAGCAAGAGATTAACATATATATTGCAAATTTATCAATAGCTCATTAAAAAGCACTAAAATCTATTATTTTAAATGCAAGATATAAGGTGTTTTTTGATAACAAAGGATAAAAACAACAAAACTTGTCTATGGTTAGAACAGAAAAATACTTATTGTTTTATGGCCTCATTTAAAAAAATGGTTTAAGTTTCCAAGGCTAAAAATATATATTATAAAAATTTATCTAAAGTAATAATTAACATTATCTAATAATATACACGTGACAGTTGGAAATATTAGCAATATGCTATAGATATAGTATTTTATATATAAAAATTTGTATTTTAAAGCACAAACATATAAATAAAAAATAAATATTAGCACTCTACCTGCTAAAATATAATATATAAGGTGTTATGTGTATATTGATACATTCCAAACATATGGCTAATTTATTGTGGAGAAGACAATGTATTTGAAAGGAATGAAGGCTCATGATGAAGCTCAAGAAAAAGAGACAGAAAAAAAAATCAACCCAGCTTTAATAGATGAAAGTAGCACGAAAAACAAACCAAAAACCAATACTCAAGATAAAGACAATTATTTGCAGAACAATATAAGTGCAAAAAAAACAGATTCAATTATTTATAAAGATAACGACGGTAAGAATAATGCAGTACAATTTTCGTTAAAAAAATATATTAGTAAAAAAATATCTAAATTATTTAATAGAGGCAAAGGACACATGAAGGATAAAACAATAATATCTAGAAAAAACTCTATAGCACAATACGATGATAATTTGGATAAATTCCTCAATGGTGATCATCAAATGGATAAATATAAAGATATTACAGATATTTATGATAAAAAAATTCAAAAAATACAAAACACAGATTCAGAATTAATAAACATATGCCTTAAAAGCAAGAAAAACGATTGCTTTACAGAAAAACTAAAAAAGACTATCAACATCAATGCCACTGATAAGCTACTAGCTAGAGAAGGCAACTTTAATATAATTTCTGTTAATTTAATTATGGATGACAACAAAAAAATTTCTGGAAAGCAGCTATTGCCTCAAATTCTTGCAGCAGGATTACTGTATGGTGATATGTCTATTTTTCATAGGTATTATAATAATGATGGAACAGGAAAAATACTATTTAGTTTAGCTAATGGAATGGAGCCCGGTTATTTTAATTTAGAAGAATTTGAAAACTTACAAATTTCTGCATTAACATTTTTTATGACTATTCCAGGACCAGATACTTTAATGCAAGCATTTGCTAGCATGATTAACACAGCAACTATTTTTGCAGAATTTTTTAATGTCGAAATGAAAGATAAAGATTTTTGTAATATTACCAATCAAACAATAGAACATTACAGACAATGTATAAGAGATTTTCAAAGGAAACAATTATTAATAAAACCCACTTTGTAGCTTAATATTACATTTTTAACAGTTAATTTTTGGCTTATTAAACTAAACACCTCTTCTGCATACTTATATTGGCACCAACTTAAAAAAGTAGCAATGCAGTTTAAAAGTCAAAGAACACATCCTGCTAGCAGTAATTAAATCTTTTTACTAGGCCTTAAGAAAATGTATCTTTTAGTAAAAGTTGCTTTAATCTCTATAAATTCAAATAACTGTACTATGTTGTAGATTTAAAGATATTTACAAAAATCTTGAAATACATTTGGTATTCCTGTAGGATTTTTAGTTGCGGCAACTTTGTTAATAATCTTTAAATTATGTGCTTTTAAGTAAAAAATGCATATGATTTGTACTCAATAACACACCAATAATAAGAATAAAGATACTTGTCATGAACTATAAAATAATACTATTATTTATAATATCATTAGCTAACGAGTCTTTTGCTATTGACAATATTTCTAATTTAGAATTCATTGAGTTATGCGATACTATAATCGAAGCAGAGCAAATGCAATCAGCCATGAAGCTTAAAAATATTTTGAATCAAAATAATTATTTAGATGTAATAAAGTGGCTACACTCAGAGATTGCTTATGGTTTATCTCCAATTAGATATGCTATTGCGGCAGAGAACTTATTTATAGCTAAAACATTAGTAGATTATATAACTTATGATCCTAACAAGCAAAGGCCATTTAGTTATACTAATGGCTCAATTTCAGAACATACTACAATAGCTAAAATGTGTTATGATCCTGTGTCAACTAAACTAAAAATTTTAAAACAATGTTCATTAGGAAATGCTCAATTTCTTAATTTTTTATGTGCTTTCTTTTCTAACTATTTGAGTAAAGAGTTGCTAATGGAGGCTATTACTAGGGCTAAAGATAATAACCAAAGAGATATTATCCCTATACTTACAAATTATTTAGTCGAGTGTCAATACACACACGGCAGACAAAAACACTAGATCCAGCGCTAAGGAAAAGGTTTGATTTGAGGTATTGTAAGGATAAAACAGCCCTTTTTATTAGCCCTAAACTATGAGATAAAAGTTCTAAGGTTTTATATTGTGTTAATATCTATTGATTTAGTCAACGCAAACCCTTAGAAACACTATCTTTACTAAAATCTTATAATCAGTGCTTAAACCAGACTTTCAAAAGGCTAAAAACCGCTAAATTTCTTTTATTCACTTTTAGCGGTTTATTTATTTATAATTTTGATGTATAATGGCAAATTGCTTGATTGTATTTCAAGACATAGAGATTTATTTATTTATTTTTACTAGAGAATATTAAAAATTTACTTTATAATTTAGTAATCGTGATTGTAGCAAGATCTTAAACCATTTTTTCTACAAGAGTAACGAATGAGTATTATAAACAGAAAAGATAACGATTAAGATATAATATAAAGTAAAATTTCTAACTTTTAGAGCTGAATACTGTATAAATTACCTTAGTAGTTTCTAAATATGCCTTGTATCTGCTTAGATTAATACAGGCTATAAATAACTCTTTTAGTCTGGAGTTTAATAAAATAAGACTTTTGTGTGAAAGCATCTAATCAAAGGATATTTCGCATTCTATTGAATTTTACGATACCTATCTACACAGTTCATAAAAATTCGTACTGTAGATAGATATAGTGTCAATTATGTTTTACGAATATAAAATTAGTGAAACCACGTAAATTACTGATTTTATACTATATAAATTATTTATCACTCTTACAATTATTGTAGAGTAGTCAACTTATGCATGTTATATCTAAAACACTTCGATATTGCAATTAAGCTTATACATTGTTTATGTTAAAGATTAAAAAGAAAAGACAATTAAAATAGATAAATAACACATGATTTACATTTTGCAAACGGATAGTTACATATGTAATGAGGGTGATTTAGCTATTATAATTTATAAAAGTAAGACTTGCAGACAGCTAGTTGCCTATCTAGCAAAAATACAGAATAAATTGTTTGTTTGCGAGCATTAATAACGATGTTCTGGGCTATCTTTATAGTTACGGGTATTTACATTGTATATGTTGATAAGCCTCAAAGGAGTGATGTTAAAAAGATGGTAAAGTATGAAAAAAATGCTTATTAATGCAACCCAGCTAGAAGAGCTGAGAGTTGCTATTATTGATGGTCAAAAATTAGTAGATCTTGATATTGAATCGGGAATTAAAGGACAAAAAAAATCTAATATTTATAATGCAAAAGTAACTAGAATAGAACCTAGTTTAGAAGCAGCTTTTATAGATTACGGTGCAGGAAAACATGGTTTTTTACCTCTTAAGGAAGTTGCGCCTGAGTATTATAATTCTCAACCTAAATCTGGTTATCCAGGAATTAGGAATGCTTTAACTGAAGGACAATCGGTTATTGTACAGGTTTGCAAAGAAGAAAGAGGAAACAAAGGCGCTGCTTTAACTACTTATATTAGCCTTGCGGGAAGGTACTTGGTATTAATGCCAAACAAACCTAAAGCTGGAGGCATCTCAAGAAGAATAGAAGGCGATCATAGAGAAGAACTACAAACAATTTTAAAGAAGCTAGATACCCCTAGTGATATGGGTCTTATAGTCCGTACAGCCGCATTATCAAGAAAGCAAAAAGATCTACAGTGGGATATCGACTATTTACTACAATTATGGGCTTCCATCAAAACTTCTAGCAAAAAGATAAAATCTCCATCCTTATTGCACCAAGAAAGCAATATAACTATTAGAGCTGTTCGAGATCATTTGCGCCAAGATATTCACGAAGTTGTTATTGATAAAAAACGTGTATACCAAGAGGCAATGAGATTCATCAAAAAAGTAATGCCTCAATACTCAGATAGACTAAAGTACTACGAAAGCGACATCCCTTTATTTAGTAAATTTCACATAGAAAGCCAAATAGAGACAGCTTTTAAACGTGAAGTGCGGTTGCCTTCTGGTGGTAGCATAGTAATTGACCCAACAGAAGCATTAGTTTCTATTGACATAAACTCTGCAAAATCTACCAAAGGGTCTAGCATAGAAGAAACAGCTTTAACCACAAACTTAGAAGCTGCAGATGAAATCGCACGGCAATTACGCCTAAGAGATATAGGCGGTCTAGTTGTTATTGATTTTATTGACATGAGATCAATCCAAAATCAAAAAGAAGTAGAAAACCAATTAAAAAATTCGCTATCATATGATAAAGCTAAAATTCAATTAAGCCATATCTCACGATTCGGATTGCTAGAAATGTCTAGGCAGCGTCTAGGGTTATCTCTAGGTGAAACAAGCGGTGTTATGTGCCCTAGATGCTCTGGACAAGGAACAATTAGAGATATCGAATCTCTATCTCTATCTATTTTTAGGGTTATAGAAGAGTACTCTTTACAAGAAAATATAGATGCAGTTAAAGCACAGGTACCAATAGAAATAGCTACATTTTTACTCAATGAAAAGCGTGATATGGTATCTAAAATAGAAGCTAATAATAATATTAAGATTTTTATCGTGCCAGATTCCAATATGGAAACTCCACATTATGATGTACAGATTTTAAACAAGCATAGCGATTTTAATAGTAAGGATGTATATAACAGTACCCCAGAAGCAAAGAGTTCATCTGCTTCTTTAGGGGCTACTATAAAGAAACCAACATCTAAAAAAACACCAGCAGAAAATCTTGCACAAGATAATTCTTCAGGAATTATAAATAATATAGGTAAATTTGTGAAATCTATATTTTCATCATCTCCTGACAAACCATTACCTAAAAATGAGGAAACAATTTTTAAGCCAAATATTAACAAAAACAATGACACTTTAAACTCATCGGTAAAAATGCAAGACAGCAGAGATTTTTCAAGAAAAAATAACTATGGAAAGCCTGCATTTAATAAAAACTTGCCTGAAGCTCCTTATAAAACTACAGATAATAAATTTACCTCAACCTCAACTAAAGATAAACTTCCTTATGGAAACGCTAAAAGGGATAAATACAACAAATCGAAAGATACTCAACAAAATAATACTAGCTATCAGCATAATATAAAACCCGAAGTCAAACCTACTAATGCAAACATGAAGCCTTCTAACAAACATCAGGATGCTCCTAAAAATTCAGAACTATCAACTCTAAATAGCTCTAGCATACCAGCAACAGCAAACGGAAGAGATATAGCAAGTAACAGCACTCCTAACCTAACAACAAAAAAACATAATATAGGGACAACAACGCATGATAAACCCAAGGCATCTAAGAAAGATTTATTAGATATACAGGTTAAATTTGAAACTAAATCTAGATCAAAAAAAAGGTCTAACTCTAGGGTTAAAAATGACCCCAGATTAGAAAAAAATCAAACTTTAGCTTCACCAAACATAGCTCCAGAAATTAATAATAAGGACAATAATCTCTTAAATAAGCAAAAAAATAATCTTGATCGTACTATTAGAATTATCGAATCATCCGATTTTTTAGGCAACGATGAAGCTCCCACATCTTCTGAAGAAAGTATTATTATACTAGATACAGAAAGTAAACGTGGTTTTGTTAATAATGATACATATAACAATAATCATAAAAGTAAAAAATCTTTTGACAGTGACAGCTTAGAAAATGCCTTAATGAGTGAAAAAGAAAGCTTTTTCAAGCATAAAGAGCAAGAAAGTAATTTACACATCTTTACTGATGAGCAACAAAATACTGATTTTATACTTGTAGATGATATATTTAACAAGCCCAGCAAACATCGCCGTCAAGAAAATAACACAAGAAAATACAAACAAGAACAGGATGATCAACATATAACGAAAGATACAACTAATACTACAGGTATGCCTTTTTTAGATTCAAGCTCTTATAAAACACAACAGCAAGATAATAATGATGCGATTTCTTTCCCTGATCCTGCACCAGATAATCATTTTACTGATGAAGCTAAAAGCTATCAAAAACACGGTGGCTTTAATAAAAGAAGTAATTATTTAATCGGAGCTAAACGTAAAAAAAAGCCAGTAGGATCTAAATATAACAACATGCAAAAACGTAAACCTTGGAGGTCTTATAGCAAACCACCAGCTACAGGTGGTGTTAGAAAAGACACACCAAATTCCGATATAAATCCAAGAAATAATGATTTTTAAGTCATTATTAAAATAGCATCTTCTCTTTTATTTGAAGATGCATTTTTTTATAATATGTATATACATATTTTCTTTACTTAATAATAATTTCATATAAATTTTATCAAAAAACTCCATAATCCCATTCCTTAAAGTTTAATATATCAAACAACCCCTTTTTAACTTAGCTGATTATAAGCTATCAAGGCATAAATTATATTCTCTAGTGGCAATTATCATAATTTTTAAATATAATTATAAAAATTATAAAGCATAAAAAATCTAATCGCTTAATAAATATTAGAATAAGGATTAAGAAAATAACATGCTAAAAAAAATATTGTATACTTTTATTCTAGTTTATATACAAAATACACACTGTATTGAGCCAAATAAAAAAAACATCATTATTAATGATAAATCTGCTGTTATTTCCTGTAGTGATTGCTGCTATCCTATTAAGAATGATATTTGTATTTTATTTTATAATCTTTGTAAGACTGAAACCTTAAAAAATAAAAAATTTTTTATTTTATTAAAAAAACATATCAATGATATACAAGCTATTAGTAGAATGCAAAAAAAAGAAACAGATTTATTGTTTATAAAGAACATATCAATCTATTTAAAATTTATGGATTATATTAATTTAATAGGAGAACTTAACAATAATATTAATAGTTTAAAAAAAGCTAACACTCACAAATCAGGATATGATTTATTCTTATCATTATTAAACAATAAGAAAAAACAACCTAAGGCTATTAAGTCTAAAAAAAATATTTTTATAAATAAACAAAAGTTTGATATTCTTTTTAAACAAATAAAATCTTACATGAAAGCACTGTCACACGCCAAAAATAATACGTTTATACATATATATAATGAAAAACATAAAGATGAATGTAAAAACAATAATAAGTCTAACTACCCTACAGAAAGATCTATAAATTACCAAAACGCATCTAGCATGGTAACTTTAAGTTTGTATCCTTCAATAACTGCTAGTTCAAAACTTAATACTGACTACCAAATAACTACTACCCCCAAAATATCCATGTCTACAATAACTATTTACAACCACTCTTCTAGTAATTATATTATCTCTTCTAGAACCTCTTTAAAACATTTGAATACAACTAATAAAAACAATAAAGATAGTATTATTTATAAGTATCGTTACCATGAAGCAAAATTTTTATTTAGTGCTATTATTATATCTTCTATTGTTATTTTTTTTATAGCCGCCATTTTTATTTATAAATACTACATCCATCTTAAAAAAAAGAATAATGCTAATGAATTATATAGAAACCGCTGTAACATTGTAGATTTGTATACTATAGATGGATATCATATTTATGAAACTCCTGAAGATGTTATTTATAACAATACTAATAATGTTATCGCAGTATCTTACAATCAAAACAATTTAGAAGACAGCTATAATGACAGGATTTATGAACTTCCTACTGATTGCTATCAGAGCATTTCTACTAACAGCACTATAAAAGAAGACGGTAATCAAAATGAAAATATTACTGATGATAGTTTTTACATTGAAAACAATAATAATGAATTAGATAACCATAATTCACAAAATGATACTATTGAACACTTTTATAATATTCTTGAAAATGAGGATGAGATCATGAATGCATCATAACAAATACCACTGTTATAGTTTAATACCAAGATAGAATTTTATCGTGTTCTTCTGTTAAAGTGACAAATTCATGATAATCTATAAACTTTACATCTGCTGTTATGTTTACCACTGCTCTAGCTTCAGCATCTTGCTTTATACCATATATTTTATATTTTTTTGCTAGCTGATTTATAAACTCGATATGAGACTGCAACATAAATAAAGCATCTTCAATTAGCAGTATAGAATCTTCTTGTACTATTGTTTTTACAAGTGAATCATTTGATTTACTTAATTTGTTAAGAATATGTAATATAGCCATTATAAATTAATTACTTTATCGTAAGAAGAAAGCAAGTTCGCAATTTCAGAACTTGTTAAATATGAGATATTTAAGCCGTCGTGATCAACCACTTTTACATTAAAAGATTCAATATCATCAGCGTCAACATATATTGTATCTATTCCATAGATTGGCAAAGCAGCTATTAACGAACTGATTTTTTTTTTGCCGAGGATATCGCATTTAACTTCAGATAACTGCAAAACAGCTTCTCCAATTAATAAAAGTGCAGTTGGTATCGAACAAGCAGCCGAAGCTAAAGCAAAGTCTAAAGCTTCTCTGGCTCTTTCGCCATTATAAGGTGAACAATTAGAAATTATACAAATTTTAGGGTGCATTGCTATTATCCAAAAACAATATGACGATCTGACTCAACGATAGCACTAATCCATTGTGTTATTCCAGAGATTTCATAGTTGTTATCTAAGTTAAAATCAGAAAAATTATTAATTTTTGCTTCTTCAGAGTCAATGATTCCACGCTTTAGAGCTGCTGAAACACAGGCAACAGCTGTTAAATTATTCTGTTTTATTAAAGTTTTCCACTCTTGACTAATATTTTTATGATACTCGGAACCTATAATAAATTTACTTGTATTATATACCCCATCCATATAAAAAAACACCTTATTTATTGTATGTTTTTTTTGCAATACAGCTTGAGCAAACTTTAAGGCGGTCATAGGAGCTTGAGAAGTCGGACCACTAACTATGCAAATAGTATAAATCATAATAAAATAAATCTTAAAAAATTAACTCTGACAACTTGCACAAAAAAAAGTGCTACGTTGATTCATTTTTATTTGGGTTATTTTGGTGTTACAATTTTTACAGGGTTGATCGTTACGACCATAAACAGCTAATTCTTGGCTAAAATAACCTAGGCTGCCGTCTGATCCTAAAAAATCACGTAGTGTTGTGCCACCTTGTTGTATAGCTCTTAATAAAACAGTTTTAATTTTTTGAGCAAGTATCTTATACTGACTTTCTGTTATTTCACGGCATGGTTTAGCAGGGTTAATTCTAGCATAAAACAAACTTTCACTAGCATAAATATTGCCAACACCTACAATATTATTGCTATCCATAATAAAAGACTTAATAGCTTTATTTTTATTTCTTGAGGATTTATATAAAGTTTCTGCTGTTAACGCTTCATTAAATGGTTCTATCCCCAATTTTTTTAGTAACTTGTGTTCTAATGGAGGCTGAGGCGACCATATGCAAGCTCCAAACCTTCTAGGGTCATGATAACGTAACAATTTATCATTTGAAAAAATAAAATCTATATGATCATGTTTTTGTGGCGGCTCTGTTTTACAAGTTATAGATAACCTGCCCGACATACCTAAGTGTAAAATAATTGCCTCAGTGCCTGAATCTAAGTTTAATATTAAGTATTTAGCTCGTCGTTCTATGCTTGTTATTTCTTTACTATAAGCTAGCTCATGCAACTTTTCATTTACTGGCCAGCGCAACTTATGATTTCTTATTATAACTTTTTTTATGGTTTTATTTATTATATGTGGCGTTATTCCTCGTTTAGTTGTTTCTACCTCTGGCAACTCTGGCATTTGATATACTCCTAATAGATGATTTATCTATTCTAAAAAAAATCTTTTTGTGGTAATATAAAGACTATAAGTATACATTTTTGTAATTTTTATTACTAATAGTATTTTAAAATTAAACTTAATAATCATTTGGAGTAATTACTTTGCCACAGCAAATAAGAGCTGTTCGGGGAATGAATGATATACTTCCTGAACAAACGCCTATATGGCATTATTTAGAACAACAAATTCAAGATGTAGTAAATTCCTATGGTTATCGCAAGATAGAAATACCTGTATTAGAGGCAACAGAACTATTTCAAAGAGGCGTTGGCACTGGTACCGACATAGTAGAAAAAGAAATGTATACTCTAGCCGATCGCAACGGACAAAGTATGTCATTACGCCCAGAGGCAACAGCAGGTACAGTTAGAGCAGCGATACAAAATGGTATGCTTTACAATCAGGTACAAAGGTTATGGACATCTGGGGCTATGTTTCGTTATGAAAGACCACAAAAGGGTCGCTACCGACAGTTTTTTCAAACGAGCATAGAATCCTTTGGTATGCCTGGGTTTGAAGCAGACGCAGAAATTATTCTCCTAACATCTAGAATATTCAAACATTTAGGGTTGCTTGATCATATAAAATTAGAAATCAATAACTTAGGATCCACTACAGATAGAGCTAAGTATCGTCAAGCTTTAGTTGAGTATTTTTCTAAACATAAAAATAATTTAGATGATGACAGCTTACGTAGACTAGATATAAATCCTTTGCGTATTCTAGATAGCAAAAATCCTGAAATACAAGAGTTAATAGCTGATGCTCCAATAATGAATGACTATTTAGCTAAAGAGTCATTAGAACACTTTGATAAACTTTTAAGCTATCTCTCGGAACATAACATACCTGTTGTTTTAAATAATAAATTAGTTCGAGGTTTAGATTATTACAACTTAACTGTTTTTGAGTGGACAACAGATTATCTTGGTGCTCAAGGAACCATATGCGCTGGAGGCAGGTACGACGGCTTAGTGGAATTACTAGGCGGTAAACCCACTGCTGCTATTGGCTGTGCTTTAGGGTTAGATAGAATTGTATTAATGCTAGATAAACTCTATAATTTGACAGATAAACTATCGCCATATGCAGATATCAGCATTATTTGTAATAACAATGATGCCAATATAGCTACTTGGCAAGCAGAAAAACTACGCGACCAACTAAAAAATATTAGAGTGCATGTAAATTATGGCGGAAGTTTTAAATCTCAAACTAATAGAGCAGAAAATACTAAAGCAAAATTTATCTGGATAATTGAGTCTAAAGATGCTCCAGATAGTATTACAATAAAATGTACGCAAACTAAAGAAATTTCTAAGCATGCTAATTATGATGATGCTGTCAGTTGGATAACAAAACAATTTTAATATAGAGGCAAATTTATGAGTTTTCACGCAGAAGATGAACAAATCCAAGAACTTAAAAACTTTTGTATAAAATACAAAAAAATAATAATCCCGTTATTATTAATAGCAGTTGTTACTGCAAGTAGTATTTTTGGATTTAAAAAAGTAACAAAAAGATATAATAATTCTGCTTCAAGTATTTATTTACAAATAATGGATGCGACGAGCAAAACAGAATTAACCGATGAGTTTAAAAATAATGTAGCAAAACTACAGAACGAATATTCTAAAACAGAATATGCTAGCTTGGCCTCATTTTTATATGCAAAAAAATTAGTTACAAGCAATGATTTAGATAGCGCTAAGCAGCAATTAAATTGGATAATTAATAATAGCAAACAAGAATCTATTAAAATAATCGCTAAGCAAAGAATTGCGCGTATTTTAATATCTGAATCTACTGATGGAGCCGATCAAGCATTAAAGCTTCTAGATACAATTAGCATTCCAAACAGTTTTGACACTTCTACTTTTACCTTAATGGGTGATGCTTACTACCGTAAAGGTGATTTAGAAAATGCGAATTTATCGTATCAACGAGCAAAGACATTATCAGGAAATAATGGAACTAATATTTTACTACAAAGAAAAATAGAAAATTCAACAATAGCAGGAAACTAGTTATTCTTAGATAAAAGGTGTATACACTTTCTACTTGAAAATACATCTTTTAAGCGAGCAATTTTAGACTTATTAAACTGGGCAGCACCTATTTTTGCTATGCTAACTTAAATAGTAGTGCAGTTTAAAAACCAAAAATACTTTTCCACTGAAAGCAATTAAAACTAAATTTTTCCTTTGCATATAGACAAGGAGTTCATATGCCATCAACAACTACAAACTACAATAGCCTTAATTTACAACCTAATTACCAAAACTATACGGATTCTTCACCAAGCACTGGACTTTATAACGGTAACAGTGTTTTAGCAACAAATGCATCACCTGTAGCAATAGATGTAATAAGCAATTTAAATACTAATCCTACAGATATAGCCGATCGGGTAACTATATCAACTGAAAAACCCCTCAGATCATTTGACGATTATATAAATGATGATCTGAGTAAATTTTTAATGATGTTTTCACCAGAAAGCAAGCAAACTGCATCAGAAAAAAATCTTCAGCATCTACAACAAGTTTTATATAAACAAGCATTAAATTACATTAAAAATGGTAAGTCTAAAATAGAAGAGTTAGCAAACAAAGAAAAACCATCACTTCTAAAAGATTATTTAAACAATATAGTTGAACAACTTAACTCTGATAATACGCAAGAAGAAATCATTTCTTATATGGTTGATAATAACCCAGTATTTGAAAATTTTTTTAGTGAAATGATAACTAAAGGTGTTGATTATGAGCAAGCGGTAAATCAATTAAATACTAACTGCAGACAAACAACAACTGATATTAAATTTAAAAGCTTGCTATTAAATTTAACCTGTAAAGATGATTCAAAATTAGTTTTTTGCACTATCTCGGCAATAGCTCAATCTTTATATGAAAAATCAGCTGATGAAAACAGAAAGCAAGAAATAGTATCGTTTATGAGGCTATCTTTAAATGTAACTTATAATGCACATGCCAATGATATTTGCAAAGCAAAACTTTTACTAGAAACATTATCTTTAATTGAAAACAATATAAATTGCAAATCTCAAATAGAGCAACTATCTGATAAATTTAGTAATGTTAATGCATCTGCGGTTACTGGTTTTCCAGAACCACAAGACGATAAATATTTAATTGATGTATTTAATAATGCTAACTTAACAACAGCTCAACACAATATAAAACCAACAACTAAAGCTATTATTTCTGAAGATCAACCAATTACTCAAACAACTCAACTAACAATCAACAATAGACCAAAAATAGCTACTCAAGCAATAGATAATAAGTATATAGAACCAATAAAAAATATAAACTTAACTAGCAAAGAGTTTGAAAATTTAGTTAACAACGGTACATTTTCTAATCGTGTATTTTATACAGTACATGGAAATGTAAAATTAAGTCATATCGAAAAGCTACCTCAGCACGTAAAAACTTTTGGTACTGTTTCAATAAAAAATTCGCCAAGGTTAAAAGAATTACCATCTGATTTTATAATTGTAGGCGATGCTAGTTTATACAACTGTCCAAAACTTATGAAGATAACTCCTGATGGCAATGGACTATTTCATATCCAGGGAACGCTAACAATAAACAAGTGCAACTCCATTACAAGTTTATCACCTACAAATACTTTTGATATACATCTTATCAACTGCAAAAACCTTAGGGAGGTTTTATCAGGTAAGTATAGAAATCTTACTATTGAAGGTTGCGATAATTTTTATAAAATACATCCAGATACAGTTGTTGCAAATTTAACATTAATAAAGAATAAAAAGTTTACATCTTTTGCTGATAATTTAACAGTAGCAGACCTTAGTGTAATTTTCTGCCCTATAGAAGATCTTGTTAGTAAGCTTGCTATTTCAGGTGATTTATTATTTAAATCATGCAATAATTTACAAAGCATAAACTCATCTAATGTTGAGCTAGCAGGGAATATCACAATAGATAACTGCCATGAATTAATAAGAATAATAAGTGAAAGCGAACCTTGGCCTAGATGGATCTGTAGCCCTAAAGCAGATGGCTCTCTAAGAGAGATGAAAATTTTAGGTAATTATAGCGTGCTTTATATTCCAGAAAGAGTAAACTTGATCACTCCTAGCGCAGAGGACCTAGCTAAACTTACAGATACAAAAAAACGTGCTATCTTTAATACATATTCACTTATTGAACACTTTGCAAAGTTTGCAAACTGTAGTGGCCAAATAAACTTTCCTTATGTCAGTCCATATCTCTCTATCCAAGAACTTAATAATCTAGGGGAATTTTTATTAAAATTAAGAAATTCTAGCGATTACAATCATAAAAATAGACAGTTATTAGCTAATCAAGTATTTGACATATTATCTTTATTGCAGGTAGGAGTAGATGAAAATCTCTTTCGAACAACACTAGAAACAATTGATGAGAGTATATCTAGTTGTGTTGATCGTGGTGCATTACATTTTGATAATTTACTGATGCTAAATAATTCCCAAAAAGCAAAAGAAAGTAAAGATATTACACAAATAAAGCTTGTAGCAAAGCATAGTATTATAATAGGCATGTCTGATGCAATATCAATGCAACATCCTAGAGATCAAGTTGAAAATATACTTAAAGCTCGTCTTAAAATAAGGGAGATTTTTAATCTTCCAAACGGAATACAATCTATGAACTTTGAGGATTTTTCTAATTTTAATTTTCGCAAACAAGATATAAAGTATATCGCAGAAAACTCTACTGATGAAGCAGTTGATAAATTTATTGCATCTGGAGATTTAAACTGGGATGAATTTAACAAAAGTAAAATATTTTTACCAAAGTTCGAAAGCTTACCTCCTAAATATGTAAACAAAATGCCAGTATGTTATATTACCTATGAAAGTTATTCTGAAATGGTAGAATATAAAGATGATTATTACGGATATGAAACTTTATTAAAAATTTACAGAAACAAACAAAAAATTACTGATAAACATGAACTAGTTGATCCTACTCATATTTATAAAATAGTACTAACAAAAGATGCTAACACATAAAAACTTTTGTGTGTTGTGCTATTTTGATCTTCTAACCACTATACTTTACCTGTAAGCTATATATCTTAGACTGCTAGTTATTCAATCTCACCACTAGTTTATCTAAATTAATATATTTGTATTCAGCAAAAATCCATATCATTATTACCTATAAATTTGTTATAAGGTGATTTTAATAGAATACATGCGCATGGTTTAAATATTAGCGAATAAATTTAATTTAAATGGAATCTTAAATATGCCGCCAATTCAAACTCCAAATCTACCAGCAAATGCCTTCTTGCATAAAGCAATGGAAGCTAACCACCCTACCATGAAAAGCAATATAACTAATAATTGTAGGCGTTTTTTTAGATTTACTATTGATATAATAGAAAGAGTAATAAAGCGTATTTTAGGTAAAGATACTACAGGGCCATCTAGGATTCAACAAGCAATATCAATAAGAACAACAAGTGCAACAAATATGCTAAATAATGCATCACTACCACTTGATAACAACGAAAACTTGAGGGCTCATCGAGCTAATTTAAAAGAAATGCTAGATATGCATCCAGATGCTACAGCAGTTTCTCTTTTTTCTATAAACCAAAAGCTTACTAATAGCACACAGAATGACTTTAAAAACAGAATATCAATGGATGACACAAATAAACTTAATTTTTTTAATCTACAACATAATAAGCAGATCACATTTGATGAAGAAAATGATATAAATTATCTAGTTAATGATATGTTTAATCAAATAGAAGTTGACTTTAATAATTCACTTAAACACGATAAAGAAATAAAAATTATTATTGAAACACCACCTTTTTTAGTCTCTAAAAATAAACCATTTACAGCTAAAGAATGTGCTCAAGGATATATTACAGGTTGTGAAGCTTGGCAATTACATTTACAAAGAAAATATGGTAAAAAAGTTACTATATTACCATTTAGATCCCCAGAAAACCCAAATAACAAAAGATATGAACAATTTACTAAAAATAATAACGATGCTTATGATGATGCTAATGCAACATTAGCTAAAATTAATAAAGAAAATAGGGAAGCGGAGCTACTTCAATATATTACTGATGAGATAGAACTTCAAGCACAAGAAGAAGATCAGTTCGATTCGATTTCATTAAGTAGTATTAGTGACAATGAAGACAATGACGACTATTAAGACAGCATTATCTATATCAGTGATCTAAAAAACACATCGTTTGCAGTTAGCCCTAGTAATTAGGGGGTACGAGAGACTAGCACAATATTAACAGATATCAGCCATAATGAAGATAGGCTTAATAGTGAATTAAAAGCTACAAAAATCAATTAAAAGAAAATAAAACAAAAAGGGCTTATCTGCTGAATATAATAATATAGACGCTGGAAGGGCAGTATTTATGTATCTTAGAAGTTTAGACGAAAATATTTTTGATGGCAATAAACTAGATAATTATATACTCAGCAAACAAAACCTTTCACTAGATGATATGCAGGAGCATTTACGCCATATATTTCATCGAAGATACTTTAATTATACAAAGTATTACACTATTAATTTATAACTATCATAACACTGCACCCAACCTAACAAAGATATTTTACTTTATAGATTATCTACCACAAAATAACTATCGTAAA
The DNA here is from genome assembly GCA_929200395.1 of Candidatus Gorgonimonas eunicellae. Classification (GTDB taxonomy): domain Bacteria; phylum Pseudomonadota; class Gammaproteobacteria; order Pseudomonadales; family Endozoicomonadaceae; genus CAKMZJ01. The sequence continues at coordinate 12,075 of CAKMZJ010000020.1, read as the reverse complement.
GATAACTTAATAATAATTAATATTTTTGCTATAATGCTTAGAAGTAGCTTTAATCAAGGATACTATGCTATAATAGCATCTAATTAGTTTATTTTATGATTAGCTAAAGTATACAGAGCATAATTTATAGTAAGTATGAGATACAAACCTTAATGAATAATTCCGATTACCTAGATTTTGAACAACCTATAGCTGAATTAGAAGCAAAAATAGATGAATTGCGACTAGTAGAGAATGATTCTGATGTAAATCTTTCTGAAGCTATAGAGAACTTGCAACAAAAAAGCGATGATTTAACTAAAAAAATTTTTAGTGATTTGAGCGCTTGGCAAATAGCACAAATAGCTAGACACCCTAAACGCCCATATACACTAGATTACATAAAATATATTTTTTCTGATTTTGACGAACTCCATGGAGATCGCCACTTTGCTGATGATCAAGCTCTAGTAGGCGGTATAGCACGCTTAGACGATTATCCTGTTATGATTATCGGACATCAAAAAGGTCGAGAAATTTCTGAAAAAGTAGCACGCAATTTTGGTATGCCGAAGCCTGAAGGTTATCGTAAAGCTTGTAGACTAATGCAACTAGCTGAACGTTATAAAATGCCTATAATAACTTTTATCGATACCCCTGGAGCTTACCCAGGAATTGGCGCTGAAGAACGTGGCCAAAGTGAAGCTATAGCTTACAATTTAGAAGTCATGTCTGCTTTAAAAACACCAATAATTACAGTTGTAATTGGTGAAGGCGGTTCCGGTGGTGCTCTTGCAATTGGGGTCTGTGACTATTTGATGATGCTGAGCTATAGTACTTATTCTGTTATCTCTCCAGAGGGTTGTGCTTCAATTTTGTGGAAAAAAGCAGATTATGCAAATATTGCAGCAGAAATAATGGGGATAACTGCTCCGAGGCTTAAACAACTCAACTTAGTTGATGAAATTATCGAAGAACCTCTTGGTGGAGCTCATAGAGATGCTACGTTAACGGCTAAAAGAATAAAACAATCTTTACTCTTACAGTTAAAGTCGCTAATGGAAATACCAGCAATAAAACTAGTAAGCAATAGATATGACCGCTTAAAAAGTATTTCTTAATAAAATAACACAAACCTTGCTAAAATAATATATCATGAGTTGCTAAGTGGGTGCTATTTTCGTATCTTAATACCTGTATCTTTTTATTTTATAGATAATCTATAAGGTAGCAACTGCTAATTTATTAGACCTTCATCAACAGGTAAAATTTATGGATTTTAATTTACGGTTTTTTATAGAACCTTTTACTGGTTTTATTGTCTGTTTTATATGTTACTTAATTTTAAAAAAAATTATTAACTATAATATAGCAAACGATAAACACCCGGCGATATCAATATTTTTTAAATCTATAAAATCATTATTGTTATATTTACCTTGGGTTATTTTTTTACTAATACAGTTACGATCATTCTGTGAAATTTATTTTAGTGACTATCTAAGCGATATACTGTTATTAAAAAAAATCATTTGGTTAATTTATCCTAATCTAATAATTTGGAATATTAGCTTAGATATAAAATCTTTACTAAAAACAACAAAAACCAGATGGGCAAAAAATATATCTCCTTTAACAATAGCCCGCATTATACAATTAATGGTTATTGTTACTACTGTTTTTGGTTTTGCTCAATTATTTGATCATAGCCTATCTGGATTTTTAGCTTTAGGTGGAATCGGAGGTATAGTATTAGGTCTAGCCGCTAGAGAATGGCTAGCAAATTTTTTTGGTGGCTTAATGCTAATGGTAGACCGACCGTTCAGCGAAGGCGACTGGATTAAATCTCCAGATAAACAACTTGAAGGCAATGTAGAAAAAGTAGGGTGGCGACTAACTAGAATACGGACTTTTGACAGAAGACCTATTTATGTGCCTAACTCAATATTTAATGGCATTATCATTGAAAATCCTACTAGAATGCGCAATCGTAGAATGATAGAAAACTTCGGTTTGCGTTATCAAGATATAGAAAAGCTACCCCAAATTTTTGATAAAATAACAGCATACATAGTTTCAGCTGATAACATAGATATTACTGAACCCTACTATGTTAAGTTTATGCGCTATGATGAGTCATCGCTGTTATGTCAAATTAGGGTTCATATTACCAAAATAGATCGTATCGGGTTTTTATCGGTTCAAGAAAAAACTTTATTGGCTATAGCTAAAATAGTAAAAGAAGAAAATGCAGATTTTGCCTTTCCTACTCGTACTGTTATAACCAATAATAAACAAGATACCTAACATAAATTAATTCAATTACTATAATATTATGATAAAAACTAAACAAAATTATTTATTATGGCTAATACTATCTGTTTCGTTAGCAACTTGGTTAGCAGGAATCTTACAACCAATGCTAACAATAACTGCAACTGTAGATAAAAAAATATTAGCGATTCACGGTAAAAAATTACTCGAAGAGAAAAAAAACAATTCAATGATATACTCAATTGGCTCTCAAGTAATAGATAGCTTAAATATTAAAGGCTCTTTTAAAGTTAGCGAACAAACTAGAACTATTATTGAAACAGCTATAGATTTATACAAAGAAAAATATTTTTTTGTGGCTATTTTAGTGTTATTATTTAGCATAGTAATTCCTCTTCTTAAAATGGCAATAATGTCGGTTTATCTGGCTACTAAGAATTCAAAATTACTCGAATGGAACTCTTGTTTAAGCAAGTGGTCTTTGGCAGATGTTTTTGCTATTGGAATTTTTATTGTGTTCCTTGCTGCTAATTCTACTTTGTCTGGCGAGAGTTTAATTAAATTTAATTCTGTTCTACACTCAGGATTTTATTGGTTTTTATCTTACTGTCTACTCTCAATGATATTTGGTAATTTCTTGAAGTCATCAATAGCAAAAGATTAGCTAAAATTATTATGGAAAAAAATTGTTAGATTTAGAACACAAAGAATTTATTAGAGAGCATTACCTAAAAGCAACTGGTATAGATTTGTGGTATCCTAAATTTAAGTTTGCCAATAGTAAAAAAACTAATAAACCACATATTGATAAATCAAAGCTATCTTTCTTGCCTGTATGTTTAGCCTTACAACCCGCAACTAAAACTCGTACTAAAAATAGCAGTAACAACAATAGCCACATTGCTGCAAAAGTAACTGCAAATGAAAACACTGCTCCACCTGCTGATACAAACATACATTGGCAAACCAAAAAAAAATTAACAGTTTTTACTAAAACCAATATAGCAACATCTAAACCTACAGTAGAAACCACAACAAACCAGAATGATACTATTGCAACTAGCATAAATAAAGCACCAGCTAATAATCTAGATATTAAAAAATATCATACTGATAAACCACAGGTGGTTAACTTACTAGTGTGGAAACTCAATAATAATACTTTAGTAATTGGCGATATATGCAATCTTCCTGAACATACAAATTTTTTTCAAATCAAAACTACATTAGCTAAAATTTTTATTGATTTGAATATTGACACTCAAACAGCAGAGCATCCAATACAATTTATTTGGCCACCTTCAAATAAAGGAATCTTCAAAAAATTATATAATACTTTTACTGCTACAGTAGAAGCTTTTTCTTCTTTTTTAATCTATCAGTTAAACTTTGACTTACAAAATAAAATTATTCTTTTCGGTAGCCAAGCAGCCAAAATTATTAAAGCTAAGGGCGAAAGTATAAATATTGCTAGAGGAATGCAACAGTGCGATAAAACTAAAAAATATTATTTTATCACTCATAGCCTAACTAATATTATTAACAATCCTCAAATCAAATCTTCTGTTTATACTGATATTTCACAAATAACTCACCATTAATATTAAGTTATGTAAAATGAAAATAATTAACATTCTAAATAAACTATTACACATCACTGGGTTAACGTTATATTTTCGTCTTTAACACCACACATCCGTGGTGGCTTATAAAGTGTTTCTGAAGACATAATAGTATTATGCTCAATAACAGGATCAACAAACATCTTTTCAATAAAAGACTTATCTAGTTTCGAAAGATAACCACTAGATAAACCAAAATACCAATTAGGCACAGTTGTAGTTGTTGGAAAAATCAATTTATCACTATAAAGCCGACCACTCCAAATTGCATTTTCATCTTTTATTTGTTTACATTTACTTTGATTTACTACACTACTAATAGGCGCTTCTATTGGAAACCTTAAACTATTCTCTGCTGCTGGATAATCACCTTTTACTAGCCAATCAACTAAACTATTTTGACGATCAATAAGTTTTGTATCTTTAAAGAAAGAAGTCATTAATATAGGTATTACAACTCCTCCTAATTTTCGATAACGCTCTATAAAAGATAGCCTTTGCTCTAATTGAATATCGGTATCCATCGCACTGATAGATACTCTCATTTCACTACGTGCTTTTATCATCTTTTCTAAAACATTATCCTGAGTTTTAGTAAAAGCCTTTGTAATAAATATCATTAGTTTATCGTGCTGAAATACTATATTAGCTAATTTTACAGCTGTGTTCCAATCCCAAGAAGGATCACTATTCCAACCACATCTTAAATATTTTTGAGTCTCAGGAATTTTTTTTATATCATTAATAAATAAATCTTCATCTAAAATATTATTTACCTTTTTTCCAAAATCAAACCCTTGCTCCCAACTATTTTTAGCAGCAAAACAAATTCCGTAACAGGCTGATTTTACTGGCAAACATCCAGTAACTACATCAGAAACAAGGCTATCAAATGGCAATCCACCATATACCCCTGCACGTATTTCTCTGCCTTTATTGGTTTTTTTGCTATCACCAACTACATATTTGGAATTACTTAATTTTATAAGATTTTGAATCCTGTTATTATCTTGATTATCTATATTCATAATTATATCTCATATTATATTGTATAATTTATAGAAAATTATTCTAGATTTCAAATCCATTAATTTTGGTATGATAGTTACTATCAGGATATATTTTCATTCCTTTCAAAAAACGTATACCACTAAAAGCCTCTCTTCTATGTATAAGTTTACTATTATCAAAAATTAGTAAATCTCCAATATTCCATTGATGAGAATATATGTTTTTTTCTGTTAGTATTTTATTCATGAGATATTTTTTTATTGCTGGAGAATCTTCTACACTGTTATTATTATCCAAAAAATTAATAGTATTTTCACTTACATAAATAGATGGATCATCATTATTATTAAGAAAAACAGGGTGAGAAACTGTTATCTTTGGTGCATTGTCATGATTGTCCGCTGGCACTCTTGTAGACCACAAGTGTTTTATTTTTTCTATGTAGTCTTTATTTATCTCTAAATGTTTTATTGATGTTGATGCAAAGCTAGTACTGCCTCCGGTTTCAGAAGGAATTACACAATATAAAATAGTAATAGATGCCGGATTAATACGAAACTCTTGATCAGAGTGCCAATAGTCTGTTGTACTTCCTGCATAACCTATAGGGCCACCATCACTGGATTTTATGTTAGATAAATAAGCTATATTCCGTCTGCTTTTTGTCAGACTTATATTTCTAGCAGATTCTTCTAAATTGCCATTACCCACTTTTTTTGCAATGTTTAAAAGGTCGTTATCTGCTAAACATTGATTTTTTATTATCAATAGAGGGTATTTAATCATTGTTTTTTTTATATTATCTATTTCTTCATGAGAAATATTTTTAACATCCGTGCAGCTAATTTTTAAAAAATAATTATTCATTTTATATCCTTATGCAAAAAATTAACACAGTATTAATATATTAATAATAATTATTTCAAAAATCTAGTCATTTTTTTGATTGCTTCTAGTATATAATCATAATTAGATTCAATAGCTTCTGGTATAATTTTATTTTTCTGACTGATTAACTGGTATTTTCCCGAAGGAAATATTTTTAAACACTTATTTTTATTAAACAAACCAAAAGCAAGCATACTATTTGCCATAGTTTCTAAACATGTTGACGCTATATTCCATTGTTGGTTGTTGTTATTTACTAATAAATTTCTACCAATGGAATAATCTGCAATATCATTAGTAACTCCTAAAAAATTAGGCACTAAAGTTGCGATCAAGTCATAATGGGTAGTTAATGAACTTACCGTAGAATTAGTATTAAATTCAGAGCCAATAATAGCAAATGGAACTTTTAGTTGATGTTCAGTAAAATTAGAGCCATGCCCCCAAATATTTTGTTTATCATCATTAAGCTGATGTCCATGGTCTGATGTAATAATAACTATAGTATTTGCTAAATCATCTGCATTTTTTAATGTAGATAAAACTTTGTTGGCTAAACTATCCATATAATGTACAGCTATTTTATAGTTTGATTTAATACCAATTTCACCATGCATTTTTGCTAAATTAGAATATTTTATTTTTCCTCCAGTCGGCAAATATTTATCTGTATAACTCTCAGGAAAGTCATGCTCATGAACTGAGTAATAAAATATAAATGAAAAAAATGGTTTTGATTTATCACGAGATTTATACCACTGTATCCAATCATCTGTAGTATTTTTATCTAGCTCAGCTGGGGTATTTCCTATAGAAGTTAACCTTAAATTGTCAACCTTACTAAAAATAGCTTTATCAAGCTGGTCTCTTTTTACTTGGGTAGAAATAAAAATACCTAATTGGTAATATAGCTGTTGCAATCTATCAATAAAAACAGGAGATTGTTGCTGTTTAGCAAAGTTATACCAATGGGATGTAGGTATGCCGTAAAACAAACCAAATAATCCGTGTCTTGTAGCATTAGCTACTGAAAAATGATTTTCAAATATAGTCCCTTGCTGTGCAAAATTCCACAAATTAGGAGAATAAATAGCATTAAAATGATCTGCACGCCAAGCATCTGTCGCAATTATTACAATATTTTTTGGCTGATTAACTTTAACCGTAGCTAATGGTGTTAAAGGGTAATTAATATTTTTTAACTTTGATTGTATTAATTTTGTTATTTCTGGACATGCATTTTGTAAAAATAAATTATTTTTATACTGAAATGGCAAATGCTTAGCAAAATAAAAAAATTTGCAATTTTGATTTGTAAAAAAATAAACAGTTTGTGAACATAATAATGTTATACTAAATATAAGAGAAAATTTCTTACCAAAATTATTAGATATAAACCAATTAGATTTTTCTATTTTACATGCAATTTTGTATTCAATAAAACACAATATTGACCATATGATTATTACACCTCTAATCCTGCTAACTGAATACAACGGTGATAAATCATTAATAAATAAGGTTGATATATTAAAAGAAAAAAAATCTGTTACATGAACACCATCTACATGAAATACGTATGCATCTATTATAAGACCACAAAGTAAAACAGATGTTAAGGCTGCTTGTATAAATAATCTAAAATAATTTTTAATTAAAATTGATGGCAGCGACAGTGCATTTACCATTAAAAAACACAAGATAATTAAACTAAAATGACTACAAAATGTATACAAAAATGCAATAAAATATTCTTGCAAATTATATATTTCTGAATTTGCTAACCAGGTTTTAGGAAACAAATATATTAGACACAAACATACTATAAAAATACTATTACAGCTAGAAAAGTAATAATATTTAAAAAAATTTTGCTTTAACAACAATACAAATACTCCAATTAAAACAACTACAGCTTTTAATACTTTAAACAATATGTCTTTGTTAAAAAATATTTAATTTACTCTACAAAATATAGAGAAGAATTTTATTTATTTTGTTTACCTTGTTTTCTTGTTAAATACTTTTTTTTTATTTTTATACACGACACAGAATAAACGCCTAAATAACCATCTTTAATTTTACCGTTATCTTCTTGATTTTCAATTATTTCATTTTTTTCTTTTTCATGCTCTTGAGTATATTTTTCTGTTCTCTCAACAGTTGTTACCTTAAATCTACCTAACTCACTAAGTTTGCTTTGTTGTTCTCCGCCTTTTTCAGTTTCTTCTATTTTTTCCTTATTAGAATGCAGCTTATGTAAATATTCCCGTAAGTGTTCATGCTCACCATCATGAGCTTGATCTATATCAAAATGATCAGACATACCCCCTCCTAAAAAGCTATTATTTTCTAAAAAATAGCCATCTATTAAAAATTATAATACAAACCCAAAAGGTTAAAACTACATTTAGTGCAATTTTTAATACTCTGACATTCATTTGCTAATTTTTTTAAAACATCTTGTTTAAATTAACTCTACAAAATTAATATTTTAAAACAAGTTAAAAATAGATAAATAATAAACAAAAATAATTATTTTTTTATTTTTTATCTGGTATTATATACAAATGGCAACACCTAAATTAGTTACTTAATTTTATGTGTTTTAAAATTTAACAATACTGCAAAAACAATTAACATCAGAAAATAGATTAATCATATGCATACCAAAAAAAAATCACTTTTTTTAGCTTTAAGCATTACATTTGCTGTCGCATTAACTCTAGCTAATAATGTCATAGCTAATACTGAAAAAAAACAAGAACAACTTAAGGTGTATTTTTCAGCTAAACTAAGCAAGACTGAATACCAAGAAATAAATACTAAAATAAGTAATAGCATATTTAATGACAAATATAATGTTTTTTTACCACAAGATTTTATAATTCCAAAACTAGATAACTCTTTTGTAGAAAAATGTGCCTATTATGTAGACAAAGAAGCTATAGACTGGGCTGATATTGTCTTTTTACGCTCTCCTTATGGCAAAGATTGTTCGTGGGAAGTAGGATATGCGAAAGGAAAAAATAAATTTCTTGTCGGTTTTTTTCAAGATAAAGACTCTATAAATGACTCTATGGTTACTAGTTCTTTAGATGTAATAATAACAGATAACAAGGATATAATGACTGCTTTAAAATCAGATAAAAGAACAAAAGATAAATGTTTTTTTGCAACTAAGCTAGAAGGTTGCTTTGACAAGGTGATTGCAAACTTTTATAGTAAAAAATAAATTGTATTAATAATCGAAACTTTTAATCAATTAACTGATAAAACAAGTTAACAGCATTATAAATAGTTTGCTTTATAATTAAGTATTGTAAATAATAATAACTTCAAATAACAAGTATACAAATGAATATTACAAAACAAAAATTTATTCATGAATATTATCAATTATATAATGAAATAATACATAATAATATTACAGCTATAAAAAATATACTAGCTACTGGTATTGATCTTAATACCATATTAAAACCAAAAGATAAAATGCATGAACAAATATTTCCTCTGCTGTTTGCTATAAAATATGCAAGCTGTAAAAATATTATACGACTACTAATAGAGCATGGAGCTAAAGTTAATATTCAAGATAACAAAGGACAAACCCCTTTACATTATGCAAATCGTTACAATCTACCTCATTCAGTTGAAATATTAATACAAAATGGTGCAGATGTTAATACTCAAGATAACGAAGGACAAACCCCTTTACATTATGCAACTAGTTACAATCAAGATCATTCAGTTGAAATATTAATACAAAATCGTGCAGATGTTAATATTCAAGATAACGAAGGACAAACCCCTTTACATTATGCAACTCGTTACAATCAAGATCATTCAGCTGAAATATTAATACAAAATGGTGCAAATATTGATATTCAAGATAAAATCGGTCGCACTCCCTTACACTGCTGTACTTATGCTGCTTGCTTAAATCATGACATAAATGGAGGCGTGCATAGTTACTATAAAACTATTGATATCTTATTACACTATAAAGCTAATACTAATATCATGCTACATTGCAATATACATACACCTTTTACTATAGGAATGTATGCTAATCTAGATAACGCATTTACTCTCTTTGACCACTATAGTGATTATTTATTGGCAAATACTGATAAAAGTAAATTAGCAATTTTATATGAAGGCGCAATTGCAAATTTATCGCTTGGAATTAAAAAAGTAGAATCATTATTAGGTATGCAAATTCCTATTAACAATACTAAACCTAACGATATTTTAACCTATGCTTTTAAACACCAAAAACCTGAAATAGCTAAACTATTATTACTAAATGGTGCCAATATCAATAGTATTGATCCATCATATTTCACAAGTTATTTGCATTTAGCTAGCAGAGATGGATACGATGAAATAGTTAACATATTACTATTAGAAGGTTTAGATATAAACGCTATAGATATATTAGGAGCTACCGCTCTACATTATGCAGCAAGCAAAGGTCATACCGAGATAGTAAAAACTTTATTAAACAACAATGTCAAAACTAATATTAAAACACATACAAAACATAGTCATTATAACAATATAGAGCACATCGCAACAACCTCTACAGCTTTAGATGTTGCTCAATATAATAACAAAACTGAAGTCGCAAAAATAATCAAGAACCATATTAGTACACCAAAATCATTATGCCAATTATCAAGACTAACAATTAGAAAATGTATAAAAGAAAACCCACAAAATATAAATATTAAGCAAGCAGTTTACGATGAACAAATACTTATCCCTACATCTCTCAAAAACTATGTATACAATATAATTCTGTAATATCAAATTAATAATACTTAAACAAAACTAATTATATCTTTTATAGTCTAAATACTCTCCTGCTTATTATATGATATTTTGGGCAGCCTATATAAATTTTAATAATATTAAATCAAATAATCAATTATGAATTCTCAAATACAATATACACATTTAGGTGACAACGTAACTTTCTATCAAACAATGGAAACACCAAATCACCCTAGTTCAAATAACGGAATAATAAATTTTAAGGGACATAGCTTAAAAAAAATAGATCAACCAAATAGAGTTATTACCTGCAGACAACCCACTGAAAGAGAAAACCCAGATAATATATTCAGGTGTATACAGCCAAATTGTTATTTTAGCTGTAAAGATATTGATATAGCAGATACACAAAATAACAATAACGTACTAACCGCCCAACAAATACAGTGGTTAGATAAAGACAAAGCTAATGGAGTACTTCCATGGGTAGAATTTAATATTAAGCAACAGATAGCTGATAAACTATTTGCTATTATGACTGTAGATGGTTTTGATAAAAACAATCCACAATTCACTAAAAAAGAAATAGCAAAAAATATACACCTTCAAACAAATATTCAATTAAATGAAGACTATGTAAAAAACCTACTCCTTGATACTAATAATCTTCAACAACCATGCCCGTATTTAAACTCTATACTTGATCAAAATATGCTTACTCCTCAAGAAATAATAACTACAAAAGGAGTTAACATTATAAAGAAATTAATAACAGATATTATGAAACAACAGGGGATACATATTAATCTCAATACTAATGATAATAATTTTTGTTTACATGGCAATATAGTAGGAGATACACCTGCTCCTATAAGACTAGTCTACAATCTTAAATATCTTGTAGATAACTCTGATACAGCTTCTCAAGCTTTAGCCTCCTTAATAAAAGAGGTTGACTTTGATAAAATCTTAATAAAACTATCTAGAGTATATCCTCAAGCCTTCGATAGAAACTCTGATGTTTTTATCAACTCTTGGAATTGGAATGATAAAACTATAACTTTCGGGTATAAAAATCATTTTACAGATGATTGCGATAACAATAATTTATTCCAAAGTATAAAAGTTTACATTGACTCTTTTTGCGATATAGAAAATATGATCTTTAATTTTGATTTATTGAAAGTAGTGTTAAATGCCACACCAAATCTTTCATATGACAAGCTATTTCAAGCTGATGTATGCCCTAGTTTCCTTCGCCTCATTTCAGGTGAAAAAATAGCCCCTATAGGATTGTTATCTCCAGATATGTTTGCACGCCTACCTGTATAATAATGTTATTTTTTACTTAAAATAACATTATTATGAGACAATATCTTTGCCTTGTTTAACAAGGCATGTACACCTTTCACCTGAAGATACGTCTTTTTATTTAGCTCTGAAATTCTGCATGTTTATCTATTAGGTGTATACACGTGGCAGTTGGAAATGCGGGTTTTCAGCAAGTGATTATAAGTTT
>CAKMZJ010000019.1:3696-31122 GCA_929200395.1 Candidatus Gorgonimonas eunicellae | reverse complement strand
GAAGTAGATCTTAGTAGCAGAAAAATTAGTATTTTCATCTGCTACATGTATACATGGAAAATAGCTACTATTCGTAACAAGGAGTATACGAAAATACATCATAATGGGTGAATTTTCGATTTAAAACAGGTGAATACATCTTTAAAAGTTCTTCTTTTTGATTTTCTGTCATTGCAGGTAAATCATGAATCGTTAAAATTTTATCAAGATTTTGTGAGTAAGATCCTATTAAATATTTAGCCTGATTGGCTGTTATCGTTGTAGCTGCTGATTTATTAGAAGCTTCTCTATAGCCAAGGATATTTTTAATTTCTAGTGCTTCTATATAATCGATATCATCTTTAGAAAATTCAGTACCCTCAGGTATTGAATGAGCTCCATTCTCTTTTATATAATTATATTGCATTAGTGAAATTTCATCGGCAGATATACTATCATCTATCTGTCTGTTGTTGTTTAATCTTGTATTCCATTCTGCACTTGTTGGTATTCTTGAATTTTTTTTAAAAATCTGTTTACCAGGTTTAGATTTAGAGTTTTTGAACGACCAAAAATTCTCTTCTACTAAAGTTCTAGGTATGCTTCTATAATTAAAAGGATTGAAAAAAAAACTTGAATATATATCTGCATTATAAACATACTCTTTAAGTGTTCTTAAATAGTTTGCGGCAGATACCCACCATAACGAATTAGATAAAGCCCCCACTGTGAATGTATCCATAACATAAAACTCTGGTTTATCTTCGTTTGGTAAAGTTCTTTCATAATAAAAAAGTGCATGACCAGGTAATATAAATATACCAAATTTTGCATCTTGTGGTAAATATAAGAGCTCTTGCGCGTGCATAGCATAAAAATTAGCAAGTATCGCATAATCTTCGCAATCTATTTCTTTTCCACCACGCGCTAGTGTTTCTTGAGCAGAGCGAAAATAGTCTTCAACTCCTGTTGTATCCATATCATAGGCATATACGACATTAGCAGCTACTCTATGTAATATAGTTAACAAGGTTGCTTTTTCTTTAGCAAGTGAAGGTAAATCTTTAAAAGGTTTTAATAGCTCTTTAAATAAAGCTGCTTCTCTTACTGTATTATTTTCTAATGGAGGTTGATATGATATTGGATAAAAACGAGCTTGATTATAATTATCGAGTCCAATTGGTGCATTTAGCACACTAGAAATATCTGATGTTTTATCCTGAGATTTTTTTTTAATTGAGCTATTTTGATTGCTTTTAGGAGTTTTTAAATCGTTTTGAAAGTTGTTATTAACTTTTGGTAGATTACTTTGATTAGAAGCAAGATAATTTTTTTGTTCTGGTGCAACACTTACAGGCATTATTTTAGATGCCTGCGGTTGTTGGTAACAGTAATCGTTAAATTTAGCAGAGTGATGTTTGGTAACGGCTTGCGTGTTTTTAGATAACCGCTTATTATTTTTTATACCTGGTGTCATTTTAGGATTAGATAAAACAATATCTGATAACACAGAAGCATTGAAAACTAATAAGGACAAGCCAATAGCGGTAGCTTGGGTGTGTTTTGTTACGTTAACCTTTTGTTTGTTAGTATGTATTACTGTAACTTTTTGTCTGGCTATTTGTCTTTTATCACTTTGTGCTTTTTTATCTCTTTTATAATTTTGCTGATGTTGGTTTTTGTAGTGAAGAGTATGAGTATTAGCTCTATGATGAATATTCTTAGGCATGGTAGTTTTAAATCCTTTTAAAACATAAATAAAGTATTAAAAATAAGTATTGCATTTGAAAAAATGCCAATCAAAAAGATGTGTTAATATTGAGTTAACGTATCATCTTAGTGTCATTGTAACAAATGATTTTTTAGGGTATTATTTCAGTTGAAATTTAGTCTTTCTAATTATCTGCACAAACAGATATCTGCAATTAGAATATTATCAATTGCTCAGATAGATCATGGTAAATCAACCATAACAGATCAGTTTATTCAAATATGCAATAGCAAAATAATTAACCGTTAAATTCAGTTAGTCGGCGCTTTTATTTAAAGGACTGAGTGTTATGTTATTAATGAAAGTTCAATATTTCCAACTGCCACGTGTACACATGGCAAGTAGTTACTATTTGCAACAACGAGTATACTAAAATACATCCTCATTGGTTAATCGGCGCTTTAAAATAGGTGAATACATTCCTAAAAGTTTTTCCTTTTGATCTGCTGTCATTTCTGGTAAATCATGAATAGTTAAAAATTTATCAAAATTTTGTGAGTAAGAGCCTATTAAATATTTAGCCTGATTTGCTGTTATAGACCTAACTGCTTTTTGTAAAGTCATAAGATTTTCTCTATATCCAAGGATATTTTTAATTTCTAGTGCTTCTATATAATCGATATTATCTGCAGAAAATTCAATACCTTCAGGTATTGAATAGCCCCCATTATTTTCTATGTAGTTATATTGTAGTAGTAAGAGATCATTGGTCGATATACTATCACCTATGCGTCTATTGTTGTTTAATCTTTTTTTCCAATATTCAGTTGTTATTTTAGTTCTTGGATTTTTTAATATAACACGTTCCCCTGGAGAATATTTAGATACTTTGAACGACCAGTCATTATCTTTTGCTAAAGTGGTTTCTATGAAGTCTGTATTTTTATTATTATGATTTTTTGAAAAAAATGTATCATATACAGCTTGATGAGAAGTATATTCTTTAAGTGTTGTCAAATAGTTTTTACTAGATGACCACCTTAATGATTCAGATAAATTTTCCACTGTAGATGTATCCATAACATAAAATTCTGGATTATCTGTGTTTGGTAAAGTTCTTTCATAATAAAAAAGTGCATGCTGAGGTAGTGTAAACATACCAAATTTTGCATCTTGTGGTAAAAATGAATCTTCTTGCCCGAGACTAGCATAAAAATTAAAGAGTGTAACATAATCTTCGCAATCTATTCTTTTTCCACCACGAGCTAATATTTTTTCGGTAGTAAGCCAATAGTCTTCAACTCCTGCTGTATTTATATCAAAGTCATATATAACATTAGTAGCTAATCTATGTAATATAGTCATTAAGGTTGCTTTTTCTTTAGCAAGTGGAGGTAAATGTTTAAAAGGTTTTAATAGTTCTTTAAATAAAGCTGCTTCCCTTACTATATTATTTTCTAATGGAGGTTGATATGATATTTGATCAAAATAATCTTTATAATTAGCGGATGTTATTGGAGGACTTAGCACACCAGGAAAATTTAATGGTGTCTGCTGAGAATTTTTTTTAATTGAACTAGTACTTAAGTGGTTTCTAAGGTTGCTATCAACTTTTGGCGCCTCACTTTGATTAGAAGTAAGATGATTTTTTTGTTCTGGCACAACAGTTACTGGCATTATTTTAGATGCCTGCGGTTGTTGGTAACAGTAATCGTTAAATTCAGCAGAGTGATGTTTGGTAACGGCTTGCGTGTTTTTAGATAACCGCTTATTATTTTTTATACCTGGTGTCATTTTAGGATTAGATAAAACAATATCTGATAACACAGAAGCATTGAAAACTAATAAGGACAAGCCAATAGCGGTAGCTTGGGTGTGTTTTGTTACGTTAACCTTTTGTTTGTTAGTATGTATTACTGTAACTTTTTGTCTGGCTATTTGTCTTTTATCACTTTGTGCTTTTTTATCTCTTTTATAATTTTGCTGATGTTGGTTTTTGTAGTGAAGAGTATGAGTATTAGCTCTATGATGAATATTCTTAGGCATGGTAGTTTTAAATCCTTTTAAAACATAAATAAAGTATTAAAAATAAGTATTGTATTTAAAAAAAGCCAATCAAGCAGATGTTTAAATATTGAATTAATTTATTATATTTGTGTCATTGTAGCATGTAATATTTCTTTTTGAAAGTTATTTTATTGTTATATACTTTATATTTTGAAATATAACTAAAAATACTGTATTATTTCAGTTAAAATTTAGTCTTTCTAATTATCCGCACCAACAGATATCTGCAATTAGAATATTATCAATTGCTCATATAAATAGTGATGGAAGTGTAAACAAAATCAAATTAATTCGTAATTTTTCTATTATAGCCCATATAGATCATGGTAAATCGACCATAGCCGACCAATTTATTAAAATATGCGGCGGTCTTAGTGATCGAGAAATGCAAAACCAAGTATTAGATTCTATGGAGTTAGAGCGTGAACGTGGCATCACAATTAAAGCACAAAGTGTTACCTTAGAGTATAAAGCTAAAGATAGTAATACTTATTTACTCAATTTTATCGATACTCTAGGACATGTAGATTTCAGCTATGAAGTTTCTCGGTCGTTAGCTGCTTGCGAAGGTGCATTATTAGTTGTAGATGCTGCTCAAGGAGTTGAAGCCCAATCAGTAGCAAATTGTTATACCGCTATAGATCAAGGTTTAGAAGTAGTTCCGGTATTAAATAAAATTGATTTACCCCAAGCAGAACCTGAACGAGTAACAGAAGAAATCGAGCATATTATAGGCATTGATGCAACGGATGCGGTACGTTGTTCAGCTAAAACTGGACAAGGTATTACGGATATTCTTGAAGATTTAATTAGCAAAATACCAGCTCCACAAGGCGATACTTTAGAGCCACTTCAAGCTTTAATTATCGATTCTTGGTTTGATAACTACTTAGGAGTTGTATCTTTAGTTAGGGTAAAAAATGGTGTTGTCAAAAAAAATGATAAAATCTTAATTAAATCTACAGGTAAGGTTCATAATATTGATGATATAGGCATCTTTACTCCTAAACGTACACCAACTACAGAATTAAATGCTGGCGAAGTAGGATATATTGTTGCTGGTATCAAAAATATTCATGGTGCACCAGTGGGTGATACCATAGTTCATGCAAAATTTCTAGATACGCCAGCACTTAGCGGTTTTATGCAAGTAAAGCCTCAGGTTTATGCTGGTTTGTTTCCAGTAAACTCTGATGATTTTGAATCTTTCCGCGAAGCCTTAGAAAAATTAAGTTTAAACGATGCTTCATTATTTTATGAGCCTGAAAGTAGTGATGCCTTAGGTTTTGGTTTTCGTTGCGGTTTTTTAGGCATGTTGCATATGGAGATTATTCAAGAAAGATTAGAGCGTGAATACAATTTAGACTTAATTACTACTGCCCCGACAGTAATTTATCAGTGTAAATTAAAATCAGGTAAAGTCATAGAAATAGATAACCCGTCTAAATTACCAGATTTAGCTATTCTAGATGAAATAAGAGAACCAATAGCAACAGTCAATATATTAGTTCCGCAAGAATATTTAGGTAATGTATTAACTTTATGCAACGGTAAGCGTGGTATACAACAAGATATGCAGTTTACTGGTTCGCAAGTTTCTCTTCATTATAAAATTCCTATGAGCGAAATAGTGCTAGATTTTTTTGATAAATTAAAATCTACTAGTAAAGGCTTTGCTTCACTAGATTATAGCCTTGAAGGCTTTAATACCGCCAATATGATTAGACTAGATTTACTAATTAATGGCGAAAAAGTAGACGCCCTTGCTGTTATTATTCATAGAGATCATTCTAAAAGTCGTGGTCGTTTGCTTGTAGAAAAAATGAAAGAGATAATTCCAAGGCAAATGTTTGATATTGCTATTCAAGCAGCTATTGGTGGGCAAATAATAGCTAGAAGCACTGTTAAAGCTCTGCGTAAAAATGTAACTGCAAAATGTTATGGTGGTGATGTTTCCAGAAAACGTAAGCTGCTAGATAAACAAAAAGCAGGTAAGCGCAGAATGAAACAGGTTGGTAAAGTAGAAATTCCACAAGATGCATTTTTAGCTGTTTTAAAAGTGGATAAATAATTTAATTATAATAGAAGAGAGTTAACCAATAATGATGGATATTAATTTTCCTTTAGTTTTAGTTGTTATAACTGCTATCACTGGGATATTTACACTGTATTATAAAATAAGAAAAAGCAAACTCAGAGTAGACTATAAACCAAATGCTATTGTAGATTTTTGCCGGTCTACTTTTCCAGTATTGTTTATAGTTATGATTATTCGTTCTTTTATTGTTGAGCCTTATAAAATACCTTCCGGATCGATGATTCCAGCGTTGCAAATAGGAGATTTTATTTTAGTAAATAAATTTAACTATGGACTAAGATTACCAGTAATAGGAACTAATATTTATAGCGTAGGAGCGCCTAAATTTGGTGATGTAATGGTATTTAAACAACCTGGAAAAGAAAGCATTAATTTTATTAAACGTGTTATTGGTGTTCCAGGAGATATAATTAGTTATAACAATAAGGTGTTTTATATAAATGGAGTTGCTGTGGATAAACAATTAGCAAACCATACAACAGGTACTGCTAATAATTATAGTCTTTTTGATGAGTGTATTGCAGAAAGTTGCCATCAGATACAAACGAATAATAATAAGTTAAACTTAGCTGCTGAAGGCACTTGGAAAGTTCCAGATAACATGTATTTTGTAGCTGGAGATAACCGCGATAACAGCCACGATAGCAGGTTTTGGGGTTTTGTTCCAGATAAAAACATTGTAGGTAAAGCTTTTTATATCTGGATGAATTGGAAAGGCTTTACAAGTCTACCAAGTTTTAGCAATAATGGATCAATTAGGTAAAGATGTAATTTAAAAACTTAATTTATACTTTTATTATACACCTTCAGGTATAAGGTGTATAGATGGCTTTTTGTGTTGTAAGCTATGCTAATAAATTTCTTTAATTTTTTAAAAACAGCTAGTGGATTATCGTTATATTTGTTTTTTAATCGCATTGGTAAAAAAGTTGATACCTGATGTAATACTTCTCCTGTTTTTGCCAGTTAACAACTTAAATTAGAAAATAGATTTTACAAGGAATTAAGTATGGGTAATGTGAATTGCGTGCAATCACGCAGGTCATCAATATCAATAAGCTTAGAAGATGTATATTTAGAAAATATACGTGTAAATAATAAATCAACAGGGAAGACATCTGATAGGCGCGAAGTAGCTTCTCAAAATGTAGTAAATAATTTTGTACAGCCTAGTGATGAGGATTTATCATCAAATAGTTGTGTGGCTAGTAACTTTCAGACATTAGAATCAAGAGATTCAACTACAGTGCCAGTTAATGCAATAAATACGATACCGCAAGAGAACACCCCAAGTCCTGCTTTGTATTCTAAACTTGTAGCAAAGCTACCAAAAAATTCTGATTTTAAGCTAAAAAAATTTATAGATAACAAAGATCATAACCCTCTAGAATATTTAAAACAGAACCAAGAGCAGCTGATAAAAGCTTTTAATATTGCTATTTCTAAAGATCCAGAGCTAAATAGCGCGTATATTAGTATTAATATAAAGTGTCCAAGTACGGAAAATTTTCCGGAATTTAGTGGCAAACCGATACTTACTTTTGAAGGAGATGTGGCGGAATGCATTGATGTAACAACTTATGATAATAAAAAAGGAAAATTTGGAGTTAAGAAATCTAGGATGATACATCACATTACACAACATATTGATTTATCTCGCCCTCTTGCTCAATCAAAAAATTTAGCTGACTTTGTTACAAATATGCGTTTAGAAGCTACTTTTATAGTTCTTAGCGCTAAAATAAATTCAGCAGCTAGAGGTTTTGATGTTGGAATTATTTCACCATTTGCTGAAAGACCATTGGAAGATTTTTTTACTTCCGATATGAAAAGTTTTTTACCCGCTGAAATAATAAGAGCAAAACAAGCAGAGCTTAGTGAAAAGTTTGCAGGAAGTGGGATTGATCTACCGGATAGTTTTGGTTGTTACTCTGTTCCTATAGACAACTCAAGGAAAATAAATTACGTGTAATATACACGTGGCAGATGAAAATGCTAGGTTTCAGGGCTAAAGAAAAAGATCTAATTCGAGTCAAAATGCTACAGTAATGCAGGTGCATTTCTATTTCCCGGATGTATACATAGCAAATAGTTGCTATTCGTAACAAGGAGTATACTAAAATACATCCTCATTGGTTAATTGGCGATTTAAAACAGGTGAATACATTCCTAAAAGTTTTTCTTTTTGATCTTCTGTCATTGCAGGTAAATCATGAATAGTTAAAAGTTTATCAAGATTTTGTGAGTAAGAGCCTATTAAATATTTAGCTTGATTTACCGTGATAGAAGTAACTGCTTGTATAGACTTATTATAAACTTCTTTATAGCCAAGGATATTTTTAATTTCTAGTGCTGCTATATAATCGATATCATCTTTAGAAAATTCAGCACCCTCAGGTATTGAATGGGCTCCATTATCTTTTATATAATTATATTGTAGTAAATAGATATCATAGGCAGATATACTGCTATCTATGAGTCTATTGTTGTTTAATCTTTTGTTCCAGTACTCAATTGTTTGAGTTCTGAAATCTTTTATTTCAACACGATTTCCAGGATAAAATTTAGATTCTTTGTTCAACCATTTATTCTCTTCTGATAAAATACTAGTTATGATGTGCATACATTTATAATAATGGTTAAAAACCCTAAAATACATATATGGATTACAAGTATAATTTTTCAATAAAGAGATAAAATATGCATATGCCTGATAAATACAATCTCTATAACCTTTTACAAAAAAGGTATAATATATACCTAGATCAGAAGTATATTGTTTAAGTGTTTTTAAATAGTTTTCACCAGATAATCGTGTCCATGATGCAGATGAATCTTTCACTGTTAATGAATCTATAACATAAAACTCTGGATTATCTGTGTTTGGTAAAGTTCTTTCATAATAAAAAAGTGCATGACCAGGCAAACGAAATATGCCAAATTTTGCTTCTTGTGGTAAATATGAAAGTTCTTGTGCGTGCATAGCATAAAAATTAACGAGTATCGCACAATCTTCGCAATCTATTCCTTTTCCACCACTAGCTAATGTTTCTCTAGGAGAGGACCAATAATCCTCAACTCCTGCTGTATTTGTATCACTGTCATATTCAACATTAGCAGTTAATCTATGTGATATAGTTAACAAGGTTGCTTTTTCTTTAGCAAGTGGAGGTAAATTATCAAAAGGTTTTAATAGTTCTTTAAATAAAGCTACCTCTCTTACTATATTATTTTCTAATGGAGGTTGATATGATATTGGATAAAAACAAGGGTTATCATAATGATCTAATCTTCTTGATGTATTTAATATACTAGAAGAATCTGATAGTTTATGCTGAGGATTTTTTTCAATTGAACTATTTTGATTGCTTTTAGGAATATTTAAGTCGTTTTTAAAGTTGTTATCAACTTTTGGTAAATTATTTTGATTAGAAGTAAGATAACTTTTTTGTTCTAACACAATGCTTGTCGGCATTATTTTAGATGCGGGCTGGTGTCGCCTGCTGTGATCGTTAAATGGAGCAGATTGATACCTAGTAGTGTCTTGAATATTTTTGGTTGACTGTTTATTCTTTTTAATACCTATTTGCGTGTTAGGATTAGATAAAGCAGTAGCTGACAATACATCATTAGTAAAAATTAATAGAGACAAACCAATAATAGTAGCTTTGTTATAGTTGGTTACCTTAACCTTTTGTGTGTTAGCAATATATACTGTTTTAACCTTTGGTTTGATTTTCCAGTTTTGATACCTTTGTGCTTTTTTAGCTCGTGTATAATTTTTCTGGCATTGGTTTCTGTAGTAAAGAGCATTAGTGTTAGCTCTATGAGTAATATTTTTAGGCATAATATTTTTTTTATTATAAATTAAATTTTACAATCAATTGTTTTGTGTTTTTATTTTGTTTAATGTTTTTAGAGTCTGTTTAGAAATTTTTAAATATAATTTGCTAAGTAGAAATACTAACGCAGGATAAAAGCTTAGAATACTTGCCCTCCGAGGCTATTAAAAAAATCTGCTTCATCGTTAAAACACTTTGAAATGCAATTGCATTTCTGTAGCGTTTTGCCTCGAATTAGATCTTTTTCTTTAGCCCTGAAACCTAGCATTTTTATCTACAACATGTATACACCTTTTACTTATCTATGAAACCTAGAAGTTTTATCTTTCGTGTGTATTTAATTTAGTAAAATATATTATCTTTTTATATGATTTTTTACAGAAAATTAATTAAGTATTTTTTAATTTTATCATACATAGACTTAAACCAACCGGCTTTTTCTACTGACTGCAAGGCTATCAAATTTTCTGTTTTTATTAGTTTATTATTTAACTTTATTGTTATATCTCCAACTTTAGTATTTTCTAGAATAGGTGCTTCTAGATTATTAAAAATATCAATAGAAATACTAAGTTTATCATTCATTCCTTTAGGTATGGTTACTAAAATATCATTTAATGTCCCCGTTTTAAGTAAATCATCTTTACCACCCCAAATTCTGACTTCTTTAAGAATTTCTTGTTGTTCTGAAATCTTATTATTAGTAAAAAAGTTAAAGCCATAAGCAAATAGTTTTTGAGCATCATCTGCACGTTGTTGTTCACTTTTAGCTCCGAGTATAACTACAATAATTCTTCTATCTTGCTGTTTGCTTGTTGCTATTAAGTGATATCCTGTTTCATCGATGTGTCCAGTTTTTAAGCCGTCGATATAAGGAGATGTCCATAGTAGTCTATTACGATTTTTTTGCCTTTGTAATGGTTTTTGAGTTTTTCTATCTATACCATATTGAAAATATTTTTCTGAATATAGTTTAAAAGATTCTGGAAAATCATAAATTACATGCTTGCTCAGTACAGATAAATCTTTTGCAGTTGAATAATGACCTTCTTTTGGCATACCTGAAGCATTAAAAAAGCAAGTATCATTCATGCCTAAAATACTAGCCATTTTATTCATCATTTCTGCAAAACCATCTTCGCTACCTGCGATATGTTCAGCAATTGCAATACTAGCATCATTACCAGACACTATGATAATGCCCTTCAGTAAATTTTCGATACTTACTTTTTGTCCAGCTTCAAGAAACATGGTGGATCCTGTAGTTTTCCAGGCTTTTTGACTAACTATAACTTCTCCTTGCCCTGATAAAGTACCGTTTTTTATAGATGTATTTACTAAATAGGTTGTCATTAATTTAGTAAGACTAGCAGGATGTATTTTTTTATTTTCATCAAAATTTGCTAATACTGCGTTAGTATCTGCATCTATCATAATATAGCTATCAACAGCTAGGGCTGGTGGTGATGGAAGAATGCCAAATGAATGTCCAGGAATAACTTTATCTTGCTGTTGATTCAAAACATTACTATTGGAAGCCATTGCACTTATAGTAGTCAACGCTAACATAGTTATAATTAAGATTTTTTTTAGCATAAGTTTTATTTACCTATAATTAATTTTGATATACATTTTCATATACATGCGGCAGATTAAAGTGTGTATAATTTATATTCTATAGTATAAATTATTTTTAGTAAAAAAACACTTAATTTAAAAATAGGAATAAAATTTCAGGGGCTTGAGGTATCATCATCATAAGGTATGTTAACAATGAAAATTATAAAATGGTAGAGTTTTAGTTACTACATTTGATGATGTTGTGAAAAAAATAAAAAATAACCCAAGGTATGAACTATGTGCTAATAGGGGAATCTATAAATTAATTGATGGATGATACATATTTTCAAATTAGCTATGGTTAAATTATATATGGGAATTTATACTGTGTTAAACCCTAAATATCTAGTTGATTAATCATAGAATAGAAAAATTGTGTAGGTTTTTTAAAATATTTGTTGTTATTATCATTTATATACTATTATGTACTATATTTTAGTAAGTATATCTTTCCTATTTAAATACAGATATTCATAAATATGGTAAAAAACTAAAGGATAAAAAGCATATAATTATTATAGTTTTATGCTGTAATTAGTTATTTTCTTTATAGTTTATATAAATTTAAAATATTAAGTTTTGTGGGGACTTCTTGATTTAGTGCTATTAAATGTGTAAAGTGTGCGTCATTTGTGATGATAAAATTATTAGTTAGAAAAATGTATACAAGTAAACAACTTATTAACATTAAAATACTGGCTAATAAATTAATATTTTCTCTATTTGTATAGCACTTTTGTAAAATAAAAACTAGCAATTTAAATTGTAATGGGTATATTATCTGATTTTAATGACTTTGTTGTATAAGAAAAAAATTTTAATGTTTATTAAAAATATAGTTTTTTTGTGCTGTATTTTGATTTATACCTAAAAATAGTCTTTTTTTTATTAAACAAAGCCAATTTTGGTTATGAATTTAATATTTATTTTATTAATAAATAAACGCTAATATTAAAAGTAACGAAAGAGTCCATTAGTAAACTTAGTTTATGAAGCAAAGAAATTTAGTACAGGGCGTGTAAGTTAGGATGGGAAAATTACTAGTTATTGTTGAATCGCCGGCTAAGGCTAAAACTATTAATAAATATCTTGGTAAGAATTATATCGTTGCCTCTAGTGTTGGTCATATTCGTGACTTGCCCACAGGTAAAACAGCGTATATTTCTAATGAAACTAAGAAAATATTAAAGAAATTAGAAAGCAAGACATTAACCTCAACACAAAAAGCTAATTTATTAAAACAGAAAGAAAAATT
The DNA here is from genome assembly GCA_929200395.1 of Candidatus Gorgonimonas eunicellae. GTDB lineage: Bacteria > Pseudomonadota > Gammaproteobacteria > Pseudomonadales > Endozoicomonadaceae > CAKMZJ01. The sequence continues at coordinate 18,550 of CAKMZJ010000019.1, read as the reverse complement.
AAAATTATTTGATAGAATGGGAATTAACCCCAATAAAAATTGGGATGCCTTTTACGAAGTATTACCCTCAAAAGAAAAAACTGTTGCTAAATTGCAAGAGTTAGCACAAAAAGCAGAAACAATATACCTTGCAACTGATTTAGATCGTGAAGGTGAAGCAATAGCATGGCATTTAAAAGAAATTATAGGTAGTGACTCTGCTAAATATAAAAGAGTAGTATTTAATGAAATTACTAAACGTGCAATTGAGAATGCCTTTCTGGATCCTGGTATATTAAATATCAATCGTGTACATGCTCAGCAGGCTAGAAGATTTTTAGACCGAATTGTTGGTTTTATGGTTTCACCTTTACTTTGGAAAAAAGTAGCTAGGGGATTATCTGCTGGTAGAGTCCAATCAGTTGCCGTAAGATTGATTGTAGATAGAGAACGCGAAATAAAACAGTTTATTCCTAAAGAATATTGGGAGTTATATTTAATATTGCAGACGCAATCTCAAGATGCTATTTTGTTTCAGGTAATCAAGCATAATAATGAAAAATTTGATCCCACAAATAAACAACAAATAGAGCAAACAATAGCCGAATTAAAAAATCAGCAATTTATTTTAACTAAAAAAGATATCAAAACAGCCTTTACTAAGCCTAGCCCTCCTTTTATTACCTCTACATTGCAACAAGCAGCTAGCACTAAACTAGGTTTTGGTGTAAAAAAAACTATGATAGTAGCGCAAAAGTTATATGAATTAGGCTATATAACTTATATGCGAACTGATTCAACTAGTCTAAGCAATGAAGCAGTGACTAGTGCGAGACAATATATATCAAATAAATTTGGTAACAAGTATTTACCAACAGAGCCTATAGTCTATAAAAGTAAATCTAGTGCTCAGGAAGCCCATGAAGCAATTAGGCCTTCTTCTACTACTGCCAATACAGCTACATTAGATAGAGATTCAAAACGCTTATATGATTTAATTTATCAGCAGTATATAGCCTGTCAAATGACTGCTGCTGAATATTTAAACACTACTTTATATATAGATATTGCTGGTTATCAATTAAAAGCTAAAGGTCGCGTTTTAGTTTTTGATGGTTTTACCAGAGTTATGCAGTCTTATTCTAAGACAGATGATTCACAAATACCTAATATTGATGTTGATGATCAATTAAATTTAATCTCAGAAAACCCTAAGCAATTATTTACTAAGCCACCTTTTAGATATAGCGAAGCTAGTTTAGTAAAAGAATTAGAAAAAAGAAGCATAGGCAGACCATCAACTTACGCAGCTATAATCTCAACAATACAAGATCGGGGTTATGTTTCAATAAAAAATAAACGAATTTATGCAGAAAAGATTGGAGAAATCGTAACAGACAGACTCACAGAATCTTTTGATAATTTTATGAATTATGACTTTACTGCCAACTTAGAAGAGTATCTAGATAAAATAGCAGCAGGTAATAAAGACTGGAAAGTAGTTTTAGATGACTTCTATGCAGATTTAAATAATAGATTAATAGCTTCAGAAGATAAAAACACAGGAATGCGTACTAATGAAGCAGTAATGATAGATTTAAAATGTAGCAAGTGTAATCGAGATATGATGATAAAAGTTGCTGGCACAGGCGTATTTTTAAGCTGCTCTGGTTATAACCTACCTATAAAAGAGAGATGTAAATCTACTGTTAATTTGATTAAAGGCGAAGAAATAGCAAAAACAGAAGAGGATATATTTGAAGTTAATGAACTAAGAGCAAAAAAGCGTTGTGATATCTGTAATTCAGCGATGGATGTTTATCTAATAGACAATACCAAAAAGCTACATATTTGTGGTAACAATCCTGACTGCCAAGGGTATCAAATAGAAACTGGAGAATTTAAATTAAAGGGCTATGATGGACCGGAATTGCAATGCGATAAATGCAATTCACAAATGCAGCTAAAAGATGGTAGATTTGGTAAATATTTTGATTGTACGAACGCTGAATGCAAAAACACAAGAAAACTACTTAAATCTGGTCAGCCAGCCCCACCCAAGATGGATCCAGTTCAAATTCCAGAATTAAAATGTTCTAAAGTAGACGATTTCTTTATATTGAGAGATGGTTCTTCAGGATTGTTTTTAGCTGCGAGTCAGTTTCCTAAAAATAGAGAGACTAGGTCACCACTTTTATTAGAAATAATAGATCACAAAGATGAAATTGACCCTAAATACCACTATCTTTTTGATGCTCCTAAGCATGATCCAGACAAAAACCCTAGTATAATCAGGTTCAGCAGAAAAAATAAAGAACATTACCTATCGTCAGAAAAAAACGGTAAAGCAACTAAATGGAAATCTATCTATAGAAATGGCCGTTGGCTTGTTGAAAAAAAATAGCTGCTTCTACCTAACTTACCCAAAATACCAAGTTTTATAGCTAATTTGCATACGCTATTTCAAGCAAATTAGCAAAATAATGCGGGGTTTAGCAAATAATTATTTAGAATAAATAGCTTCTAAGGCGGACTTTATTAGGGGTTATTTTGTTTTTATCATAATTTAGCTAGAAGATACATATGCATCTTCTAACTTGCGGCATTATAGCGAGTAGTATAACTCAAATTCTGCTGGATGTGTTACTTGCGATACTCTTATACATTCTGCCTTTTTTAATTCTATATAGGCATCTATCATATCATTAGAAAAAACATCGCCTGCGGTTAAAAATGCACGGTCTTTGTCTAATTCAACAAGAGCTTCTTCTAAAGATTCTGCTACCTGTGGTAAACCATAAGTTTCTTCAGGGGGTAAATCGTAAAGATCTTTATCTGCTGGATCTCCAGGATGGATTTTATTACGAATACCATCGATGCCCGCCATAATTAACGAAGCAAATAGTAAATAAGGGTTAGCGGTAGGATCAGGGAATCTTACTTCTATTCTGCGTGCTTGTGAGTTTTGAATATGTGGAATACGAATAGCAGCTGATCTGTTCCTTGAAGAATAAGCTAACATAACAGGTGCTTCAAAACCAGGTATAAGCCTTTTATAAGAATTAGTCGAAGCGTTAGCAAAAGCATTTATTGCTTTTGCATGTTTGATAATTCCACCGATAAAAAACAATGCTTCATTAGATAGCCCTGCGTAACCATTACCATTAAATATATTAGCACCGTTTTTTGCCAATGAGATATGGACATGCATTCCAGAGCCGTTATCACCTACAAGAGGTTTAGGCATAAAAGTTGCTGTTTTTCCTAAAAAATCGGCAGTTTGCATTACTGCATATTTAAGCATTTGTACTTCATCTGCTTTTCTGGTTAAAGTGTTAAATCTAGTGCCTATTTCACATTGACCAGCTGTACCAACTTCGTGGTGATGTACTTCTACTTCCATTCCCATTTCTGTCATTGCTTCACACATTTTAGTACGTGTTTCATGCAAAGAATCAACTGGTGGAACAGGGAAGTATCCGCCCTTTACGGTTGGTCTATGTCCCAGATTTAAACCAGAAGGTAGCTCTTTACTATTAGAGGACCAAGCAGCTTCCTCTGATTCAATTTTATAAGAACTTCCAGAAATATCTATTTGCCATCTGGCGCTATCAAAAACAAAGAACTCTGGCTCTGGTCCTAAATATGCTGTATCTGCTATTTTAGTAGACTTTAAAAAATCTTCTGCTCTTTTGGCTATAGACCTAGGATCACGCTCGTAGTTTTGAAGTGTTATAGGATCTACAATATCGCATCGAACTATTAAAGTTGGAGCCTCAGTAAAAGGATCTAGAGTAACATGAGAAATATCAGGTATTAATATCATGTCTGATTCATTTATACCTTTCCAGCCGTTAATTGAAGAACCATCAAACATCTTTCCATCTTGTAATAGGCTCTTATTAAACTCTTGTTTTGGTATGGTTATGTGATGCTCTTTCCCGCGTGTATCGGTAAATCTAAGAGATACCCAATCAAATTCATTGTTTTCTATTGTTTCATTTAAATCAGACATAATTTTCTCAAATATATTATTAGACACATCTCATTTTTAAAATATACGGATAAAAAAGATACTAAAAGGCTAAATTAGCTAGAAAGCTGTAATATTTTAAAATTACGTTAAACAAATTAAGTAACTTTTATAGATGTATCTACATAGTTCTGATAAACTAAAAATTTACTTACTACAAAAGCGAATCTTCAAGTAAAAGCTGTATATCTTGCAAATTTAGACAACTTTTATATAGTAACACAATTAAGATAAAATCCCATAATTTATAATTTTTTACAGGTTAAAGGATATGCCTAATTTAAACAATCGCCAAGAAGCGATTACCCAACATGCAAATATTACAGAAATACAACTTTTAACCTCAAATGTATATAAAGTTATACTTGAATCTAGTATTGATTATTTTACTACTTATAAAGCAGGTCAATATTTAAAAATATTAGATGATGATAATAATGAATATTGTTTTTCTATAGCTTGTTCGCCTGTTTTATCTCAAAAAACTATAGAGCTACATATATTACAAATAGAAAACTCTCAATCATCTAAGATTGTTTTTGAACAATTACGTAATAAACAGGTTAGAATATCGTTACCATATGGTGATTGTTATATAGATAAAAAATTAACTAGTCCCATACTTTTTATTGCAGCAGGCACAGGTTTTGCACAAATAAAATGTTTAATAGATTATTGTGTTGCTAAAGGACACAAAGCTGATAAATGGTTATATTGGGGGGTTGAAACAGCAGAACAGCTGTATATGGATATACCAGAAAACTGGATAACTAACAATGTAAAATATATACCTGTAGTTAATAATCCTCACAATAATTGGAATGGTAGGCAGGGATTAGTAATGGACGCTGTTGTAGCAGATTTTTACAATAAAAATATTAACAACAATACTGTAGTATATATTTCAGGATCTTTTAACATGGTAAAAAACACTAGTAACAAGTTAAAATCAAACTTACCAAATATAACTCATATATATTCAGATATGCTATAACAGGAGAAAGATATATTTTAACTTAATATTAACAACTGTTACAGTGTAATTTAGCTATTTAAAATATTCATTATTTGGAAGTAACTATGCTTTACTACAGTTTAATTGCAAAAAAAATATTAAGATTTAAGTTTATTTGTTTTAGCTTACTGGGTATGTTGCTATTAATTAATAATGTTAGAGCAACATATTCTGATGTAGCCAACAGTCACAACACAACTTCTACAGCAAAACATATGGCTTTTTGGTCTCAAATTAAGTCTTTTAATCTTATTTTTTTTGATGATGTTAATAATAGTGCGTCATATCCTATTGTTAGATTTTTCGAATTTGGCTTAGATTATCCCTTTGTAGAAAACACTTTTGTTAGCGCTAGCTTTTTTAGATCTTTTAGTAATGTATCAAATATCAATATTTCTAATGCTAGCTATAATGCGGATAAAAAACCATACGGATTTAACACTTGTTTTAATTATATAACTAAGTCTGTTTTTTCTAGTTGTGGTTGCACCTTAGTATATTTTGATAACTTTTCTCTAATTACTTATGAGGGTGACATAGGGAGTAACTTATATTTAACAAATAATTTGTATTTATGCGGTCAAGCACATTTAAATATTTCACAATTAATAGTTAAAAAAGGTAGCAAAGATAGCTTTAATTTTTGGAGATTAACACCCAAAATTGGATTAGGAATAGATTTCAACCTCAAAGAAAATATATCTATTACCCCAGAAGTCAGCTTGGGGTATGGTTTTTCTAATACTAAACATAATAAAAAAGATACTAACACTAACTATATATTATTTGAAATAGGCTTAGAGACAATTTTAAAAAAATTGATGTTTTCTATAAATTGGCAATTAATCAAATTGCAACATTACAACCCTGATAACCTGCTTTCAATAGCACATGCTAAAATTGGATTTAAGCTTTAGTTGCAAAAAATATATCTTTAATATTTATGTTGTTTTAATAAGCTATTGCCATGACATATAGCAATAGCTAGAGCATCAGCTGCATCTTCTTGAGGTGTAGTCGAGAGTTTTAGTAGCATTTTAACCATATACTGTACCTGTTTTTTTTCAGCATTACCATAACCTGTAATTGCTTGTTTAACCTGCCTAGCAGAGTAATCTTGTATATTTAGATCGTAATTTGCTATAGCTGCAATAGCAGCACCTCTTGCTTGTCCTAATTTTAATGCCGAATTAGGGTTATGGGCAATAAATACTTGTTCAACAGCGACAGAAACCGGATTATAAGATTTTATTACAGAACTTATACCTTTAAAAATATTTATAAGTCTAGAATTAAAATCCATCGTTTTTGAGATTATGCATCCAGATGCAATATAGCTATGGACGAAACCATTAGTTTTAATAATGCCGTATCCTGTAATTCTAGAGCCTGGATCTATCCCTAATAATATCATTAGCATACTCTTAGATAACTAAATAATTACTATATTTCAATATTTTATAAAAAATAACGCTAATAAAATAAGATAATTATTATAACTCAAGGAATGAAATATGCATAATATTAATAATATACCACCGTCACCTGAAGACAATAGACCTATAAATAATTTAATTAATAAAGTGAAAGTGTTTTTTGCTAATGCTTTTAGAAGGATAACTTCTTTTTTTAGGACAAAAAATTATATTGATAGTACTGAGAATACTGATGAAATTAAAATCGCTAAGCAAGCAAAAGATATTATACCTGAGCATTTAAATCTAGTTAAAGATATAGATGTTAACGAAATAACTAATCTAAAGCATACAGATCCCAATACTGGTGCAATAGATGATTATACTTTAGGTAAAGGATCCTTAGGAAAAGTACAGTTAGTGGCTTCAAAAGAACAAAAAATAGCTCCTGTTCTTATCAAGAAGCAGTTTGTAGATAATCCAGATAACAACATCAATGCAAACAAAGAAGCCAGAAGAGAGCATAACCAAAACATAGCTTTTGGCAATGACTCAATATTAGATGAAAAAAATTCTGCTATTATTAGTAAATATAAAGGAGGAAGTTTAAAAAAACTATTAAAATCTGAAATGAATACAAATAATCAAAAGCCACTATCTAATGAGGTAAAAGCTAGTATTAGTTATCAATTAATTGAACAAGTAGCAAACTTACACAAACAAGGTATACTGCATCAAGATATAAAGCCCGATAACATTTTGATTGATGCCAAAGGGAAACTATCTATTATTGATTTAGCTGGAGCTTCACAAAACGCAAGTAAAAAACAAGATTATTCAGCAAATTATAAGATAATTATGTGTACCCCTAATTACTCTCCTCCTGAAATGTATATTAAAGACACCCCAATAACTCAATATTTCGACTGTTGGTCTGTTGGTACCATCATGTATGAACTGTATACAGGCAAAAGTTTATTAGGAGGTTGTGTAGACGAAAAACAAAAATTCGATCACAACAAAATGTCTAATGCTTTAAGAATTGCAAATGACGAGCTATATACTAATGAAACAATACCGTTTAAAATAAGATATTTAATACTTCAATTTTTAACTATCGATCGGAATAAACGCCCAACTGCTGAACAAGCACTAGCTTCAAAAGCTTTTGCTCGTCAACAAAATATACAAACAATGACCGCAATAGATCTAAATACTACACATGACCGCCACTTTAAAAAATTAGTTGACCTAGAGGTTGAATTAGAGCAAGCGAAAAAAAACCGAGGAGGGCACGCATTAGCAAATTATTTAGAAGAGGCTATAAATAAGGAAAAAAATGATCTTTTAAAACTACAGCAAGAAATACAAAAAAGACAAAAAAAATGAATAAAAACAAGTGATTTTATATTGAGCTTATTAATATGAATAGAATCTATTTATTAATAAGCATTATTTTAATAACTTATTGATTATGTTTCTGTACACTTTTAGGTGGAAGCTGTATTTGCTTCGTTATCATTAGTCAAATAGCGTTTGGCATATTTGCATATGTCTGGTATGCGCTATAAATGTCGTCGCTAAAAGTGTGATATCAACTGATAAAACAGCAATAGCTAGAAAGAAAGCTGCAATCGAGCGCAGAACATCCTTTCCAGTCTTTTTTAACAACTTTGTAAGGTTGCGGTTCTGCTCTGGAGCTTTAATATACTTATCTATATCAAGCTTCACTGAACCAATAAAGCAAAAAAGAGAAGCAAATGGTGCAGCTACTATAGAACTAGCGATAGCAACAGGAGCACTAACAATAGCTAGACCAGCTACAATAGTTACTCTCCCAAATTGAGCAAATCTTGTGCTAATCTGAGTTGTGATACTTTGATGTTTTTCTAAAGAGGCATCAGTGTAGGTTGTAGGTAAAAATTCAGTGCTACTTTGTTTACGTCCATGTTTCACATATTCTGAGATATCATTAAAATAAGTTATAGATTGCATAGTATAACCTCCCTATTACGTCAATATTAAGGGGTTATTATAACATAAATTATAATTATTGTAAAGTTGTGTTTTTGCTTATAATGCAGATAAGTTTAATCAATATTGAATATCACAATAAACACTGCTATCTTGTATGCTTTGAATAGAATAAGCTATATTTCGTTAGGATATTAGGGTTTAAATTGCAGAAGTATGCAATATCAACTAAATAACACCGTATCTTTCTTTTTTAGAGCTGAAATTAAAGATATCGGTGCTATTTACGTTTATTAACTGACCCCGAAGACGATATAATAGTGTTTTGTAGGTTATACATCTTTAGGCAGAAACTGTATTATTTGAGTTATTATTAGTTAGCGTGTTCCATATTTGCATATGGTTGGTATGTATTAGATATGTCGCCAATAAAAGTGTTAAATCAGCTGATAAGCTACCAAAAGTTATAAAGAAAGCTCCTATTGCGAACAGAACATCAGCTCCAGTCTTTTTTAATAACCCTGTAAGGTTGCATCGTTCTGGAAAAGTAATATAAATTTTTATATTTGACTTCAGGTCACAAGCAAACATATAAAGAGTAGCCAATGGTGCAGCTACTGTAGCACTAGCGATAGCAACAGGAGCACTAACAATAGCTAGGCCTGTTACAACAGCTACTCTCCCAAATTTAGCAGATCTTTTGATAATCTTATCTTTTAGATCTGCAGTTTCTTTTGAGTTAAATTGATTGATTGCTGTAGTCATAGGACTATAACTTTGTTTGTTACCATATTTAACATAGGCTGAGATATCATTAAAATAAGTTGATCCCATCGTGTAACCTCCCTATTACGTCAATATTAAGGGGTTATTATAACATAAATTATAATTATCGTACAGTTGTATTTTTGCTTATAATGCAGATAAGTTTAATCAATCTGATAAATAATTATTTGTCAATATTGAATATCACAATAAACACTGTTATCTTGTATGCTTTTAATAGAGTAAGCTATATTTGTGTTAAATTTAAATCTACAACAGCAAAATGCTGTAAAATTTATTGATACGCCTTTATTTGTATTAGCTGGGGCAGGTAGTGGTAAAACTAAAGTTATCACTAGTAAAATTGCCTATTTAATTGACAAATGCGGAATAAAAGCAAGTAATATAGTTGCAGTTACTTTTACTAATAAAGCTGGTAAAGAAATGCAAGCTAGGGTCAAAACTGCTTTATCTTCAAAGCAAACTAGAGGCCTTACTGTTGCTACCTTTCATACCTTTGGATTAAAAATAATTAGAAAACACTGTAAAGAGCTAGGTTTAACTGCTAATTTCACTATCGCTGACTCACAAGATGTATTAGATCTGATTGCTTCTATCACTAAAAAAGATCAAAATGAAGATAAAGAAAAAATAGTCGCAATTGCACAAAAAATCTCTAACTGGAAAAATCAATTAGTAACCCCAGATACCGCATTATCAACCGCAAAAGATGATTTAGAGCAACAACAGGCATTGAGTTACCAAGAGTATCAGCGTATCTTAACCGCATATAATATGGTAGATTTTGATGACCTTATTAGTAAGCCAGTATATCTTTTTAAAACCAATAATGATATTTTAAAAATTTGGCAATATAAAGTACATTATTTATTGATTGATGAATACCAAGATACCAATATAGCCCAATACGAATTAGTGAAAACCTTAATACAGCACTCCGGAAAACTAACAGTAGTTGGCGATGACGACCAATCTATTTACTCTTGGCGTGGTGCAAACCCTAATAATCTTACAATGTTACAGCAAGATTACCCTAGTTTAAGGGTAATAAAATTAGAGCAAAACTATCGATCAACAACAACTATTTTACAATCAGCAAATGCTTTAATCGCTAATAATAGTCACCTTTACGATAAAAAACTATGGAGTGAATTAGGTATTGGCGATAAAATTCAAGTAATAAAATGCGATAACGAAGAAAAAGAAGCCGAAAGAGTAGCAGCAGAAATTTTAACTCATAAACTTAGAATGCAAACGAGATATAATCAGTATGCTATTTTATTTCGTAGTAATTTTCAGTCTAGAATATTAGAGTTTAAGTTACAAGAATATGCTATTCCGTATCAATTAAATGGCAGCGTATCTTTCTTTTCTAGAGCTGAAATTAAAGATATCATGTGTTATTTACGTTTATTAATTAATCCCGAAGACGATAACGCATTTTTACGCATAGTTAATACTCCAAGGCGAGAACTGGGGCCGGTTACTTTAGCAAAGCTAAGTGATTTTGCTAGGGTATCGAAATTAAGCCTAGTACAAGCATGTGAGCAAGTTGATCTTAGCAAACATTTAACTAGTAAACATATAAAAAAATTAACAGATTTTACTAATTGGTTGCAACGATTAAGACAGTTATTATCTAATTCAGATCAACCATTAGCTATTATTAAACAACTGATTGCTGAGTCTGGATATGAAGATTTTATCCACAAGCATTCAAATTCTCATAAACAAGCAGAAAGTAAAATAAAAAATATTAATTTATTATTATCGAATATCGAGCGTAGGTTATCGTCTATAGAAACAACAGATGATGATATCAATGCTCAAGAAAATACTGTAGAGAAAGTTATCTCTAGTTTGATATTGCAAGATATTTTAGAACGACAAGAGGAAGAACAACAACAAGATAAAGTACAATTACTCACTATACATGCATCTAAAGGTTTGGAGTTTAATCATGTATTTATAATTGGCGTTGAGGAAAATATAATACCTCATAAAAACAGTATTATCTCTGAAGATATAGACGAGGAACGAAGATTAATGTATGTTGGCATTACTAGAGCAAAAAAAACTATAGCATTAACCATGGCTGCTAGTCGTAGAATTGCTAACGAAGCAGTTGATAGCCTGCCTAGCAGATTTATAGATGAAATTCCTGAAAACATGGTTGACTTTAATGGTTTTTGTGCAGAAAACTCAAAAGAGTTAAAAAAACAAGTAGCAAAATCAGGTTTGGAAAGCTTGTATCAATCTCTTAATATGTAGTAACTATAAATTTATAGAGTGTATATACCTTCTACTTGAAGGTGTATAATAATTAATAATGGAGAATTTATGATTAACATTGCAATAAATGGCTACGGCCGCATAGGTAAAAATATAATAAAAGCTTTATACGAAAATAATCGTGATAAGGAATTTAAAATAGTTGCTATAAATGATTTAGGAAAACCAGAAGTAAATGCTCACTTAACTAAATATGATACTGTGCATGGTAGATTCAATGCTGCGGTAGAATTTGATTCAGAGCATTTATACATTAATTCCGATCCCATAAAACTATTTTCAGAGAAAGATCCAGCAAACCTACCTTGGAAACAATTAGATATAGACGTAGTTTTAGAATGTACAGGGTTATTTCGTAGTAAATCAGCTTGTCAAAAACATCTAGATGCCGGAGCCAAAAAAGTAATTGTTTCAGCACCAGGTTCTGATGTTGATGCAACTATAGTTTATGGGGTAAATCATCATATACTGAATAAAGATATGACAGTTATTTCTAATGCTTCTTGTACTACTAATTGTTTAGCACCAATCGCTAAAGTATTAAACGATACAATTGGTATCGAAACTGGGATTATGACAACTATACATGCATATACCAATGATCAACGTTTAATTGATGTATCGCATTCAGATTGTTATCGTTCGCGCGCTGCGGGTTTAAATATGATACCTACAGCAACTGGTGCTGCTAGTGCAGTAGGTTTAGTAGTTCCTGAATTAAAAGGAAAATTTGACGGCATGGCGGTACGAGTTCCTACTGCAAATGTTTCATTAATAGATATGAGTTTCATTGCTCAAAAAGATACTAGCATAGACGACATCAATAAAATAATAGCGGAAGCTAGTTGTACCGAAGATTTAAAAAATGTTTTAAGTGTTAATCAGCAACCTCTAGTATCTTCCGACTTTAATCACAGTAACTTTTCTTGTAACTTTGATGCTACCCAAACTAAAGTGCAAGGAAGGTTAGTAAAAGTTATGGCTTGGTATGATAACGAATGGGGTTTTTCTAATCGCATGCTAGATACAGCTAAAGCTTTTATTGGTTAAACATTGTATTAAGAACAACAAGGATTAACATGCTACGACGCACTAAAATTGTTGCTACTTTAGGACCGTCTTCTGAATCCACGACAGAAATAACTAAGTTAATTAATGCCGGTATAGATTTAGTACGGTTAAATTTTTCTCATGGTAATATAGAAGAACACGTCGCTAGAGCTAATTTAGTACGTGAACTTTCTGTAAAATTAGGACGATCTGTTGCTGTTTTGGCAGATATGCAAGGTCCTAAAATTAGAATTAAAAAATTTAAGAATAATAGTGTTACTTTACAACAAGGTGATAGTTTTATATTAGATGCTACTTTAGATTCAAATGAGGGCGATGCGACTAAAGTAGGTCTCGATTATAAAGAATTACCGCAAGATTGCAAAGTACATGATATGTTATTGCTTGATGATGGTAAAATTAAATTACAAGTAAAATCCACTACCAACAATAAAGTAACTACAGAAGTAATTACTGGTGGCCCTTTATCAAATAATAAAGGGATTAATTTACAAGGTGGTGGGATATCGGCCTCAACTTTAACCGATAAAGATAAACAAGATATTAAAGCAGCTGTACAACAATTAAATGCCGATTATATCGCCATTTCTTTTGTACGTTGTGCTGAAGATTTACAACAAGCTAAACAACTTATAGCACAAGCTGGTGGTGATGCTCAAGTAATAGCTAAAATTGAACGCGCTGAATTAGTAAACGACAACAACTTACTGCGTGAAGTAATAGAAGAAGCAGATGCCATCATGGTTGCTCGAGGTGATTTAGGTGTTGAAATTGGCGATCCAGAATTAATAGGTGCACAAAAGCATATTATTAATGTAGCTCGTACTTTATACAAACCTGTAATTACGGCAACACAAATGATGGAGTCGATGATACACAATAGTCAACCAACTAGAGCAGAAGTTTTTGATGTTGCTAATGCAGTACTCGATGGCACCGATGCAGTAATGTTATCAGCCGAAACTGCCACAGGACAAGGTCCGAGTGAAGTAGTAACAGCCATGAGTAATATTTGTATAGGAGCTGAGAAAAAAACAGTAGAATTTATGGCTGAACGTCGTTTTAGTATGCTAGATTATTCTGATCAAACTATTGCTCAAGCTGCGTTATTTGCTGCTAATCATCATGCTGACATTAAAGCTATAGTCTGTTTAACTAAAAGTGGCTTGACACCACTATGGATGTCACGTATTAATACAAAGCTTCCTATTTTTGCCGTTACTCGTAACGAAGAAACCCGAAGATTAGTAACCTTATACCGTGGAGTACATGCTGTTTTAGTTGACTTTAGCCATGAATTATCGCAATATCAAGGGGCTGAAGTTATCAGACAATTGTTAGATAACAACTTTTTAACTCCTGGAATGAAAATCATACTAACTAGTGGCGATAAACAAGGCACTAATTGTATGCAAATTTTACAGTTGTAATTTGTGAGTGTTTAGTAAGAGCTTCTAAACTTATAACTTACTTTTTAATATTAATGAAACAAAAATAGTAATGCAGCTTAAAAGTAATAAAGATTCTAGTCTGCAGACAGTTAGGATTATAAGACTTTTATTCTGTATTAGTATTTCTTGATTTAGTTTACACTTGCAAACTACGAGTTAAATACTTATAACCACTTGCTGAAAAAACTCACCTTCACGTATAAGTATATCAATTCCTTATTTTACGTAACTCTTCTGCTAATATTTCACCAATTATATCATGACGACCTTTTATATGCATAGGCGATCTTATCGATGCAATAATAAGTTTTTCTAGATGAGCATTTTCTTGCAATTGAGTACGCAAAACACCCTTTAATTGTTCATTATTAATCACAGCATCCAACGAGCATATTTTTCTAACATCTTCTTTTGATATCTTACCTGCTTCATATAGGTCTGCTATAGTGTTAGTAATAGTATATATAACATTGTTTGTTGGTATATCAAATGCTATTATTTTATCTATATTATTTAACATAACATCACAAACAATAGGAGGTTTTTTATTTTTAGAAGATAATACTGCGACTAAGTTATCATCTTCTGTTGTATGAGTTAAAATATTTTTAGCCTCTTCAAGCATATATGTCATATTTTTTCGATTGTTAGTTCTAATTACCGCAGATTGCATAATTAAGTTTCGCAATCTATCATTTGCAAATAAAATAGGGGATTTAATAATTAATTTTTCATTTTCTAGCATTTCTACTATAGGTTTTTTATCTTCAGGTTTTAAGTTATTATCATTTTCTATAAGTTCTATGTATTTATTAAAGATACTTTCGTTGATATTACT
>CAKMZJ010000019.1:0-3596 GCA_929200395.1 Candidatus Gorgonimonas eunicellae | reverse complement strand
TATCATTTTCTATAAGTTCTATGTATTTATTAAAGATACTTTCGTTGATATTACTACTATAATTAAGCGTTGCAATAATTGAGAATAGTTGTTTTTTGGTAGCTAAATCTTCAATGGTGCTAGCAAATTTTAATAGTTGTTTTGTATATAATTCTAGCCATTCGGGATTATTACTTTTAAGTATTTCACATTGTAATGAGCTTAACTGAAACACCATGTTTGTTTTATCTTTTTCGTCTAACTTATTAGTTTCCCTAATTGTTTCTAATAATATACAGCCGATTAAAAACTATAATTTAGCAATGGGTATTATTCATTGGGCATCAGGGTTAATATTATTAGCTATGATTTGTAGTGGTTTTTATATGGTTAGTTATAAATATCTAAGTTGGTACATTATATAAAGCTACATCATAACCAGATCTTAACTTTAACTAACTTAAATATTTAAAAATAAATATTGCTTTTTATTTTTAAATGGTCCTATAATAAATTAATTTAAAATGATATTTTTTAGATAAAAAAATTACTTTTTAAATTTTATGTAACAAATCATTAATAATAATATTAATAAAGTCTTTTATAGGGCTGAATAGCGCAAATCTAGAAAGTACTACTGGTATTAAAAATAATACTAGCGATCAAATTCAGTGTTTTAATTGCGTATCTCATTTTTTTTATAATGCAGGACCTTAATACATCATGTGAATTAGATAAAACAGCAGAAAGAAAACAGAATAATCAAGCTGTTAAAAGGTGTGCAGTTGCTACTAATCAAGAAATTTATGATTTTAACAAAAATATAAAAGAAATAGTGGTAGATGATAATGAAGATAGCGACGATTTAAAAGATGATCAAGAAGATCTTATTGCTAGTAACAAAATAGCAAAATAGATCTAGACACATCTAAAAAACTTGTTATTAAACTTAAAATGTGGTTAAAAGTTTCAGATAAAGAGTAATTATAGCGTTTGTAAATAAAAAACAAAGAATATAAATTTTGCTGTTTTCCTATTAGGTGGTGAATAAATACCACCTAAGCAGTATAAATATTAGTACCAGATCTAAGCAATATGACTTCTTTACTTTATCAACCTAGCTACATTTGGCTATTCACTCTATCATGTTCGGTGAATTTCATCAGTTATCCTAGATTATAGCACATGGCAGTGTATTTTTTATTTTTAAAAAACAGTCGTGTAAGTGCATGTAATCTGTGAGAACCTAGCATTTTTTTTATAAAAAATCACTAAATTAAATGTTAAAAAATACTAAAACACCACAAAAAGTTCAAAAATTTATTTGCTATTTTAAAAACTCCCTTATTTATAGAGTTTGTTTTTTAGACTGGGATTGATGTAAAATGATAAAAAAAATATTTTTTTCCATAATAGGATTTTATTCTATTAACTGTTTAGCATTAGAGCCTTTAGATTGTAATAGTCCCTTATCTAATATAAATATACTCGTAGCTAAAATAATAAAATACGTATGTAATTCAGATGCTTTTAATTTTGATACTATATTTATTCCTGAAAATTATAATAAAAAGATATACCCACCAGATCCTCTTGCAGAAGGTAATTTTATTATTTTTAATACAACAGTAAATAAAATATTAACCCCGCTGAATTTTTTTTATACGTTATCTTCGATACGCGATAAATCATACTATGGTCTTAGCGCTATACTTTATGGTGCTGAAACACAAAAAGTACCTAAAAGATTATGGTCTAACTATGTAGAACAGACAAATCCTTGCTTAATTAGTAGTGATACTGAAGCTGTTAATGATTATTTTGCTAGTTCGGCTATTACAAAAGAATGTGAGTATTTTAATGAAGTATCAACAGTAATAATAATAGTTTTTTCCATTGCTATGATTGCGACTGCATTATGCTCTTTTATTTATATAAAATATAAAACTAAACCTCCCTCTTATTCTAATATTTAACATGAGTTAGTATATTTAATACTGAATTAATATAGGGGGTAAAAAGAAGATAACTTTACATCAATCTATAAGAAATACTGAGCTAATAATATTTTAGAAGAGAATACCCCTTATTTGTCGATAATGTTTTAGGACTTTATTATGATATAAAAATCTACTAAAAAATTAAAATTTGAATTTTATTTTAAATCTGTTGTAATATCTTTTATACAATTCATCTTATTATAGGAAATGCATATGTCTAATAATACACAGCCGATTAAAAATTATAATTTAGCAATGCGTATGATTCATTGGGCTTCAGGATTAATGTTATTAGCTATGATTTGTAGTGGTTTTTATATGGTTAGTTTAGATAGAGCTGTTAGCTATAAATATAATATTTATCATATACATAAATCTATAGGAGTATTGGTATTAATGATACTTATAATCAGAATTATAGTTCGTCTATCTAGTAAAATACCACAACTGCCAAATGAGGTTAGCAAAATCGAACAAATAATATCTAAGTTAGCACATTTCATTCTTTATGCAGGTTTTTTAGCTGTAGCAGCAAGCGGTTTTTTAATGGCAGATGCTAGCCCTGGAAAAGCAGTTCCTTTATTTGGTTGGAGTTTACCTAACTTATTTGGCAAAAGTAAAGACTT
Source organism: Candidatus Gorgonimonas eunicellae (assembly GCA_929200395.1). GTDB lineage: Bacteria > Pseudomonadota > Gammaproteobacteria > Pseudomonadales > Endozoicomonadaceae > CAKMZJ01. The sequence goes on along the minus strand of CAKMZJ010000019.1, from coordinate 991 downwards.
AGCACGTACATTGCATAGTATACATGTAGTATTACCATATTGGGTGCTTGGTGTTGTTGGATTACACATTTTAGGAGCAATAAAGAATATAATTTGCTATAAAACATATAAATTTAAAAGGATTTGGTAAGTTGATTTTTACTACTTTGTATTTAAATTTATATTTTTGTGATCCTTCCCTTTGCTAATACAAGTGTGTAGGGATCATGAAGTTCCCTATAGCTTGTTCTCATCATTTTTCTGTTAAGAAAAATTTTCTTGCTATATTAACAAATTATTAGAATTTCATATGACTCTTTTAATTTAAATTACGATTAGCAATAAAGATATATCGTTAAAAAGAGGAAGTATAGTATTTTTCTATATACTTTACAAACGATGCAAAATATACAATGTGAACTATTTATAGAATATAATTGTACTAACCTCTATAAACAACCATACCATCAGATACAAATGATTTATCTATTATATACCCTTTGATAGCAATAAAGCAACTAAATAAAAAACCAAAGAAAAAAGTTAAACCTTCAAGCTCCATATGATATAATGAAAGATGATATGTTTAAACTAGTAGCTTAATTTCATACACTTCTAGATTTAATCTGCTATATTTTAGTTGCTAATAAAAAATAGTTATATTAAAAACCAATAAAATACTACTATATTAGTAGTATAATCTATTAACATATTAAAAAATATTTTTATTTAAAATTATAACAAAAGGTAATATTTTGGATCATATAAGTAATTTAATTGAGGCTTCACCTCAATATTTTTATAAACAAGAAACTCAACAAAACAATGCTCCTAACAAGCAATATATTATTATTACGAATAGTGATAATGATAGTAATACCAGAACCGTAGACAGGGTAACCGGTAATCGCTCTATAACTGAAATAAAAAATAACTTATCTTTTGCATATTTCAATCACTTATGTGAAAGTAATGCTATAGATTATGTTACAAAGGAATTAACAAGAATACA
>CAKMZJ010000018.1:19924-31978 GCA_929200395.1 Candidatus Gorgonimonas eunicellae | reverse complement strand
GCAGGAGGAATCCCCCACTATAGCACTTGTGCTTAGTGGAGGGAGGAAGTCAATTAGAATATACAGGTTGCAGTTGGAAATGCGGGTTTTCAGCAAGTAGTTATAAGTTTTTAGACAAGGCAGTGTTTCGCAGGTTTAGTATCGACTAAATCAAGAAATACTAACGCAGGATAAAGACTTAGAAGCCTTGCCCCTAAACCTAGCATTTCCAACTGCCACGTGTATATATGCTTCACTTTTGGGTTTTTACTTTCGCTAAAACATAACTAGTTTTAGGTTTCTTGCGGTGCCATAAATAAAACTGTAGGGCTGCTTGCTCTACTAGCATACCTAACCCATCAAAAACAGGTATACTATTTTTGGTTAATAACTCACACATATTATTAACTTTTGCTGTGTATCCTAAGTTATAATACGGACAACTATAAGAAACAAGTTTCTTTATTGTGCTCATATCATCAATTAAAGAACGACAATCTAATACTAAATCTATTTTATGTTTTGCTTTTTCTATAAAAGGGGTAACCTTCTTGTTATCTAAATTCAAAGTATTAATTAACTCAAAAACTTTATGTTTGGTTCTATTTGCTATCAAAATAGTATGAGGATTTTCAGCCAATAAAAAATTAATTACATTAAAAACTACACCACCACAGCCAAGTATTAATAATTTTTTGTTATTAATATACAGTTTTTTGTTTTTTTTTAAATCAGTTAACAAACCAGCGCCGTCTGTGTTTTCTACTTGTAGAAATTTGTTATTCTTCTTCCACAGCGTGTTACCTGATTTAGAATTTAAAGCATTTATATTCTTATATTTTGCTAATTCATAAGCCTTTTGTTTAAAAGGTGATGTAACACTAAGACCAGATCCACCAGCAGCAAAAAAAGCAAATACTTTATTAGTAAAATCTTGGTCATCTGCTGCTTCTATAATTTGGTAGTCTAACTTAATATTAAACTGTTTAGCAAATTGCTGGTGAATAATAGGCGATAAGCTATGCTGTATTCCTTTACCAATTACTGCAAATTTTTGCACGCGATACAGCTTCCTAACTAAATCCAGTTTTGTGCATATAAATAGTCATCGTATAATTGTTTTTCTAAACTATTGTCTTCTGGATGCCAATTATATTTCCACTTAGTTTGTGGTGGTAATGACATTAAAATAGACTCAACCCTACCACCACTTTGTAATCCAAATAAAGTACCACGGTCATAAATAAGGTTAAATTCTGCATAGCGTCCTCGACGATACTCCTGAAAATCTTTTTGCTCGGCGGTAAATGAAGTTTTATGTCTTTTATTTACTATTGGTAAATATGCTTCTATATAGCTATCGCCTATAGATTTTACGAACTCAAAACACTTCTCAAGATTCCATCTGTTTAGGTCATCAAAAAACAAGCCACCTATTCCCCGAGGTTCGTTACGATGCTTAATAAAGAAATAGTCATCACACCATTTTTTAAATTCAGGGTAGATATCTTCTCCAAAAGGATCACAAGCTTGCTTAGCAACTCGATGCCAATGTTGGCAATCTTCTGTAAATGCATAACAAGGGGTTAGATCATAACCACCGCCAAACCACCATACAGTAGTTCCGTCTTGTTGTTTAGTGCTGATAAACCTTACATTTGCATGCGATATAGGCACAAAAGGATTACGCGGATGCATAACCAAAGATACACCTAGCGCTTCGAATTTAGCGCCAGATAAATTTTGGCGATTAGCAGTAGAGCTTAATGGTAAATTATTACCTGTTATATGTGAAAAATTTACACCGCCTTTTTCAAATATTTTACCTTCTTCTATAACTCTAGAACATCCGCCACCAGTGCCGTTATTATATTGCCATATATCTTGCTTAAACTTATTGCTAAAATCTAGCTGTTCAAACGATGAGCAAATATCACTCTGTAAAGAAATAAAATAATCTTTAATTCGCTGTATTAAATCCTGGTGCATAATGTTTTCTAAACTCTAATTAAGTTAATTATTTCTAATGATTTTACCTGTAGCTAAATCACGTATTGAGCAAGGTTGAGTGCTACCGCCTAATTTTCCATTTAGAACACCGCTAATTTTATCTGCAAAAACAGTATCTACCTGTTGGTAGGTTAAACATGGTGACTGCCCTGAAAGATTAGCAGAAGTAGATATTATTGGATGGCCTACAGCATCACATAATTTTTGAATAATAGGATGGTTACTAACTCTAATAGCAACACCTAGATGTTTACCTCTTACAATACTAGGAAACCAAGACTGTGTATCTGGAATAATCCAATTATAAGGCCCTGGCCATGTTTGCTGTAGTTGCTGTAATTTACTTTGAGAGAGTCCTGTACATAATTTACTAATTTGATCTATTGAAGAAGCAACAACTACAAATCCTTTAGAAGAACTGCGTTGCTTTATTTTAAGCAGCTTTATTACTGCTTCTATATTCCATGGATCACACCCCAACCCCCAAACTGCTTCTGTAGGGTAAGCAATGATTCCTCCAGAGTTGATTGCCTTTGTTGCTTGTTGTATATCCATTCTAGCTATCAGTTAATGTTTGTTGCAGGTTGGCATCTTTTGCAATAACTTTATCAGCTTGCTGCTTACGATCTTCAATCAACATCTTATAAATCGAACTATCTGTAGATGCCATTATTTGAGCTGCTAGGTATCCAGCATTTACTGCCCCAGCTTTACCGATAGCTACAGTTGCCACAGGAATACCCCCAGGCATTTGTGATGTCGATAACAGGGCATCGATACCATTTAAAGCACCTGCATCTATAGGAACTCCGATTACCGGCTTAACCGTTAACGAAGCAACAACTCCTGCTAAATGCGCAGCCATTCCAGCACATGCAATAAAAACAGCAACTCCACGGTTAACTGCACTATGCACGTATTCATGTGTTGCATCAGGTGTCCTATGCGCAGAATGTATTTTTACTTCAAATTTAATATTAAATTTTTTTAAAATATCAGTAGCCGCACTTACTTTAGGCAAGTCTGAATCTGAACCCATAATAATAGATACAAATGGACTATTCATGATATAATCTCTCTTTATTTATTAAGATAAACCGCATAATAGCAAATTAGTAATATTATTTAAAATATTTTTTTAAAAACATTAACTGTTTATTTTAAAATTATAAAGAGTATTTATACAGATGGCAATGAAAACGCAGGTTTTTGGTAAGTGGTTATAACTTTTGTATTTTTATTGTTTGTAGTAAATTTTAATATATACAGCAAACTCATGACAACCATAAAAATAAAAAAACCACTATTAAAGTGGTTTTTTTATTTTTATATTATAGTGAAGTTTCACTCATTAGCTACCATATCTGTGGAAACTGTTAATTCTGTACTTTGTATTTTCAAAATCGATCCAGATTTAACCAAATTTATATTGCCTTTAATAAAGCACTTCTCGTTGTCTGGATTGTTATAAATATCCATCATTATCTCTCTCCAGCTTTTTCCTGGAAAAAATTCTTTTAATTTAACAGCAACGGTACTTAAACAATCACCTTTAGCAACATAATATATTTGATGGTTTTGAGCTTCCATCATTTGATTAACTTTTTCGTTAAGATTCATATTTACCTTATCAGCTTTTTCTTCTATAGCAACCTCAATATTATCTACCTCTGTAGACAGTTGTTCTTCGGTTATGTTCGACTTAGGTAATAACAAACAACAATTTTGTTTTAACTTATTAATATCGCCTTTAATAAATGCTTGCTTATTGAGATCATATATTTTATTAACTAGCTGATTTAAGTTCATATCTGTTTTATAGCTTGGATCATAAAGCATTTTTTTTGCTATTTTAGTTAAATTATCACCTTTCTTTACATAATAACAATTAGTATTAAATAATTCATCTTGTTTTTTATTATCTATAGCTTGAACAACTTCTGTTGTTTCATTTTTATTACTTTGAAATTCACTGTTATCTTCATTTAAATAACTGTATTTAGCTGTAATAATATTTACTTGTTCTTTTTTATTTTCTTCTAATGCTGACTCTTCATTTATTTCATTTGGTATATAACTAATAACTGGATTATTAATAACCTTATACACTCCTAAAACTTCATTTTTATTGGTCACTAATCTAATAACTATATCAAAATTTTCATTTAATGGTTTTAAAGATTTAATTAACACAAACGAACTATCTTTTTCTTTGTTTATTTTAATATCAAGATCTGCAAACACAACTGAGTGTTCCATATTATATCTATAGTAATCCATAGCATAACCATCTCTAACCATAACATATTCATTTTCAAATTTATTATCTAGATTAATAACCGCAGAAAAAATACCATTATCACTAGGGAGAACTACCATGCCATTAAGCTTAACAGAAGCACTAGCACTAAAAGAAATTAAATACAAAATAATTATGATTAAATAATTTTTATTGTTACCCATATTAAAAATAGTTCCTATTCTTTATATTATTTTTTATAATTGAGTTATCGAAACACATTTAATTTTATTTAGTTTTATTATGAAATAACTAATTTTAGAGAAAAGAAACAACACACCTTCAAATAGAAAGTGTATTGTTTCAAATATTAAAAATCTTTAATTAGATTCTTTTTCTATTTTTTTGGAAATAACTAACTGTTGAACTATTGATATTACATTGTTAGTTATCCAATAAAGCACTAATCCAGATGGAAACCACAAGAAAAAGAAAGTAAACACTAAAGGCATAAATTTCATAACCTTAGCCTGCATTGGATCTGTAGCAGGTGGGTTAAGAGTCTGTTGATAGAACATTGAAGCTCCCATTAACAATGGAAGTATAAAATATGGATCCATCAAGGAAAGATCTTTGATCCAAAACATCCAGCTAGACTGACGCAACTCTACTGATTCCAAAAGAACCCAATAAAGAGCTATAAACACCGGCATTTGAATAATAATAGGCAAACAACCACCTAGCGGGTTTACTTTCTCTTTTTTGTAGAGATCCATCATTGCTTGTGATAGCTTTTGTTTATCTTCAGCGTACTGCTCTTTTAGTTGTTGCAACTTAGGGGTAAGCTTACGCATTTTAGCCATAGAACGAAAGCTAGTTGCATTTAAAGGGTAAAATAGCGCTTTAACAAATATAGTAAGAAGGATTATAGACCAACCCCAATTACCTATGAACTTATGAATCCACTGCAAAACCGCAAATAATGGTTGAGCGATAAACCATAACATACCATAATCAACTGTTAAATCTAAACCAGAGGCTATCTTTTTTAAAACATCTTGATCTTTAGGACCTGCATATAGCCTTGCAGCAACGCTTGCTTGTTGGTCTGGTTTTAACTTAATAATAACTGGATCTATAAAACCTATAAGGTTAAAATCTTCTTTGTTCTTTTTTGTGTGATATATATATTCTTTAGATTGATCCTTTGGAACCCACGCAGTAACAAAATAATGTTGTCCTATTGCTGCATAACCACCATTTACTTTTTGACGAAAAGGGTCTTTAGCAAATGAATCAAATGGTAGTTTTTTATATAGCTCATCATTAGTTTTAACGGCTCCGCCTAAATAAGTGTTTACTGGAGCATGAGATTCTTCAGCACTAGGATCTTTGCTGTTATCGCGCTTTAATTGCACATACAACTGATCAGACCAAACAGCTGAACTATTATTTTTTATTTTATATTCTAGATCTATAAGATAAGAGCTTCTATTAAATATATATTTTTTTACTACAGATATGCCAGAGTGTTTTAATTGCAACTCAACCTCTAGCTTATCGCTACCATCTTCTATAATATAAGTTTTTTTAGCTGAGCTATACTTTGCTCTCTGATTATCTTCTTTTGGTCCATCAGTTTTTGCTAACGCACTTTGAGCTACAAAACTCATATTTGAATCTATACTAGGAGAAGATAACAGCCTAAAAGCTGGCTCATTGCCAGTTCCATCTACAAATTCAGGATACTTTAATAAATTAAGCCCTATTATATCACCACCGCTCATGTTTATTTTAACATCTAAAACATCTGTTTTAACAGTAACAACAGAAGATGAATCGTATGTGGAATCTAATACTTGCTCTGTATCTTCACTAGTAAGAACAGGCATATCTAAACTAGAATTAGTGGTTTCGATTTGACTTTTAGCTGATAGAGGATGCTGTATTGATGGCTTAGCTTTTTTATGGTAGTCACTATTCCATTGTTGTAATACTAATATCCCAACAACAATTATAGCAACAATTAATACTTTTCTTGGTAAATTCATTTAATTGTGTTCACTTTCTTGGTTTGTGGATCTTGCATAACAACATGGTTTTTGGTTTTTTTAGGAGAAACAGGGTCATAACCACCCCGACTCCACTTGTTACATTTTAAAACTCTTAAAGCAAGTAAAAATAAACCCTTAATAATTCCATGAGTTAAAATAGCTTCTTTTCCATAAGATGAGCATGAAGGATAAAACCTACAGCAAGGTGACATCATTGGGCTTAAAAAATACTGATACATTTTTATTAAAGACAATAAAAATAATATTGTTACTTTATACATCCCGTTAAAAATTTTTTTTATAGCTACTTTCATAAAACTCAAAAAAAAGCATAAAGTTGGTGTCTACCTAATAACAACATAAAAAATCTTAATATTTAATTTCTAGGATTTCTATATCTAATCTTTTTTATTAAGGACTGCCACAGAAAGCTTAAATCTTCATTTTGTTGCTTTCTATTCAATCGCATTAGGTTTCCCCGCACAAGAACAACAATATCTACAGTTAACGTAGATACCTCTCCTTTACGAAAGCTTTCTTTAACAATTCTTTTAACCAGATTTCTATCTACCGCGCGCCTAATATTCTTTTTTGCCACCACAACGCCTATTCTGGCATGAGAATGCTTGTTTTCTTTTACAATAAAAGTCAAATTAGGGGAAGAAACTCTAAAGTCTGCATTATTAAAAACAGAAGAATATTGAGAAGATTGATTTATTTTAAAAGCACGACCGAACTGATGATCCATATTAACTGCTATAAATTAAGCGGATAGAACTTGGCGCCCTTTAGCTCTTCTTCGGTTGATGATAGCTCTGCCACTTTTAGTAGCCATTCTTGCTCGAAACCCATGGTTTCTTTTACGCTTTATGTTGCTTGGTTGAAATGTTCTTTTCATGGTAAAACTCTTCTAATTTAAGGTTGCTAATATTTTTACAGTGCCAATTGTAAACGGTTTCTTGAATATAGTCAACAATCAATCTTGATTTTTTTGACTTATCTATAGCCTTGTTAGCTTTTACCTCTAGAAACCACCTATAATCTACATAGAATAGACAAAAAACATTAAACAAGCAAGCATTACACTGTCGAAAATAGGCTTTTTATGGTCTGCAAGCTATATTAAGCGGTGCTAATCGGCAAAAGCATCTTCTTTCATAAGTTTTTCAATTAACAAAATAATGATATGTATTATTTTAATATGAACTTCTTGTATTCTATCAGCATAGCCATGATGCGGTACAATTATGCTTATATCTGCCAACTCTGCTGCTGCGCCTCCAGAATTACCTGTAAGCAAAACAACCTTAACAGCCTTTTCTCTTGCTTGTTTTATTGCTTTTAGGATATTGATAGAGTTCCCACTGGTAGTTATAGCAAACAAAACATCGCCTTTATTTGCCAAGGCTTCGATATATCTAGAAAAAACTTCATCATAGCCGAAATCATTAGCCACACAAGAGATATGCGATGGGTCTGAAATCGCTATAGCAGGATACCCTTTTCTGTTCTCCCTAAACTTTCCTGTTAACTCTTCCGCAAAATGCATTGCATCACAATGAGAACCACCATTACCACAAGAAATAACCTTACCTTTAGCTTTAAATGCGTTAGAGATATACATCGCTACTTGAGCTATATTTTTTATACATGTTTTATTATTAATAAACTTATCAAGAACAAACCTAGCTTCTTGCAACTCATGATCAATATCTTGCTGTAGCAACTCAATACACTCTAAGCTTTTTGTGCTTATTTTTTTTGTATTCATTATAAAACCTATACCTATGTAAAACTTCTATATAAAAATTCGTAACTATTAACTTATCAACACTTACTTTTGCTTAAAATATTCCATGTTTTTTTTGTTTTGTAAATTAATTTAATGAAATTATTTTTTTAAATCATTGAAGATGTATTGATCAACAAAGATAATAACTGTAATATTTATTATAACAATAAAATTTAATATCAAAATAATAGCTTTCTGCAACCAACTTTTAGTTTGTTAAAAATATACACGACTAAAAACATTTGTTTTATACAAAGTTTTATGCAAAAACAAAACACGCAACTTATTTATAATTTAGATGTGTGGTGATCGAAATAAATAATCGCTTTAACTACGCTGCATATTTTGGTATCTGTTATATATTTTATTATTAAAAGCCTATAGCTATAAGTTCATTTAGTAGTACTTTTGTAGGTTAATTAAAAAGCACTTGTAATGTAAAACGGCATTACTAAATAATTTATATTTCTTTTTTGCTATAGGTACTCATGTTTCCAAATTTTTTAGACTTCTCTGATTCCAATATTTTAATTATTGGAGATTGCATGCTTGATAGCTACTGGCGTGGATCTACAAAAAGAATATCTCCAGAAGCTCCTGTACCTGTTGTAGGTATAGATAACTTAGAAGATAGAGCTGGAGGTGCTGCTAATGTTGCGGTAAACACATCTAATATCGGAATCAAAACAACACTAGTTAGCCTTATAGGAATAGATGACTCTGGCAAAAAAATACAACATATACTCAGAAAACAATTAATTGATTGCGACTTCGTTGTAAACGACAAAATAACAACCACCACTAAAACCAGAATAGTTTCACAAAACCAACAGCTTTTGAGAATAGATAAAGAAACCCATCCAAAAGCTAATTTTTTTCATATAGTAGAACAAAAATGCTTTAAACACATACCTAAGATAAATGCTGTAATAATCTCTGACTACAATAAAGGCTGCCTTGTTGATTGTAAAAAAATAATAGCTTATGCAAAAAAGCATCATAAACTTGTAGTCGTTGACCCAAAAGGAAAAAATTATTACAAATATTACGGAGCATCAATAATAACCCCTAATCTTAGTGAATTTGAAGAGGTTGTCGGTAAATGTAACACTTTAGAAGAAATACCAGATAAAGCTATAAAATTAATAAAAAAGCTTAACATTAATGCTTTATTAGTTACCCTAAGCGAAAAAGGCATGATGCTAATTACTAGAGATGGCTGTTCGCATCATTTACAAGCTGCATCTCGAGAGGTTTTTGATGTTACTGGGGCAGGAGATACAGTAATATCTGTTTTAGCATCGTTTATCTCTAAAGGATACGATTACTTACAAGCAGCAAAAATTGCTAATATAGCAGCAGGAATAGTTGTAGAAAAATCAGGAACATCTCCTATAATTTTAGCTGAACTAGTTCAAAAACTGAATTCCAAAAACCAGTCACCAACTGGTGTTTTATCGCTTAAAAACCTAATGAAATGCTTATCTATAGAGCAGCTTAATAACAAAAAAATAGTTTTCACTAATGGTTGCTTCGATATCCTACATGCAGGACATATTAAATATTTACAAACAGCTAAAAACTTAGGAGACAAACTAATTGTAGCTGTAAACTCAGACTCATCAATTAAGCAGTTAAAGGGTAACAATAGACCCATAAACAATCTAAGTCGCAGAATGGCGGTTTTAGCAGGACTAAAATCAGTAGATTGGGTTGTTAGTTTTGATGATCTAACACCTGAACAAACAATACAAACAATCAAACCCGATATCCTAGTAAAAGGGGGAGATTATAGCATTGATAATATTATAGGGGCAGATTTTGTTAAATCATACGGCGGAACAGTTAAAACAATAGATTTCCTAGTTGGTCACTCCACCACAAATATAATAGAAAAATGCTTGAGTTTATCTTGAAGCATGTTGTATACAAACCATCTAATAAAAACCTTAAAAATAGTTTTTTATTTATGTATTTAATGGTAGTATATACACGTAGCAAATAAAGCTTTAGATTTTCACAAGTTATTTATAATCTTTAAGCACTACCAGTGTTTCCATGGTTTGATGGCACTAAATCATAAAAACACAAAAAAATATAAATTATTATTTTTAAATCTTGAAAGCACTATACAGGCTTACCCATAGTTAAAACACCTCAAACGCAACGATGTTTTTGCTGATTCTTTACCATTAACTTAAGTTTTTTGTTTTGTGATAAACTTCATTTGTTACATCTACACCTATTATTTGTTTTCTATAAATATTTTCCTATACTTTAAAGTAAAGGATCATAAAAACTTTTATTTTCTTTTATGAAGTAAACACACTTTCTACCGATGTAACTTCAGCTAGAACCTAAAAGAAAGAGATCTCTCACCAACATAAGTGGTTACTAGGTTACTCCTTTAGACTGAGGCATATCTGTATAACCTATTCAAGCATACACTGTGGCATAGCTATTCGCACAGTCTTTATATTAATTTTATGTAGTAGAGAAAATATCAAGCAAACAAGTACAATTTTAGGACTTATCAACAGGTGAATTATGCCTTATATACCCTTTTTATCTGAAGGTGTATATAAGCCCTAAAATATAAAATTTAGGGCTGGCAATAAAAAACAAACAGGATTATAAAAGTGTTTAATTTATTTTGCTACTTTATACTAGGAATGATTTGGGGGTCGTCTTTTCCCCTAATGAAAATAATTACCCCGTATATTGGAGCTTCATGGGTAATAGAGTTTCGCTCTATTTTTGGTGCTATCTTTTTATCATTACTATTAATACCTAAATTTCCTAAAATACAAATAGGCAATAACTTACACAAATTAGTTATAATTAGTACATGCAAGTTTGTACTTCCTTTTTTATTAGTAGCAAAGGCATCTGAATCAATACCTGCATCTATTATAGCAGTATTATTTTCAACTGGACCACTGTTAAGCGCTGCTTTAACCACAATATTAGAAAAAAAACGCCCCTCAAAAACAAAATTATTAGGCTTGCTTTTAGGATTTTCTGGGGTAGCTTTTTTACTTCTTGGATTAGATAACAACCCCGCACATGCTAATAATGATATTTATTCTATGGCATTAGTTGTTCTTGCTGCCTTAATATACGCTGTTGGAGGAATATACACTCATAATGTTAGTCATTCTATTAAAATGAACCCAACAGGAATACTTGTATCTGGTTTATGGACAGCATCTATTATTGGGCTTATCTTCCCACTTATCACTAACAAAGATGTTCCTGAGTTAAAATCATTGATGCCAGTGCTTCCACACCTTATATCTTTAGGCTGCCTTTCTACTGGCTTTGCGAATTTATTATATTTTAGATTATTAAAGGCTTGGGGGGCGGTATCAGCAATATCTGTTGTTTTTACTGTACCTGTTTTTGGTATGTTTTGGTGCAACGTTCTTCTTAATGAAATAATCACACTAAATATGTTGGTTTGTTGTGTTTTAGTTATCATTGGATCATTGCTTGTTATTAGCAAACAATGATTTTCAACAACTAAAAACACAAAATTACAGTACATGATTATGATTTAGTATTATGTTATGTCTGTATTTCCTAAATCATTTGTCAACTTAGCATACCCTAACTCATCTTTTATAAGGTTTTGCCAACCATCGATTACAGATATCATGATAGATACAACATCATCATAGGATCTTTTATCTAAAAGCTCATCATAATCTAACTTATAATATACTTGGTATAAAAAACTCTTAGCAAAATCTTCAGTTGTTTTTATATTATTAAACAATATTTGTTTTATTTTTTGTTGAATCTCTTTTGTAATAAAATTATTTTTATCTAACTCAGGCTTAAGGTATTTTTCAAGTATTGATTGTCTTTTTTCTTCTGTATATTCTTTTAAAAGAACTGATGTATCATACTTAGAACCTTCTTCTAGTAGAGCTCTAAAAACACCTTCTATATGCGATTTATAGAAAGTTATATTCCTT
>CAKMZJ010000018.1:1158-19824 GCA_929200395.1 Candidatus Gorgonimonas eunicellae | reverse complement strand
TGCCCGCTCTCAAACCCCATATCGCATATTTTCATATTGCTATCAGTATATAAAATATTAGGAAGTCTAAAATCTCGGAAAAAAACACCTGTACGGAATAAAGCTTTTAAGCATTCTGCTGTCTCTACAACAGTATACCCAATTTTATTTACATTCTCCGTTGGCTGATCCTTTTTAAGCTCATCAAAAAATATTGCTGCAAGGTTCTTGCCTCCAGCTTTCATTATTATATAGTAATCATTTTTATCCTGATATGCGCTAACAACCTCAACAAAGCTAGGATTTTTTTGTACCCAGAATAAATTAGCTACTTCTATCTTAGCATCTAAGTATGTTACCTTTTTTTTTGATATTTTTTTGATAACAACATCTTCACTTTGAAACATTCCTAAAAAGACGTTTGATGCTCTACCACTACCTATTTTCTCTTTAAACTCTAAAATTTGTTTTAATTTATATTCTGCTTTTCTAGGTATTATATTTAGTGGTAACTTATGTTCATCATAATATAAAAAGTTGCTTATTCCTGAACACGCCCGTTCTAATGTATTCGCTAGAAAAACAGCTATATCAGCTACTAAGTTAACGCTATATTCTTTTAGTTGTTTACAGAAACCTATTGTTTTGTTTTCGCATGTTGTATTTCCACCAACATCCGCTGGTTTAACATTTAAACCTGAGAAACTACCATGCTCTTGCGTATTTTTTTTATTTTGTAAAGAATCCCAAGCGCTTTCATTATTCCCACTAACTGCATATACCACAGAATATTCCCTCAATCTAAAATATAATAAGTTGCTATTTTATCTTATATACACAGAAAAAACACAACTATTTAATTAAGTCTCATGTATGCCAGTTTTACGGGTCAAATAAAGCTTTGTAGAGCTATAATACTTAACCGTGTTATTTTGTTACAACCTGCCTATTCCTCTCTCTAAGCTAGCTTTTCTCTGAATATTGCATCTGTTTTTATATTGTTTGGTTAACGTTAAAGATATTTGCCTACACAAAAACACTTTATCTGATTAATATGCTGTTATAAATTATTTATTTATAGTAAAATATACAATACGTTTTATGGTTCATTGTTTTTATTAATGAATAATGAGTAAAAACTAAAATAGTATAGGTCTTAATGGTTTTCGATTCCTTAATACATTCTCTAACACAAATATTAAACCCGTCTCACCCACTATGGAGATAATATAAATGCCTGATCAAGAATATAATGCTTCTAATATAAAAGTTTTAAAAGGGCTAGATGCTGTTCGCAAAAGACCCGGCATGTACATAGGTGATACAGATGATGGTACAGGCCTTCATCATATGGTATTTGAGGTTGTTGATAATTCAGTAGATGAAGCTCTTGCTGGGTTTTGTGATAAAATAGAGGTTTGCATTAATCTTGATGGCTCAATGACTATTAGAGATAACGGCAGAGGAATCCCTATCGATAAACACGAAGAAGGAAGTTCTGCAGCTGAAGTTATCATGACCGTTTTACATGCCGGTGGTAAATTTGACAGCAACACCTATAAAGTTTCTGGAGGTCTTCACGGTGTTGGTATTTCAGTTGTAAATGCGCTATCAAAAAAACTTAAACTAACCATTAAAAAGAATGGTATTATTTATGAGCAATTTTTTAATGACGGCGTACCTGCATTACCAACAACATCTGATACTACTGCAGAAGAATCAGGAACAGAAATTACATTCTGGCCATCAGAAGAAATATTTTCTATTTTAGATTTTAAATACGATATTCTCGCAAAAAGATTAAGAGAGCTATCCTTCCTTAATTCAGGGGTAAATATACACCTACAAGATGAAAGAACAACAAAAAAAGAAGACTTTCATTACGAAGGTGGTTTATTAGCTTTTGTTGAGTATTTGAATATAAATAAAACAACTTTAAACAAGGTATTTAGCTTTAAAACAGAAAGAGAAGACGGTATCGTTGTTGATGTTGCTATGCAATGGAACGATGGCTTTCAAGAACGCGTTTTATGCTTTACTAACAACATACCGCAAGCAGATGGCGGTACTCATTTATCTGGATTTCGCTCAGGCCTTACAAGAACCATAAAAAACTTTTTAGAGCTTGAAAGCAAACAAAAAAACTTAAAGGATATTTTTGTTGGTGATGATACCCGAGAAGGTTTAATTGCAATTATTTCGGTTAAGGTTCCAGACCCTAAGTTTTCATCACAAACAAAAGATAAACTTGTATCTTCAGAGGTAAAACAAGCCGTAGATCAAGAGATGTCAAAAAAGTTTTATGAACATCTTACCGAAAATCCGCAAGAAGCGCGAATAATAATAGACAAAATACTAGAAGCAGCTAAAGCGAGAGAAGCAGCTCGTAAAGCAAGAGAAATAACACGCAGGAAAGGCATATTAGGCTCGACAACACTTCCAGGTAAGCTTGCTGACTGTCAAGAAAAAGACCCTGCATTTTCTGAATTATATTTAGTAGAGGGAGAGTCTGCAGGTGGGTCTGCAAAGCAAGGAAGAAGTAGAAAAAACCAAGCTATTTTACCCTTGAAAGGTAAAATTTTAAATGTAGAAAAAACTAGATTTGATAAGGTTTTATCTTCTCAAGAAATTTGCTCTCTTATTTCAGCTCTTGGATGCGGCATTGGTAAAACAGAATTTGATATCACTAAAACTCGTTACCATAAAATAATAATAATGACAGATGCTGATGTAGATGGATCCCATATAAGAACATTAATACTAACATTTTTCTTTAGGCAGATGCCTGAGATTATTGAAAAAGGCTACCTATACATTGCTCAACCTCCTTTATTTAAAGTCAAAAAAGGTAAGCAAAAAAAGTATATTAGAGATGAAAAAGAACTAGAAGATTACTTGTTGTTTTCTGCCATTGAAGGCTGTAGCTTTTATGCAAACGAAAAATCACCTAAAATATCAGATATCGCTTTAGAAAATTTAGTGAAAAGCTATAGAGAAACCAAAAAAGACATCTTAATACTTGAAAAGACAATTCCGAAAAAAATACTGCAAATATTAATGGTGATAGAAGCAATTACAGAAGAAAAATTAGCAAGCAAAGATCAGATGCTTCAATGGTTAAACAACTTAGAATCTTTATATAAAGCTAGATTTAAAGTTCAAGATGCAGATATTAGCTTTTCTCTGTCTACAACTCCAGAAAACGCGTTATGGATACCAGAAGTAGCTATTATCGACCATGGCATTAAAACGGTATACAACCTTTCTTTAGATTTTTTAAAGTCTTCACATTATCAAAACTTAGCGACAGTTGGTAATAAAATTCATTCAGTGTTAGAAGATGAATCCTTTATTCAAAAAGGAGAAAAGAAAAGATCGGTAAAATATTTTGATGATGCAATAGAGTGGTTAATAGCTGAATCTTCAAAAAAATATTATATACAACGTTATAAAGGTCTAGGAGAAATGAATCCTGATCAGCTTTGGGAAACAACAATGGATCCTGAAACAAGGCGTATGCTGAAGGTAACTGTCGATGATGCAATAATAGCAGATCAGGTTTTTAACACTTTAATGGGCGATAAAGTAGAACCAAGAAGAGATTTTATAGAAAAGAATGTAATGCTTGCAGAAAATATAGACTTTTAAAAAGCCAACGCTTGCTTTATTCTCTTAGCTTTGAATCACGCATTTTCATTAGCTATGAATTATACATATCAGCTTATTGTACAAGCTGTATGTTTCCTTTTTTTACAACAAATACATTAGTTGTAATAGATCTAGAAACAGTTTTAGTAACTTCTTCAGCTTCAATACTAGTCACAAATACTTGGCTATCTAGGGTTATTAAACTGTTGATAATTTTGTCAATGTTGTGTTTATCTAACTCTGCTGGAAGATCATCTAGCAAAAAAATACACTTTCGTGACGTTTTCCTATTAAACAAGATAGATTGTGCTATTTTAAAAGCACAAACTGTGAGCTTCATCTCTCCTCTAGATAAAATACAAGATGCTTTTTTTCTACCTTTTAGACTTTCTATTTCAAATAGAACATCTGCTTTATGAGCCCCACAGCTCGTATACCCTTGGTTAATATCTTTTGTAATAGAATTTTGTAACTCTTCCATAAGCTTTCTTTTATTATTCCAGCCACAAAAATAACTTATCTTTAAGTTGTACCTGCCAGCACATAAATTATTCATAACATCATAAAATATCGGTGCTAATTCATCAAAATAAGCCTGTCTTAAACTATCTATTTGTAGAGATATCTTTTCAATTAAAAAATTCCACGGGAATATTTCATTAATTTGCTTACTAGATGTTATTTTTTTTAAGGCTATATTCCTTTGGTTAACTGCTTTTTGTAGCTGTTGCCACAGTGGAAAAAAACTAGAATGTTTCACGTGAAACATTCCCCAATCTAATAACCCTCTTCTAAATTTAGAGGAACTTTCTAAAAATTGAAATGTATTTGCGGTTATTTTTTGAACAGGCATTATAGTTGCTAGACTAGAAACCATGCTAGTGGCAACTCCTTTTATTTTTATCTCAGGCTTCTTACAAGAGTTTTTCCTTAAAATAGCTATTGGTATGTAAGATGATTTATTCATTGACAATGTATTGGCTGCTATTTGTAGATACCCCATATTATGATTTATTGAATCTATAATCTTACCTGATTTAAAATGTTTCATTCCAGAAAGAATATTAATAGCTTCTAATACACTGGTTTTACCACTGCCGTTAGCCCCAGAAAGAATATTTAACTTTTCTGATGGCTCTAAAATAGCGTTTTCAATACACCTAACACCTGATATTTTAATTTTTTTAATCACAAAAAACTCTTTTACTAGTTAGTATAAATTAAAACATCATCGGCATAACTACATATAATAAATCGGCCTCTTCTTTGCCTTCTATTGTTACACTACTATTTGAATCTGTTGTTTTTATTTCTATATTATCGCTAGATAATACCGCTAAAACATCTAATAAATAAGATACATTGAAACCTATACTAATTTCGTTTCCGCTATAACTTACAGGGATTGTTTCTTCAGCTTTTTCTTGCTCGGTATTGCTTGCTATAAGTTTAATCTGATTATTAGACAACAATAATTTAATTCCTTTGCTATGTTTTTCACTGCATAATATCGAAGCTCTTTGTAGTCCTGACTTTAACGTCTCTCTATTAGCAATAATTGAGTTTCTAGTACTTCCCAAACTATCTTTTGGTATTACAGATGTATAGTTAGGAAAGTTGCCATCTAGTAACTTTGATGTAAATGTAAAGCTATTAGATAAAGCTCTAATATGCTTTTCTCCTAATTGTAATTCTACATATTCATCTTCTGAACTAAGTAATCTTGCTAATTCTAATATTGATTTTCTCGGCACTAATATTTGAGTTTTTGGAAGGCTACCAGTTGTTTGAATATCACACAAAGAAAGCCGGTGTGCATCAGTAGCAACAAGTCTTATTTTCTGTTCATGTACTTCAATTAATATCCCATTTAAGTATCTACGAACATCTTGATGCGCCATAGCAAAAGATGTTTTATTTATAGCTCGCCTTAACTCCTGCTGCTTTAATCTAATAGATGCTTCTTGTTTAAACTCGGTAATTATCGGGAAAGTATTTGCCGGCAATGTTGATAAGATATATTTAGAACTTCCATCAATATTAAGAATTATTTGCGTTTTAGTTTGCTCAATTTCTATTATAGAATCTTCAGGAGAGCTTTTACATATATCTAGTAACTTTCTAGCAGGAATGGTTATTTCACCTTCTATTATGCCATTTTGGTTGTCTAAAGCGATTTCCGCCCTCATTTCTATCTCTATATCTGAAGTAATAAGAGTTATTTTTTCATTAGCTACCTTTACTAATATATTACTTAATACTGCAATTGCTTGACGTCTTTCTACAACTCCAGCTACCATTTGTAAAGGGCTAATAATTTTTTTCCTAGCTATTTTAAACTTAAGCACAAAAATATCCTTTGGTTGTTGTCTTAATCTACTAAATGCTTCATTAAATATTTAAAATCTTTTTGCATTTCTGAGTTATATTCTACAAGTTGCTTTATTTTACTGCAAGCATGGATAACAGTGGTATGGTCTTTACCACCAAATGCTTTGCCTATTTCAGGAAAACTACAGTCTGTTAGTTCTTTACTAATAGCCATTCCCATTTGTCTAGACAACACTATAGCTTTATTTCTACTCTTGGATATAATATCTATTACAGGTATTTTATAGTAATCAGAGATTATATTTTGAATATCTGTTATATCTACTTGTTTATCGTATAGGGCTATAACATCTTTTAAAGCGTCTTTAGTTAAATCTATAGTAATTTTTTCGTTTAAAAAGTTAGAGCTGGCAATAATGCGTTTTAAAGCTCCTTCAAGTTCTCTAATATTAGCATTCACCCTAGATGCAATAAAATTAGCTACGTTCTCTGGTAATACTACATTATATTTGTTAGCTTTTTGTTTTAAAATAGCTATTCTAGTTTTTAAATCAGGGGTTTCTATAGCGACAGTTAAACCCTTACAGAACCTAGATCTTAATCTTTCATTAATACCTGATATTTTTTCTGGGTATCGATCACAAGTTAAAATAACTTGTTGCCCGCCATCTAGTAAATCATTAAAAGTGTGAAAAAACTCTTCTTGCGATTTCTCTCTGCCTGAAAAAAACTGTATATCATCTATTAGTAAAGTATCTACTGAGCGGTAATACTGTTTAAATTCATTAATTGAATTTATTTGTAAAGATCTAACCATATCTCTTACAAATCTTTCTGCGTGTAAATAAACTATTTTAATTGATCTATTTTTATTGAATAAAAAATTACCTATAGCATGCATTAAATGAGTTTTACCTAGCCCAACTCCACCATATAAAAATAAAGGGTTATATGCCACCCCTGGGCTATCTGCTACCTTCAATGCAGAAGATAAAGCTACTTTATTAGACTCACCTTTTATAAAATTATCAAAGGTGAATTTATCGTTTAGCGTATTTTTTACTTTTACGGTTTTATTACTTTGTACAGTTTTACTAGAAGATATTTTTTCTGCAACAGATGTTGTTTGTTGCTCTGTGAATCTTTCTACTTTTATTACCTTGCTGTCTTTTTTTACTTCTTTTATTGTTGTTTCTTGTTTTTTAGTATGATTGTCTGTTATATTTTTATGTATTTTATACGACATTAACCTAGGAGATGCTGAAGCTAAGTAAATCATAGGAGGCTCTTTGGACTCATCTGCTATTTCACAAATAATATCTTCTATTCTTTGTAAATATTTATCTTTTATCCAGTCACTAATAAATTTATTAGGTGCTAACAGGCATATATCCTGTTCATCAGCTAATACTTTTAATGGTCTTATCCAAGTATTATATTGTTGTGATGTCATTTCGCGTTGTAATATTAACAAACATTCGTGCCATATTTTATTGCTCACGCTATCTCCTTATTAATTACACAAAATGTTTAATTAATAAACCCGAAAATTGTTAAAAATATTTTCTATAATATCACAAATTTATACAAAAGAAATTCCTCGTATATTCTTAAGAAAATTTAACGATATTATAGATATTTTTTACATGAAAAAGTTATTTGCCCGTAGTTATTACCTATTTGAAAAAAATAATTAACTAGTGGTACGTTATTTAGATGTTTACGCTTTATACTGATAACAATCTAAATAATACATTTAGATATAAAAGGAGACCATAAAACACTTGGCTCATATATAGCGAAAAGATTAAAATTAAGGCAAATTATCGATTTAAGGTTCTTTGTTATGCAATAAATTAAAATTACAAAGCATAGGCCTAATTTAGAGCCATAAAAGGCTATTGTTGCTTCCTGTTTTTGATACTAAAGGATAACACTTTGCCACATATATTTATTTTACAGAAGGTACATATAGCACTATTTATTAACATAAACACATGATAGATTCTCTTATATGCTTAGTTGCAAGTAAAATATTTTTGTGTAATCGCTAGCTAACTATCAGAAGAAAGTTTAATTTACTATCTTAGTTTTAAATAACTTTTTTTTCAAATAAAATTTATATTTTTTTATTTTTAATATTGAAAAGTTATCCACAGGTTATCCACAGGTTATCCACAGAGTTATCCACAGGGCTTATTTTTCATTTATTACTTTTTTTATAGGCTTTTTAAAAATTTTTATAGAGTTTTCCACAGGTTATCTCTTCCTTATTATAAATATAATACTAATTCAAATTATTAGAACTATATAATTTTATTTATTATTTTTAATTAAAAGAACTAAAAGAACTAAAAGAACTATATTTTAAAATTTTTTATTTTTTTTCTTGCTTTTTTCTTGTTTTTGTTTTATCTTTCTACGCTCTTAATTATATTTATTTTTTTGATTTTTATGCACTATCCTGATTGTTTTAATGTCATTGTTGTTGGCGGAGGCCATGCTGGTACTGAAGCTGCTTTAGCTGCTGCTAGGATGGGTGTATCTGTTTTATTGCTTTCTAATAACCTTGATACTTTAGGTGCTATGTCTTGCAATCCTGCAATAGGCGGTATTGGTAAGAGCAACCTTGTTCGCGAAGTTGATGCTCTAGGCGGGGTAATGGCTTCTGCTACAGACCGTTCTGGAATTCACTTTCGCACTCTGAATGCTAGTAAAGGCCCTGCTGTTAGAGCTACGCGAGCGCAAACAGATCGCTGTCTTTATCGTAGTTTCATCAAGCAGGAGCTAGAAAATCAAGAAAACTTAAAAATTTTGCAACAAGAAGTTGTTGACATTTTAATCGATAGTAATTCTACGGTTTATGGCGTGATTAGCAACTTAGGCGTTACTTTCCATGCCGATTCAGTGGTTATAACTACTGGAACTTTTCTCGGTGGGGTTGTTCATATCGGATCAAAAAACTATTCATCTGGTCGTTCTACTGAGGCAGCGTCAAATAAATTAGCACAAAAAATACGCGATTTACCTTTTGAAGTGGCACGTTTAAAAACTGGAACTCCAGCCAGAATCGATGCCAAAACAATTGATTTTTCTAAACTGCAAGTTCAACCTGGAGATAACCCACGGCCAACCATGTCGTTCTTGTCTTCGTCAGGTATACACCCTAAGCAAGTTCCGTGCTACATCGCTAATACAAATGAAAAAACACATGATATTATTCGTAGCAATTTAAGTAAATCGGCAATATTTTCTGGCGAGATCACTGGCATCGGTCCACGCTACTGCCCTTCTATTGAAGATAAAATTTTTAGATTCGCAGATAAAACTTCACATCAAATATTTTTAGAGCCCGAGGGTTTAACTACAACCGAAATTTACCCTAATGGGATTTCTACCAGCTTGCCATTCGATTTACAAATAAAATTTATTAACAGTATCGTTGGTTTAGAAAAAGCTCATATAACGCGAATAGGCTATGCTATTGAGTATGATTACATAGATCCAAGATGTCTGCGTCATACCTTAGAAACCAAGGCTGTAACCGGGTTATATTTCGCAGGGCAGATCAATGGTACCACAGGTTACGAAGAAGCAGCTGCTCAGGGTCTTCTTGCTGGTTGTAATTCTGCTTTGTATTCGACGGGGAAAACCCAATGGTATCCACTGCGTAGCGAGGCCTATTTAGGCGTTATGGTCGATGATTTAGTAACTCATGGGGTTACAGAGCCATACAGAATGTTTACTAGTAGATCAGAGTATAGGCTACTACTTCGAGAAGATAACGCGGATTTACGCTTAACAGAGAAAGGTCGGAGTTTATCGCTAGTTAAAGATCAACGCTGGAATTCTTTTTGTAAGAAGCGAGAAAGCATAGAGTCAGAGCTTAAACGTATATCTAGTACTTACATACAACCTGATAGCAAGCAAGCTAAGTTGTTTGAGAGTCATACAGGTAGCCAAATATCACACGAGTATAGTCTAGAAGAGTTGTTAAGCCGCCCTAAAATTAAATACGTTGATTTAGAAACCTGTGGTTTTTCTAATAGCGGTGATTGCGAAGTTTTGCAGTATGTAGAAAACTATATAAAATACAAAGGTTATATCAAGAGGCAACAACAAGAAGTTGTCAAGATGCAGAGTTATGAATCCACCATTATTCCGCAAGATATAGACTACGCTAAAATTAAAGGGTTGTCATCAGAAGTTGTATACAGGCTTAATAAATCTAAGCCTGCAAACTTAGGGTCAGCTTCACGGTTAGAGGGTATCACTCCTGCCGCTATTTCTCTGATTTTAGTATATTTAAAAAAACATAAGCTAACAAAAAAACTTAAAATTCAAGCAGTATCTTAAAAATCTACACCATGTTATTTTTTGCAACAATTTTAGCTAATTCAGCAGACTTGGTTGTTGCATTTTCAGAGGTTGTTGTTTTATTTTCTTTATCATTTGTGATATTTTTTTTGGTATCGGTTGCTTGTGTGTTGTTGTTTTGTAAACTGTTTACAGGATCTTTATTGTTTTCTTTATCAGCTACAAACTGATTAGTTGGTGGTATTGATGATATAGACATAAATAACTCCTTATCAAATTGTTAAACCTTGTATTGTATATCGTAGCAAAATTAAAAAATAGAAGTGTTTATATACACGTGGCAGTTAGAAATGCTGGTTTTCAGTAAGCAAAATTTAGCCTATTAAATAAGACCCCTATTTCGTCTGTTTATAGGTTTATTAAATTAAAAGGCATTCACGTAGTTTAAAATCTAAAAACGTTATGGGGTGTTGATATCACCTGCTAAAGTACAATTAGCAAACTGACATCCTTGTTGGGTTAGATTCTTTTATTTAGCTCTGAGATCTAGTGTTTTTACTTGCTACTGATGTAACTAAATATAAGAAAAATTAGCCTGTGGATAACTGCCACGTATAATCATGAGCCTGTGGATAACTTAACGATAGAATGCGGTAATTAGGCAATAAGCACAAAAACAGCCTGTGGATAACTCTGAGATTAACTGCAATATTCTTGCTCTAGTTCTTTAAAATTAAATAGAGTTTGATCTCCTAATTGTGAAGGTTTGATGTTTTGAATGGAGTTAAAGATACTTTCTATTCTTCCAGGATATTTTTTCTCCCACTCTTGTAGCATGTGCTTAATCTGTTTTCTTTGTAAATTTTGCTGCGATCCACACAAGTTGCATGGAATTATTGGGTGTTTTACGCTAAGTGAGTACCGAGTAATATCAGATTCACGACAAAATGCTAATGGGCGAATAACAATATTTTGTTTGTCATCAGCTAACAGTTTAGGAGGCATTGCGGCCATATTACCCCCAAAAAACATATTTAAAAATAAAGTTTCGACAATATCATCTTTGTGATGTCCTAGCGCGATTTTATTGGCTCCAATTTCTTTAGCAAAGCTGTAGAGTATCCCTCGTCTTAATCTTGAGCATAATCCGCAGGTAGTTTTACCTTCAGGAATTTTTTCTTTTACAATAGAATATGTATCATAATTAATTATATGGTGATCAATATTTAGCTTAGCTAAGTAGTCAGGTATTACATTGGTAGGAAATCCAGGTTGTTTTTGATCTAAATTAACAGCGATAATATCAAAATCTACTGGAGCGTTTATTTTAAGTAACAATAGTATATCTAGCATGGTAAAACTATCTTTACCGCCAGATAAACAAACCATTACTTTATCGCCATGGGAGATCATTTTAAAGTCTTCAATGGCTTTGCCGACGTTGCGACGTAATTTTTTTTGTAATTTATTAAACTCATATTGTTTTTTTGAGTCAATAATTTTAATAGGCATCATAAGTTTGAATAATACTAGGTAGTGTCTACACCCTACTACTGTTAGGTATAGACAAAGAAATATAAATATTTATAATAGCTTTAGATTGTGTATAATTAAGCTATTGCTAAGCAAAAAACACCTTCTAAATTGAAAATGTGATTTTTATAAGTAACTTTATAAAATTAAGTAAAGATAACTAGGTTTTACCTAGCTTCTATTTGAGGTTAGATAAATTAAAGGCATATGCCAAAACGTAGATTAACCAACAAACAAAGAAAGCAAATAGCCACTAGGCAGCAAAACAAGCTAAAATCTGATAGCATTATACCATCTGCTGAGGTAAAAATAAATAGCAGCGACAGATTAGAAGCATTAGTTATGTCTAATTATGGTGTCGAACTAGAAGTTAGGGCTAAACAAGATCTTAGTAAGCCTATTTATTGTCGCAAAAGAAGTAATATTATAGCTCCGGTAGCTGGAGATACAGCAATAGTAGAAAAAACTTCCCAAGGGGATTTTATTGTGGTTGCTGTTAAACCGCGTTATACTGTCCTTGAGAAACTATCAAGTGCTAATAAGTTGAAGCCAGTTGCTGCTAATGTTACACAAGTGTTCATTGTTCTAGCTTTGGTTCCTCAGCCAAATTTTTATATTTTAGATAAATACATAGTTACCATAAAGCATTACAACATAGATTTAACTATAGTTTTAAATAAAATAGACTTAATAACTAATGATGAAAACCATAAAGAAATAATAGAGCGACTAAAAGTTTACGAAAAAATAGGCTACAAAGTAATTCAAGCGTCAACTGTTGCTAGTCCATGGGTAGACGACATAAAAAAAATAGCTAATCAAAAAACCAGTGTTTTTGTAGGAGATAGCGGTGTTGGTAAATCTTCGTTGGTAAATATGATCTTGTCTACAAAAGCAAAGAAAACAGGAGAGCTGTCTAGTAATAAAGGAACACATACTACAAGTGTAGCTAGTCTATCTTTTATTGATTCTTTTTCATATATAATAGACACACCAGGAATTAGAGAGCTTAATGCAAAGTTTTTAACAACAGATGATATCTTATCTGGATTTATTGAGTTTCAGTCTTACATAGGTAGTTGTAAGTATAGAAACTGTAAACATTGTGAAGGTAGTCAGGGGTGTGCTTTACAACAAGCAAAAGATCAGGAGTTAATTACTGCAGAAAGGCTACAAAATTATTTATCTATAATAGAAGAATTAAACCAAAACAAAAAATAAACGAAAATACTTTACCACTAATTAGGAGTGATCTATGTTTATAAGAGAAAAAAAATTTTTTTTAATGTTATTGTTAACCCTATGCTTTACTGGTTGTAAAACAATAACACCAGTTTCTGATCGTAATTCCCAGCTTACTCAAGGGAATGTACAAATGACACTAAAGGTGGGGGTGACTACTAAAGCTGAAGTGTTGACAAATTTTGGCTCGCCAAATGTAACTACTAGAGATGGCAGAGGTAATGAAGTTTGGAGTTATCAGCGTAGCGCGCAGGTATCACAATCTGCTACAGAATCTGGTTATTTCACTGTTTTATTAGCTGGGTTTAATCGTGAAACCTCGGGGATGGAAAGCACTTCGCGAATGATCACCTTAATAATCAAATTTAATAGTGATGACGTTGTAGTTGACTTCAGCTCTAGAACATCTAATTTTTAAGGAAAAAAAATGAAAAACAATAAAAAACAGATAAAATTTATATTGATAAGTTTTTTGTTGCTATCTGGTTGTGCTTTTGATCCTCCGGTTCAGCTAACCCCGCTTGAAATTCAAAACATACAATCTAGATCGTATGATGCAGACAAAAAAATAGTTTTTGCTAGTGTGGTTTCTGTATTTCAAGATTTAGGCTATACAATTAATAGCGCCAACTTCGATACTGGGTTTATTTCAGCAGAAAGTGCGGCAACTAGTGATTTTTCATCTAAGTTTATGTTGGGAATATCAGAAGTAAATCAAACTAAAGCCACTGCTTTTATTGAGAATTTTAAAGGCAAATCTAGAGTTAGACTTAACTTTGTAACTAGTAGTCGTAGTTCTTATGAAGGTGGGCAAACAGATAGACAAGATCGACCAATATTAAACTCTCAGATTTATCAAAATGCTTTCGAAAAAATAGCAAACTCTATTTTTGTAAGAACAAATGAGTAGCTATTAACTTTAAAGTATCTATGGTAATCAAGCTAATATTTATGTAAACAGCAAAGAAGTATTCTCAGTATATGTCTCGTAGTTGAAGGAGTGTAGTGAATTATTACTAGATTTCTTCTTGAGTCTAAAGAGGCAGAAAACAGTAACCCTACGCCTTTTGAATTAAAGATAAATCTCTTTATTGTTTGTAGCTTTACGTTTATAATAAATATATTTATTTAAATAACCATAACCTTTTAAGATGAATGTATGAAAGCATTAGCGAAAACTAGCCCTTCTCCTGGTATCAGTATGATTGAATACCAAAAGCCTACAATAAAAGACGACGAAGTTCTTGTAAAAATAAAAAAAACTGCTATTTGTGGTACAGATCTTCATATTTATAATTGGGATGAATGGGCGCAACGTAATGTACCGATAAATATGCCAGTAGGTCATGAATTTTACGGAGAAATTATAGAAAAAGGTAGCAAAGTAGAGGGTTTAGAGTTACATGATAGAGTATCAGGAGAGGGGCATATAACCTGTGGAATTTGTCGTAATTGTAGAGCTGGTAACCGTCATTATTGTAATAGTACTAAAGGAATAGGAGTAAATCATCCAGGAGCATTTGTAGAATATTTAGCAATTCCGGCTATAAATGTTTACAAAATCCCTGATACAATTTCTGATGATTTAGCTTCTATTTTTGACCCTTTTGGCAATGCAACCCACACTGCTTTATCTTTTGATTTAGTAGGGGAAGATGTTCTAATAACAGGTGCTGGGCCCATAGGGATTATGGCTGCTTGTATTTGTAAGCATGCAGGAGCTAAGAATATCGTAATAACTGATATAAACGAGTTTAGGTTAGATTTAGCAAGAAAAATTAACGTTGCTCATGTTGTTAACACTAAAACCCAAATGCTAGAAGATACAGTATCAGCTCTAAATATTGTAGAAGGTTTTGATATCGGTTTAGAAATGTCTGGTAGCCAAATTGCTTTTAATCAAATGATTAAACATATGAATTATGCAGGTAATATAGCACTATTAGGTATACTTCCTTCCGGAGCGGGTATTGATTGGAATGCTATAATTTTTAAAAGTATAACCATAAAAGGAATTTATGGAAGAAAAATATTTGATACTTGGTATAAAATGTCAAGTATGCTCCAATCTGGATTAAATATTAACCCTATTATAACCCACCACTTTGGTATAGATGACTTCCAAAAAGGATTTGATATTATGAATTCAGGGAAGTGTGGTAAGGTTATATTAGAGTGGTAGATTATCAAAATAAAAATACAAATTAAATAAAAACATCACTCAGACCTTCACACTTTGTGTGTTGATATCTACTGCCTCTAAAGAAGTAATTCTCCTAGGTACAAAATGTGGTAGATAAGCATCTTAATATTCATTTGTATAATGATTCTGTATATAAAATTTTAAGGTATAGAAAGTAACTTTAAGATACGGAAAACCATCCTAAATATGCAGTTGGCAGTTGGATGCATAAATATTTATAAGAAGCAAAATCTTAACTATTTAAGTTTCACCTTAGAGGTTTGTTCTCGTAACCAGTTTTTCGTTTCTATATCTATATGCTTACTTAGTTTTTTATATATTTTATCGTGGTAGTTATTTAACCAACTAATTTCATTTGTATCTAGCATTGAAAAGTTTATAGCTTGTTTATCGAAAGGAGCAAGTGTTAGCGGTTCTAATTTATAAAACTCTCCAAACTCTGATTTTCCTGCCTCAACTACCAACATAATGTTTTCAAGTCGAATGCCATGCTTCATATCTCGGTATATTCCCGGTTCGTTAGTAAGAACCATGCCTGGTTTGATTGTTGTTTTGTTGTATCTAGGACTAATAGATTGCGGACCTTCATGAACACATAGAAAAAAACCTACTCCATGGCCAGTTCCATGATTAAAGTTTACTTTATTTCTCCATAAAACCCCTCTGGCGATAGCATCTAATTGTATTCCTCTAGTATCTTTTGGGAATATAAAGGAAGCTAATGCTATATGACTCTTTAATACTAGGGTGTAGTCATTTTTTTCTTCTGTTGTTAATTTACCACATGCTATAGTTCTAGTTATATCTGTGGTTCCAGTTAAGTATTGACCACCAGAATCTATTAGTAGCAAGCCATTGCTTTTTATTACTTTGCTAGATTTAGCTGTTGCCTGATAATGACATATAGCACCATTTTCTTTGTAAGCTACAATAGGAGGGAAGCTTGTAGTAACAAAGTTATTCATCTTTTGTCTTGTAGCTGTTATATAATCTCCAGCAGTTATTTCTGTTACTTTTTTATTGTTACCTAGTTCTTTCTGCAACCAAAACATAAATTTAACTACAGCTATGCCATCTTCTATATGGCAACATTGCATTTGCTTTATTTCAACATTGTTTTTTATAGCTTTTAACTCTGCAATAGGACTAATACCAGTTTCATATTTATAGTTGTTTTTAATATAAGTATATAAGGTGTGGTTTGTCGTGTTGTTATCTATAAAAAACTTATACTTGCTATCGAGGGTTTTTAAAAACTCAAATATGGCATCATATTCTAATAATGAAATATTATTTTCTTGCAAGTATGTTAACTCCTGTTTGCCAAAAATATTTTTATTTGCAAAAATTATAGTTTCCGTTAATGATACAAAGGCATATGATAAAAAAACAGGGTTGTGTTGTATGTCAGCGCCACGCATGTTTATTAGCCAAGCTATTTCATCTAATGAAGTTATTAAGGTGGCATTACAGTTTAATTTTTTTAGATTTATTCTTAAGTTTGATATTTTTTGCTTGTAAGTTTTTCCAGAAAATTTAGTATCATGAATAAATACTTTATTTGCAGGTAGGTTAGGTCTATCGAGCCATATATTTTTAGTTAAATCAATATTAGTATTAAACTTAAATGCTGTTTGTTTAGTTGCTAGCTTCATAAAGTTTGCAACGGTATTATAATTAAATGTGGTTCCGTCTAAACCAATAGTACTATTTGATTTTAGTTCTTTAGTTAACCAGCTATTAATATCTAAGCTACCATCTATACCTTGCTTTACTAGTTTTATGTTGGTATTTTTTAGCTCATCTTCTGCTTGAATGAAATATCTACCATCTGTCCATAATGCAGCTTTAGTTTTGGTTACAACCAAGGTTCCAGCAGAGCCAGTAAACCCAGATAACCATTGACGACATTGCCAATGAGGCGCAATATATTCGCTTCCGTGTGGATCAGATGACGATATAATACAAGCATCTATTTTAGAAGTATTAAGTTGCTGCTGTAAATTAGCTATTTTTGCATTTGTATCTTTATTGTTCACAGTTAAATCACCAAAATTTGCTTATGAAAACTATATACTTTTTTTCTAAAAATGTATATACAAATTACAAGTCATAATTGTATAGATAATTCAAAAGATTAAATTTAAAGAATATTTCTACAAAGAAGCTAATTATATTTTAAAGCCTTGTAACAACTAAACAAATATTTTAATGGTATGGCTATTATATTGTTTCTTCATTATTATTATTTGTTTTTGTATGGCAAAGTCGTTTTATATCACCATATAGCCCTTTTACTATACGGTAAGATAAGATTATTCCGTCATGTATTGCACTTGAGATTGCACCCGTGGTGGCACCTACTGCGATTGTGTCATAGCAAGGTTTTAGTTTATAATCGTTATCGAAAGATGATTGAATTACCAATCCAGAAAGTGCACCAATACCACCAAAGTAGGCAGCTTTGAAAAACACCCTTACCAGATAGTTAAATACCATAGGTGAGTCTATTGTTTCTCTTGTTGGTTGGTTTGTTTTAGTGTCAGTAAATACTAGAACTTTAGTATAAGTTGTGGCATTTGTAATATTTTCCATTGTAAAACCTTATTGTTTTAAATTAATAACTTATCTTGATCGATAAAATTAAATAGTGAAATCAAAGATTCCTTTCAAGTTTATTGATAAAATAATTCTTTTATAAAACTTATTTGAAGATAATCTACTTATATATATTTTAAAGTAATATAGAGTTACTTGGTGTTATTTGTATTTATATTGCTTTAAAAGAATATAAAAAATAGATTTAATAAGTATTTGTTAAACATTATTTCTAACTAGTAAGAGTAGACATATACAAGCATATAAAGTTCAATATTGAAAATTATAAACGAAAATATTAGCTTTTAAGGTTAAACAATAAGGTTTAATTTAAGATAAGACATATCAGAAATGTAATTGCATTGCAAGTTGATTTAACGCTGAAGTAAGCACTTTAAAGGCTTCTTCAGGTAGGGTTTACGGAATTAAAATTGGTGTAATATATCGTTGTTCAACACAATTCCAACTTCTCGTTGTAGTTTTTCAATATCTTGCTGTAATGTATGCATTCCAGCAGACTTTCCAGTTTGCATTGCAGAAGTTATTTGAGAAACTTTATGTTCTTTTATTAAATTAGCAATCCCTGATGTAACCCATAATAGTTCTCTAGCAGCAACACGGCCGCCATCTAACTTTTTAACTAATTGTTGTGATACTACAGCGCGTAATATAGTAGATAATATCGAGCTAATCATAGATCGTTCTGTATTAGGAAATGAACATATTAGTCTATCAATTGAATCAGCAGCAGATGCTGTATGCATAGTTGCAAAAACTAAATGACCCGTTTCGGCTGCTGTTATTGCTAATCTAAT
>CAKMZJ010000018.1:0-1058 GCA_929200395.1 Candidatus Gorgonimonas eunicellae | reverse complement strand
CCTATAATTTTATTAAAATTAGCTGTTAAATTAATTGACTCTATTGAAGGTATTTTTTTTGTAATAAGTCTTAGTGCAACACCTACCCCTTTGTTATGCCTAAACATGTTGCCACGTATGCGATATAACTCATTAAAATCGAAAGCAAAGTCTACGGTCAAATTATTTTTAAAATAGTTTTGCTGTTGCTGAGATAAAAAGGGATATATTTGTGATTGTAAGCTGTTACTATTGAACTGATGCTGATTTAAAGGATACAACTCCCCATCTATTCTTAATATAGGATGCTCTTGTTCTAAAACATGTAAATCAGAAGCATTTCTTGTTGCGGCTATATCTAATAATTTTTTTATTTGTTCCATAGTGGTTAGCCTAACCTTATAATAATTATTAGTAAACTTTTCATACAAATGATATACTATCGGCATATAATCTTAGTCTTATGTAAACAAAACCAACTTTTATAGAATATCTTTATGCAATTTATAATAAATACCATAGTTAGTACTGTCGGCGGTCTATATGTTTTCGCTTTATTAGCAAGATTTCTAATGCAATTAGCTAAAGTAAACTTTTATAACCCAATTTCACAGATATTTATTAACTTAACTAATCCAATAGTCCGTCCACTAATAAAAATTATCCCAAGTTTTTATAATTTTAATCTTGGGGTGCTGATGTTAGCAGTAGCAGTGCAAATGGCAGTTAGTGGTTTGATAGTTCAATATTCAATTCCAGTTTCTGTTTTAGCAGCTGTTAGTTGCTTAAAAATATTAATGACTATTTTAGATATATATCTTTATAGTATGGTTATACTCGCTGTATGCAGCTGGATAATGCCAGGAAATCGTAGCCCTTTAATTGAGTTGTTATACCAATTAATTGAGCCAGTAGTTGGTAGAATACGGCAAATCATTCCTTCTGCTTCTGGAATAGATTTTTCTTATATGGTACTAGCTTTTATAATATATATTGTAAAAAATTATATACACGTGGCAGTTTAAAATGCGAGTTTTCAGCAAGTGATTGTAAGTTTTTAGCCAAGGCAGTGTTTTGCA
>CAKMZJ010000017.1 GCA_929200395.1 Candidatus Gorgonimonas eunicellae | reverse complement strand
TGATTCTTTTATTGCAAAGGCAAAATAGGTTCATGGCTCCAAAATTTTGTTGAAATGAACCATTGAAAATAGCTTCCCAATGAATGATTTAATTTATTTCATTGAGAAATTTTTTACAACGTAATTGTTAGAAATATCTAGAATTTTTAAAAAGTTTCGCTGATTAATTATATCTTTTAATACTAAAAAAATTTATCCAACAAAGTCTCTAAAGGAAAGATCATGTTTTTTTTGTTTTTTTATTAATGCTTCTTGAAAAATATTAATTTTAAAAATTATACTGCTGATATAAAAAGATATCTGCTCATCTAGAGCACAAATATAATTGTTTTTTGTCCAAGAAATCAAAGAAAATATATCAAAAAACCATTTTGTAATAATCTTATATTGTTGATAAGGAAATCTATTAAATAAAGCAGAATTTAATTGTTGGTTTTTATATAATTTTTTAAAATAGTATACTCCTAGCTCTGTTCTAAGCATTTTTATATCTAGTAGATAAAAATATTTTGGGGTTATAGTGTGATATGAAATTAAAGAAAAAACTATTCCTAAACAATACATATCATCTGCAGTAGTTATAGTTTTACTAGAACATAAAATTTTAAAATCATCGTGTTTTGTAGAAGATTTTTCTGTTAGAGGAGCAGAATCATGAATAGTATCTCTATAAAATTCTAGATCATTAAAAGTATCTGGCTCTGTTTTTTTTATAGCTTTATATAAAAACTTTATTCTTGAACTCGATAAATAGCTAGTATAAAAACTATTTTCAGCTATTATAGCATCCGAAGAGTTTATTTTTCCTGAGTTTTCAAAGCCAGATAAAACAACTGTATTATTTTTTACAAATAAATTAGAAAGCGTAATATCGCCATGAACAAATCCTTCTTCAAACAAATAAAAAACTGCGTTCTCTATATCTATTGTTATATTTTTTAGTTTTGTTGCATCATCAATAGCAACATTACGAGTTATATAGTCAAGCAATGTTGCATCTGGGATTTCTAAAAGAGTGAAGCCTTGTGCTGTAAATGTTTTTAATATGTTTTTATGTTGAAGTTGAGATTGTATATCTACTTGTCTAGACATATGACTGGAAAAGTCTAAAATTTGTAGTATTACTTCTAAAAGTATTTTGTTTGCTTTATCTTTATCAATATTTGTTTCATGAAATAAGAGTGATTTATATGCATCTAATTTATGAAGTGCAGTTAAGTTATCAGTGTTTATAACAGGAAGCATACCTTCTTGTTGTTTAAGATGATCTATTTCAACATGTAAATATTTAGAATACTTGCTACTATATATAGGTTTTTCTGTTATTTTAAAATATTCAATATCAGTTCTTTTAAAAATACGTAAAAAATATTTATTACTGTAAAACATGTCATTTAATTTTTTTTCATTAGAAGAAATAATCTCTACTTTATATAAATCTATTGCATTATCTCCATTTATAAACTGTAAATTAATAAGTGAATTATTTTGATTGATTAACCGTATTCTATCTTTCCATATACCATCAGTATCTAATATGTTTATATAGCGATCGCTAGCTACTGCACTAACTATTATACTGTAGCAAAATATGAAAAATATATTTTTTTTTATATTAGTTAGTTTCATGTTTTTATTTTTCCTTTAATTTTTCTTGAAAGGTATTAATTTTAAAAATTATACTGTCGATAGTAAAAGATATCTGCTTATCTATAATATCGCAGGCATAATTTTTTTTTGCCCAAGAAACCAAAGAAAACATATCAAAAAACCATTTTGTAGTAATTTTATATTTTTGATAAGGAAATCTATTAAATAAAGCAGAATTTAATTGTTGGTTTTCATATAAAAATATTCTAAAGTATCTTAAATCCATATCTGTTCTAAATATTTCTATATCATGTAGATCAAAATATTTTGGGGTCATAGTGTGATATAAAATTAAAGAAAAAACTATTCCTAAGCAATACATATCATCTGCAGTAGTTATAGTTTTACTAGAACATAAATCTTCGTAATCATCCTGTTTTGTAGAATATTTTTCTGTTAGAGGAGCAGAATCAGAAATACTATCTTCATTAAATTTTAGATCATTAAAATCATCTGTTTCTAGTTTTTTTGTAAACTCATATAAAAACTTTCTTCTTTTAATCGATAAATATTTAATATAAAAACTATTTTTAGTTATTATCGTATCAGAAGATTTTATTTTTCCTGAGTTTTCAAAGCCAGATAAAACAACTGTATTATTTTTTACAAATAAATTAGAAAGCGTAATATCGCCATGAACAAATCCTTCTTCAAACAAATAAAAAACTGCGTTCTCTATATCTATTGTTATATTTTTTAGTTTTGTTGCATCATCAATAGCAACATTACGAGTTATATAGTCAAGCAATGTTGCATCTGGGATTTCTAAAAGAGTGAAGCCTTGTGCTGTAAATGTTTTTAATATGTTTTTATGTTGAAGTTGAGATTGTATATCTACTTGTCTAGACATATGACTGGAAAAGTCTAAAATTTGTAGTATTACTTCTAAAAGTATTTTGTTTGCTTTATCTTTATCAATATTTGTTTCATGAAATAAGAGTGATTTATATGCATCTAATTTATGAAGTGCAGTTAAGTTATCAGTGTTTATAACAGGAAGCATACCTTCTTGTTGTTTAAGATGATCTATTTCAACATGTAAATATTTAGAATACTTGCTACTATATATAGGTTTTTCTGTTATTTTAAAATATTCAATATCAGTTCTTTTAAAAATACGTAAAAAATATTTATTACTGTAAAACATGTCATTTAATTTTTTTTCATTAGAAGAAATAATCTCTACTTTATATAAATCTATTGCATTATCTCCATTTATAAACTGTAAATTAATAAGTGAATTATTTTGATTGATTAACCGTATTCTATCTTTCCATATACCATCAGTATCTAATATGTTTATATAGCGATCGCTAGCGACTGCGCTAATTATTATATTGCAGCAGAGTATGAAAAATATAAATTTTTTAATATAAGTTTGTTTCATTTGTTTTATTTTTAATATGTTATTGATTTTAGTTAAAACTATATTGCTTTATTATTAACTCAAGTTACGTACTTGAGAAAACGCAAAATATATTGGTACTATGAATATACCTTTTTACAAATAATTACTTTATACACAATAAACTTCAAGATATGGATATACCCGTAATCGCTTAGCCCCTGAAGGGCGATACTTCTAAGTATTTATCCTGCGATAGTATTTCTTGATTTAATCGATACTAAATTTATTAGGCTTAAATGCTATTTTGCATCTAGAAAAATAAATTTAAGTTAAAAATGTAATCAGTATTGTACATCAATTCTCTGAACGTTGTTCCAAATTAATTTATTTCTATTATGTGGACAAGTTGTATCTGTATATGGGTAAGATATTTTGTGCCAAGTTGCTAGATGTCTATATTCATATAATTGTTTGTCATAAATGACAGGTTGTTCGGTATCTTTTAATGCAACCTGTGATATTATAGTTAAGGTTTCAGGATCTAGAGCATCGCCAGTATACAATTTTAGTTTATCATAGTCTATTATTTCATTTTCTTCTATTAATTGTGTATAATTTGGATTTACTGTATCCAAATACATTATAAAAAGCCTAAATTCAGTTTGTGTCATTTGTGACATTTGTGAATTTATTGAATTAATAAGTGACTCGGTCATACTCATATCTATAAAAGTATTATCCCATCTGTGCACTTCATTAAGTTGCTGAAGCTCTTCATTTAATCTAGAAATCATATAACTAATGCTAAGTGATCTTATTACATCAATGCGACTTCTATTAATAAAAGTTAAAAAATTGCAAGATATTATTGTCGCTAAAGCTATTTTACTAAAATAAAAAAGAGAGGGTGCAGATTTATTGATTGATGTATTTTCTGTACTAGGATAATTAGTAGCTATACCTGATGACGTTGCTAAAGCTGAAGCACCTATAGATAAATAACTATTTGTGGCTATGGCTTCTACTACATTGAAGAAAGTCCTGCCAATATATCTGGCTCCTTTTTTAAAGTCACTATCTTCAGGAGTATCTGCACTATATATATTAGTTTGTATAGCTATTGATACTTTAGCTAATGCTAAGTTTATATATCTGACTGCTGTGTTTTTTTTTGCATATAATTTTTTTGCTTCATTGAAATACTCAGTTGAACTTATTATGTGTGTATTGTTTATATTTTCCATTATAGTTACGCCATTTTAAAAGTTAAAAATATAAGATTATAAAAAATATAGAATATTAAATATATTAAGCAAAGATGTTATTAAAGTATTAATCTTATAATTGTATTAACTAAACTTTAAGGTTGTAATTGCTTGAAAACCTTTTAGAGGTTAGCCATAGTGTAACACAAAGATTTCATGCTTACTAAATTATAACTTATATGCATCAAATTTGATTATTGTATTAATGATATTCCAAGCAGTTACTAATTTAATAGGCTATATTTTAGTTATAAGGTAGTTTAAAGAGATATTTTGTAACAATATGCTTATTGTATGGAAACTATTTAAGTTTAAATAATGGAGCTATACTTCAAGCTTGCTGTCAATAAAAACAAACTCAAACTTTTACTAGTAGTAGTAGCTACTATTCGCTATTAAAAGCTAATAGAGTAGATTGATTTAATATAAATAATAATAAAATAGTAATTTCTTATATAATTAGTTTACAAGGATATTTTAGGAGAGGTTAAGATGAAAGGTGTTTCTATTATTTCGAATCTTTTTAAAAAATTGCATGGCAATAAATATGTAAATCGTAGCGGTAAAAATAAAGCAATATCTAGAGAAAATACTAGCACTAGGAAACTATTCAAAAAGAGTGTTAGTAGATCAGCAGTGTCGAATAATTGTAATTTAAAACCAGCAGATAATATTTTTAAAAGGCTAAATAGAACTATAGGCAATTTTAGAAATATAATAGCAGAGAAGGTTAAAAATTTCATAGAATCTCGAAAAGCAAGCAAACCTGATAAACCAATTAAGGTAGCTACAAGAGCTAAAGATGTAATACCCGAGTTTTTAGGAAAGGCAGCTAATTTAGATCAAGCAGAAGAATTTGTTAATCCTAATGTCGGTAAAAATAAACAAGAAAATATTGCTGAAGGAGGTTTTGGTGTAGTGCAACATGCTTACGCAAAAAGAAAAAATGCACGTCAAAATATGTCTCGTCTTTTTGTAAAGAAAAAACTGATAAAACATCAACCTGATAAAGTGTTTTCTGAACATCAAACAAATAAATTTGCCGGAATTGCATCTAAAGTAGATGTTAGTGGGTCGTCTATTGTTACGGAATACGGTGGTGAAATGTTAAGTAATTTATTTATAGCAGAACAACAGGATACACAAACTAAAACATCTACAACGATGATTGAGGATGGAACAACTAAAGAAATGCTATATAACAGTAAAAAAATGTCTTTTGAAACCAAGGTTGACCTTGCTAAACAGTTGTTAACAGAAATTAGTAAATTACATAAAAAAGGATTAATACATACGGACATAAAAGCAGATAATATTTTAGTAAATAACAAAGGTAAATTATCAATAATAGATTTTGGAGGTAGTCAGGATGTAAGTGCTAACCCTAATCCCGACAAAGCAGTAGTTAGTTTGCGAGCATATACGGAAGATTTAGCACCACCAGAGATAACTCGTAGCATATTAGTTAATAATCGCTATGATTCTTGGAGCGCTGGCGAAGTAATTTATGAATTATTCACTGGTAAGAATTTGCTAGAAGGGGTTGATAATCCTAAAACATGGGATCAACAAAAAAAGGAAACTTTAACACAAAATATGCGTGACAACGTTATTAATAATCCTAATGTGCCCCAAGAAGCTAAAACATTAATATATGCACTGTTAGCCCCAGATCCAGAAAATAGAATTTCTGTAACAGATGCTTTAAAACTTAATTTATTTACAAGCCAAGAATTATACGGTAAGCCATCGCTGATAGCTTTATCTACTGAGCATGATGAAAAATTTAAAGAACTTGCAAGGCTAGAAAACGAGCTTACGAAAATCGGTATAACAGAATTAAAAAGACAAGAATTAAAAGCTAAAATAAAATATATAGGCTCTGCAATTAAAAAACTACAAGAAGAAATAAATAAATTTTAGAATAAAATAATATAAAAAACTAAGATAAAAGTAAATTTTTAATAACTATATAATATGATATGATATGATGATAAATGAGAAATCTAATTTTTATGTTAATATGCCGCCTGTATCCTTAATGAAGCTATGAAAAAATCTAAATTATTAATGACAGTTTTTTATTTATTGTTATTTCCTAGTTTACTAAGTTTGGCAATATGGCAATGGCATAGATACCAATATAAACTACAATTACAACAAAAACATACAGAAACTCAACAAGCTGGGTTATATAAGTTAACAGCTTCTAATATAAATAATATTAATTTATTCCAATATGTTAAGGTTACTGGAAAATATTTAAAAAATAAAAATTTCTTATTAGATAACCAAATATTTCATAAACAATATGGTTATTCTCTAATCACCCCGTTTATTACCACAGAGAACACTTTGCTGTTTGTTAATCGAGGTTGGGTAAAATTTGATGCTAACTATGCAGATTTTGAATATATCAATGATAGTAATTTTAGTATTTCTGGAATGGTATACCAACCTTTAAAAAAAGCATTTTTATTAAAAGAAGATATTTGGCAATCATCTTGGCCAAAAGTTATACAGGCTATTGATATCAATAAAATGTCTAACCAATTTAATATTAGTTGTTTTCCTTTTATAATTATACTTAATGATAAACAACCAGGGATATGTGAATTTCAAGCTTTTAACTTGCCTATAAAACCACTGATGCATTTAGGTTATTGTATTCAGTGGCTATTAATGGCAATTACACTGACAATACTGTATATAATATTTTTGCGTAAAAGCTAGTGAAAAAAGTTTTCTAATTAAAATTTATAGCTTTAATCTTATGTCTTATTAGCTAATATCTCATCTACGGTGGGATAACCAGAATGAGGACTTCTATTTTTATATGTTGTTAATAGTTTAAATAAACTTTGGTTAAAAGAAGGATCTTTTATTTGCTCATCAGGTAGAGCTAAAATAGATTCAAGATGTCTACTATTATTACCACCAAATATAGGTTCAATACAAAAAAAAGT
The DNA here is from genome assembly GCA_929200395.1 of Candidatus Gorgonimonas eunicellae. GTDB lineage: Bacteria > Pseudomonadota > Gammaproteobacteria > Pseudomonadales > Endozoicomonadaceae > CAKMZJ01. Next base: position 27,084 of record CAKMZJ010000017.1, on the reverse strand, counting down.
AGATGCGACATTATTATATTTATTTAACTCGGTTATAATTAAATATAGTTTATCTAATAATTTAGCTAATAAATAGTTTCCTTTATCATCAAACAATGCTTTAGGATAATGAGAATAGAAATAACCTATAAAGTCTATATTGCATTTGCCAAAACTAATGCTTTGATCCTTACAAAATTTTTTTATTTTTTCAAAATGATTGTCGAGTAAAAGTTTGTTTTGACTTGCTAGTTCAGTTTTATTGAGTGGTTTTTTATCTAACTTTATTTTTTTATAAGTAATATTAGGAGGGCTCTCAAGTGTTGATGAATTGCGTTTTGTTGTTGCATTAGGATTCTTGCTGTTGTTTTTTTCGATCATAAGAAGGAGAGTACTAAATCCTTTACCTATAAATTTTTTATATATAGGTTGTTTTTCTATATTTGGTGTATTAGCTATCTGTACAATCTGTTCCTCTGATAAATCTATCAAAGATTTAGCATTTATGACTTTTTTCTCTTTAAATAGCCATATCGGTCGGATTACAGTAGATGTATCAACATATTGTTTAATTTTATTTATGTTACTGCTTCTAATCTCTACTAGTTTTTGTGTAAAGAATAATATTTTATTTAATAAGTTATTTATATTATTAATACAGATATTTAAGTCTTTATCCTGCAAATCTTCTGGTATATTATTGGATAAAGATAAAATAAATTGTTGATGTGCTGAGCTAAAAGATACATTATGAGATCGAACTAACTTATCTATCTCTCTTACATGATTTACTAATAAGGTGTTTATTTCAGGGTTTTTTCCTTTAGATAAACATTCTAATAAAGTTTTATATTTTTCCTTGAAGATAAAATCTTTTTTTATACTTCTGAAAGGCAATGGTAGATTAGTTGATGTAGAGGGCGTAGGGTTGTCATTTTGGGTGTAGGCTATAGTTATATTGCTAGATAAGCCATCTTGTTGTGCTGTTACTGTGCTTTCTAAAGAGGAAGTGGGTTTTGGTAATATAGGTATGTTTTTAATAGGGGGCATAATAACTCCATTATATATGATTCTTGCTAAGTGAGGAGCCTCCTCAGGTAAAAGTAGATGCGACATTATTATATTTATTTAACTCGGTTATAATTAAATATAGTTTATCTAATAATTTAGCTAATAAATAGTTTCCTTTATCATCAAACAATGCTTTAGGATAATGAGAATAGAAATAACCTATAAAGTCTATATTGCATTTGCCAAAACTAATGCTTTGATCCTTACAAAATTTTTTTATTTTTTCAAAATGATTGTCGAGTAAAAGTTTGCTTTGACTTGCTAGTTCAGTTGTATTGAGTGGTTTTTTATCTAACTTATCTATCTCTCTTACATGATTTACTAATAAGGTGTTTATTTCAGGGTTTTTTCCTTTAGATAAACATTCTAATAAAGTTTTATATTTTTCCTTGAAGATAAAATCTTTTTTTATACTTCTGAAAGGCAATGGTAGATTAGTTGATGTAGAGGGCGTAGGGTTGTCATTTTGGGTGTAGGCTATAGTTATATTGCTAGATAAGCCATCTTGTTGTGCTGTTACTGTGCTTTCTAAAGAGGAAGTGGGTTTTGGTAATATAGGTATGTTTTTAATAGGGGCATAATAACTCCATTATATATGATTCTTGCTAAGTAAGGAGCCTCCTCAGGTAAAAGGGGTATAATCAGTGGTGCATTATAACATAGAAACGTACAAACTACTAGAGGTTTATACACGTAGCATTTTCATCTACCACGTGTATAAAGTAAACTTTTAATAACTATATAATATGATATGATGGCAAATGAGCAATCTAACTTTTATGTTAATATGCCACCAAGGATATGTAAATTTCAAGCTTTTAACTTGCCTATAAAACCACTGATGCATTTAGGTTATTGTATTCAGTGGCTATTAATGGCAATTACACTGACAATACTGTATATAATATTTTTGCGTAAAAGCTAGTGAAAAAAGTTTTCTAATTAAAATTTATAGCTTTAATCTGATGTCTTAGCAGCTAATATCTCATCTACGGTGGGATAACCAAGCTTTTTATTTTTATACGTTGTTACTAGTTTAAATAAACTTTGGTTAAAAGAAGGATCTTTTATTAGCTCATCAGGTAGAGCTAAAATAGATTCAAGATGTGTACTGGTATGACAAGTAAATATAGGGTAAATACAAAAAAAAGTAGATGTGACATTATTATATTTACTTGACTCGGTTATAATTAAATATAGTTTATCTAGTAATTTAGCTAATAAATAGTTTCCTTTATCATCAAACAATGCTTTAGGATAATTAGAATAGAAATAACTTAGAAGGTCTATATTGCATTTGCTAAAACTAATGTTTTGAGCCGTACAAAAATTTTTTATTTTTTCAAAATGATTGTTGAGTAAAAGTTTATTTTGACTTGCTAGTTCAGTTATATTGAGTGGTTTTTTATCTAACTTTATTTTTTTATAATTAATATTAGGAGGGCTCTCAAGTGTTGATGAATTGCGTTTTGTTGCTGCATTAGGATTATTGCTGTTGTTTTTTTCGATTATAAGGAGGATAGTACTAAATCCTTTACCTATAAATTTTTTATTTATAAGTTGTTTGTCTATATTTGGTGTATTAGCTATCTGTACAATCTGTTCCTCTGATAAATCTATCAAAGATTTAGCATTTATAACTTTTTTCTCTTTAAATAGCCATATTGGTCGGATTACAGTAGATGTATCAACAGGTTGTTTAATTTTATTTATATTACGGCTTCTAATCTCTACTAGTTTTTGTGTAAATAATAATATTTTATTTAATAAAGTGTTTATGTTATTAATACAAATGTTTAAGTCTTTATCCTGCAAATCTTCTGGTATATTATTAGATAAAGATAAAATAAATTGTTGATGTGGTGAGCTAAAAGATGCGTTATGAGATCGAACTAAATCATCTATCTCTCTTACATGATTTACTAATAAGGTGTTTATTTCAGGGTTTTTTCCTTTAGATAAACATTCTAATAAAGTTTTATATTTTTCCGCGAAGATAAAATCTTTTTTTATATTTCTGAAAGGTAATGGTAGATTAGTTGATGTAGAGGGTGTAGGGTTGTCATTTTGGTTTTGGGTGTAGGCTATAGTTATATTGTTAGATAAGGCATCTTGTTGTGCTGTTACTGTGCTTTCTAAAGAGGAAGCGGTTTTTGGTAATATAGGTATATATTTAATCGGGGGCATAATAACTCCATTATATGCTTCTTGCTAAGTGAGGGGCTCCGCTCCTCAGGTAAAGGGGTATAATAACTAGTGCATTGTAACATAGAAACGTACAAATTACTAGAGGTTTATTTTCCAACTGATAAGGGTAGGTTTAGCTTCAAAAGCCAAATTTTAACAAGTATTACTAAAGGAATAGTCGCTGCTAATAAAGCAACCAAATAAAAAAATTAAACTTTCAATAACCATATGATATGATTACAAGTTAAAGGTTTAAAATATTTTATGCGCTTAGGTTTAATCTTCCACATATAGGGGAATATCGGATTGCTAAATATAGAAAAATTCGCTAACCGCTTAAATTCCTATTTACAGCCATGCCAAATAAGCATGGTGCGTCGTGCTTATTTTTATGCAGAACAAGCTCATGATGGTCAAATTCGTCGTAGTGGAATTCCATATATAAATCATCCACTTGAGGTTGCTGCAATACTTGCAGATATGCATATGGATTATCAGAGCTTAATGGCTGCAATGTTGCATGATGTAATTGAAGATACAGGAATTGAAAAACATGCAATTGCTAAACAATTTGGTGAAACTATAGCCGATTTAGTAGATGGCGTCAGCAAATTAACGCATATGCATTTTGAAGATAGAGCTATTGCCCAGGCAGAAAATTTCCAAAAAATGGCTTTAGCTATGGCTAAAGATATACGTGTTATTTTGATTAAGTTATCTGATCGATTGCATAATATGCGTACTTTAGGGGCTCTGAACTCCGATAAGCGCTGTCGTATCGCCAAGGAGACCTTAGAAATATATGCTCCTATTGCCAACAGATTAGGCATGCATATGTTACGTATAGAGCTAGAAGATTTAGGATTTTTCTCGCTCTATCCGGTAAGAGCAAAATTAATTGAACGCATGGTAAATAGTTCCAGAAAGCATCAACATGATTTAATTTCTCAAGTACAAAGAACTATTTTAAATAGGTTAAAAAAAGAAAAAATTAATGCAGATGTACTTGGTAGAGAAAAACATTTGTATGGTATTTATTATAAAATGAAAGAGCAAAAAAAATCATTTAGCGACATAATGGATGTTTTTGCTTTTAGGGTTATAGTTAGTAATATAGATGAAGCGTATAGAACTTTAGGCGTTGCTCACAATTTATATAAACCAATACCAGGGCGTTTTAAAGACTATATTGCTATACCTAAAGCTAATGGTTATCAATCATTGCATACAACGTTATTTGGAATGCATGGTATACCTATTGAAATTCAAATTAGAACTAAAGAAATGGATGAAATGGCTAATTATGGTATAGCAGCACATTCTTTTTATAAATCAAGAGAAGAATTTCCACCGAGCAGTAGAACACGTATAAGCCAGTGGTTAAAGGGAGTGTTAGAGTTACAAAAAAGTGCTGGTGATTCCATAGAGTTTATTGAAAATGTAAAAGTAGATTTATTTCCAGATGAAATATATGTATTTTCTCCTAAAGGTCATATTTTCGAACTTCCTCGAGGAGCTACACCTGTAGACTATGCTTATGCTATACATACAGAATTAGGAAATTCTTGTATTTCTTGTCGAATAGATAAAAACTTATCTTCTTTAAGCACCCCATTACAAAGCGGACAAACAGTAGAAATAGTAACAGCGCCTAAAGCTACCCCAAGTGCTGGTTGGTTAGATTTTATTGTAACAGGTAAAGCAAGATCCCACATCAGAAACTTTCTTAAACATCAACGCAAAAGTGAGTCTATTTCACTAGGTAAAAGGTTGCTTAACAAGGCATTGCAAAGTTATGGCTTGAGTTTAAGCACTATAGGATCCGATGTTCTAAGTAAGCAGTTAAAAAACTTATCAATTATTTCGCTTGAGAATTTATTAGAAGATATAGGTTTAGGTAATAGAATGGCATATGTTATTGCTAAAATACTATCTTCTAATTCCGACAAGTCATCGCAAAAAGCACAGATTGATAATTCTAAACCTATATATATTCGTGGTGCTGAAAGTTTAGTTGTAACTTATGGTAAATGCTGTCATCCGATACCAGGGGATCCTGTTATAGGTCATGTTAGTGCTGGTAGAGGCATGGTTATTCATGTGGAATCTTGTCAAAATATTAACGATATTAGACAAAATAATCCCGATAAAATTCTTGATGTTGAATGGGATAAAAACGTACCTGGAGAATTTTCGGTAGAGTTATACATAGAATCTACTAGATTTAAAGGAATGATAGCACATATTGCTACATGTATAGCTATAGAAGATGCCAATATAGAAAAAATAAGTATAGAAGAACAAAATGCAAAATTTTTTATAGCACAGCTACTAATTAATGTAAAAAACAGGTTGCATTTAGCTAATATAATAAAAAAAATACGGATTATTAAAGGGGTTTTGTCTATACATAGAAGGAAAGGTTCTTAAGTTGATATCTTAAAGGTATAGCCGCTTCTTTAGGTAGAGGTGTGTATACAACTAGTAATTGAAGAAATTAAAATATATAAGTAGTGAATATGGAAAACTTGGTATTATCATTTAAAAATATAAGCTTAAAGCATGGCTATAACCAAATACTCAAAGATATTTCTTTTGATATTGCATCAGGTGAAATAGTAACCCTAATAGGACCAAACGGTTCGGGTAAAACATCTTTAGTAAAAATAGCAACTAAGATCCAGCAACCAACTTCAGGTAATTGCTGGCTAAGGCCTAATCTCCGAATTGGTTATGTACCACAAAAAATTATTGTTAATCGTTATATGCCTATAACAGTAAAAGATTTTTTACGCTTAGCTAATAAAGATATTTCTATCAAAAAAATTAATGAATACTTAGAGATTACTGGTGTAGTTAAGAGTATTAATCAACAATTAGATCATCTGTCAGGAGGTGAATTACAGCGAGTGCTATTATCTAGATCAATGCTAAATAATCCTGAACTATTGATCTTAGATGAACCAATGCAAGGGATAGATTTCTATGGTCAAAGAGACCTATATAAAATTATCATGGATATGCGTAATGCAGATACAGCTAACAGGGCAGTATTAATGGTTTCACACGATCTACATATTGTAATGGCAGCAACTAACAGGGTTGTTTGCTTAAATAAGCATATATGTTGCTTAGGGACTCCGCAGCAAGTAAAAAACAATCCTGAATATAGTAAAATTTTTAATATTCCTGACAATAAAGATATAGCTTTTTACCATCACCAGCACGATCATATTCACGATGTCTCTGGATCAATAATACCTAAGTAGTCAAAAAAATTTTAAATTAATTGTATAATTTAGGTTATGAACTATAATTTCAATAAGGTAGCTAGTTAAATAGCACGTTTTTTGTGCACGTGGCATTTTTATCTGCCACGTGTATATATAATTGTATAAATAACAATAAAAAATCTCGTATAATCTTATTTTGAGTATTAAAAGCTTTTTGTTTTAGAAGGAAAGCATTAATAATATAGTAAAATGGAGTTTTTATGGGTATTTCTGTTAATAGCAGTCCGGTTAATCGCAGGGCAACCGATCCATCTCAAAATAAAGCTAGCAAGGCTAAGTCTAAAGCTGATAAAGATAAAACTATTCAGAGTGAAAAGGAATCTAGTAAAGCAAAGACTGATAGTAAAGATCATCAAAAACTGTTAAAATCGCTTTATGTTTCTCATTCTGAAACAATTAAAAATTTTGGTTTAGCAGGGAAATCACTTCTCGGTAGCAGGCCTATATTAGCACCATGGAAAGAAGAAACAGATACCACTGATGCTAAGAATTTTAAGGATGATAGCAAGGCATCATCTGCGAAAGACGAAGAATCTCAAAGCACAAATAAGTTAAGATCAAAAACCCTTTCTAGTAGCGTAGCTGCATCAAGCAAAAAAAAATTAGAAGAAAAATCCAGCACATCATCTAAGGTTGCTCAAAATCAGAGTAAAACGAATATTAATAAGAAAAATAAGGCATCTACAGCTACTAAAGCTGCTCATAGTAAAACTATAGATTCTGAAGCTAAGATATCTAAGGCTAGTTCAGGTGCTATAAGCACACAACAAGAAATGGATGAATTTTTAGATGTCCTTATTCAGGGTGTTAAAACATTTCAAGCAAAGATAGGAACTAAAGAAAGCAAGTCTCCAAACACCAAAAATACTTTAAAAGGCAAAAGCAAAGATGGTAAATCTGCAACAACAAGTTTATTTGATGATGATAGTAGTAGCTTAGCAAATAATCTAGAACCTCAAGCTGCTAATAAATCCAACGCTAAGGAAATGTCAGAATTTAATAAATTACATCAGAATAAATCCAAAAAATTTTCTAGTTATGGATCTGAGATTAGCGATGATCAAACATATTCAAAGGATAACACTAGTCATTTCGATAAAAATATTCCCGAGCATATTTTAAACGCTAGAAAATATTCTATGGCATTAAAAGGAAACATAAATAATATTGCAAATAATGCGTCTTTGCAATCTTTAATAAATAGGTATTTAGATACCCGAGGATCTTATTCTATCAAAATTATGATAGAAATGGAAAAGCTAAAGAAAGGTAAAGGTAAAACGACATCAGCTGATTTATCTGATGCTCAAAAAGCTAGAAGTTTGGCTTCAGACAAGCAAATATCAGAAATGAAAGAGGTGAATGAAAAGCAAGAAGAATCTAGAAAAGTACAAAAGGCTCTAGGCATACTAGGTGTGGTTATGGCAGTTGTAGCTGTTATAATATCGCTTGTTGCTATAGTTGGAACAGGAGGTACAATGGGACCTGTTCTAGTTCTAGCAATTGTAGGGGTAATAGCAGGTATGGTTTCTTTAGGTATATCCTCAGGAGAAGTTGCCACTACAACTGTAGAAGGAAGAACAATGGGTACATTTGATGCCTGTATATATAAATCTTATAGGTCTTATGGAGCTAGTCAAAAAAAAGCTTTGAAAGATACTCAATACACTACTATGGGGATACAGGCTGGATTAGTTATTATAACAATAGGAACATCTTTTGCGGCTGGGTCGACAGTTGGTGAAGGAATTATTAAGGTGCTAGATGCGATTTCGAATAAGATTGCATCTTTGTCTCCTGCGTTAGCTTCTGCGGCAAATGCCGGTACTAGATTAGCTACATTTTTTGCTGAGCTCGCAGATACATCGGCAGCAGAGGCTGAGCTTACTTCTTCATGGGCTAAACACACTGTTGGGATTACTCAAGGTATACTAGGTGGGTCTCAGGCTGGTTTAATGGGCTATAAAACTTATCTTGATTATGGAGCGACTACATTGCAAGCAAAAGTTACTGAGATACAAGGTGTATTTGAGAATATAGAACAGCATGAACATGTCGCTCAAACATTAATGCAAAAAAGCGTAAAAAGAATATCTGAAGCAACAGGATCGGTAGTAAAAACCCTAGATTCTGAATACCAAGCGATTAAACTGCTTAATATGAGATCAAAAGTAGCCTAATATATTTTTTGAGGTTTATTATGAGTATTAATAGAGTCGATCGACAAAGTAGATTTAATTATACAGGTACTGATAAATCATCCGGAAACGTTATTAAAGGAAAAAATAAAAATTCAAAAGCATCAAAAAAAAATAATCAACCTGTAAGTGAAAATGATCCTGATTATAGCGATAACGCACAAATAAAAGCCAGAAATAAAAAACTTGAGGGTGTAGTCCATTATGATGATGGTGTACAAAAAGAAGCAAAATTAAGGGCTAGAAAAGAAAGTCTCGAGGGTCTCCATTATGATGATCATATACAAAAAGAAGTAAAATCAAAGGTTAGACGCGACGAGCTTGAGGGTACGGTTCATTATCACGATAATCTACAAACAGAATCAAACAAAACTGCAAAAAGAGAGAGAAAGAAAGGTGATGTAGAAGGCCGTAAAGACAAAACAGAAAAAGAAGAATGGGATCAGTTTAGTAGAGATACTGATCGCAAACCTAAAAAAGAAAAATATTTTGAGTTTGCACAGACTAAACAGAAACAAACAGACAAGTCTCAAAAGAGCGGAGCAGCATCGCAAGTAGCCACAGCTTCTGAAGCTGCAAAGGCAGGTAGTTCGAAAAAAGTTCTTACAGTTGATGCACACCTTAAGATTGCAGAAGGTGGTGCAGGATATCTTCACGCAACTTTTAGCGACCCTTCTATAGAGGAGTTATACCATACTACAAGAATTAGTGATGCCGATGTGAAATCTTTAGATGCTACAATGAAAAAGTTTTTTTTAGCACCCCTTAAACGAGATATGACTTTAAGGGTAATGACATTATATTTAAACTCTCTGGCAAAAGAATTTCTTGCTCAGCTTGATTACGAAATAGTACAAACTAAGCTAAAAGTATCTAGTATCATGTCTCAAAAAGACGAGTTAATGGAACAAGCTGTTGCAAAACTAGCTGGAGGTATATCAGAATCGTTAGTAACTGCTGGTGCGGCCGGTCTTTCTATAGGAGCTTCATCTTCAGGGTTACGTGGTTTATCTAAAGAAACTGGCGAGACTAAAGATATGTTAAAAGAAGCGAATAAGACTATAGATACAATGGATAAAGGGCTAGCAACTAATAAGAGTAAATTGAAAGGTTTAGAACGACAAAGATCAGATTTAGATGCAAAGAACACTCCGAGAGATAGCGATGAATATAAAAAACTTGAGAAAGAAATAGACATAACTAGTAAAGGAATTGATGACCAGGAGGCATTAAAAACAACAGCAGTAAGAGAGCGAGGTGATGCAGAAGAAAAGCAAAGACAAATCTTAAGAAAGGTTGATCTTAAGGTTGCAAGATTGAACGGTTATTCTCAATTAGTTAGTGCTGGTAAAGGTTTTATAAATGGTATTACAGATTACTATGTTACTATAAATCAAGCAAATATAAAAATACAAGATGCTGTACAAGCACAATTACAATTAACTAAAGATAATGCTAGAATGTTTATGCAGAAATCCAATGAGTATATAACAAGCTTACTCAGTTCACTACTTTCTATTATTAATTCTGTATATCAAGCAAGAAGAGGAATAATTACTAGTTAGCCGGTGTATTTTGTATAGGATAGGAGAGGTTATTATGGCATCAAATATGGATGTAGTGCATAAGCAAACGGCAGTAACAGGTGTAAACTATGCATCTAAAAAGGGTGATATTAAAAAAACTTCTAAATCTACTGGCTATTCTATAAACGATCCGGCAATAGCTAGCATTGAAACAGTAGTTAAAGACAAGTATGGTGTAGATAAATCCCCATATACTAGTTCTGAAGAACTAGCAGTAAGTAGTAGCAAAAATTTACACCAAGGGGCAGATAATATAACAGATAGTTTTGTTGGAGTAGCATCATCAGATATAGATACAGATAAAAATATTAAAAAAGCTGAAACAAGACAGGTGTTGCAAGCTATTAAGCGATTTGATATGGCGTTACATAAGCTGCTTCAACAAGGTGATGTCACTATTGATACAATTAAATCAGCATTAACAATGTCAATTTCTGGGGTCGCTAGTCTTGCAAGTGGATCCCAACTTGTAAACACCGCCCTTATTCAAGACTCTGTAAAGCATCTATCTGAGATAGATAAAAATGCGATTTTAAAATTATCTAAACCACAAGTATTAAACGCTATATCTAGCCAGATGATTGCTATAGGGTTAGTTTTAGCAGCTAGGACTACTAAAGCTTCAGCCAATGAAAGCGCATCTAAATTTCAACAGCAGCCAAAAGATTCTTTCGATGATATGACTAATAGGATGAAAACTTTTATTCAAGATTCCCTTAACACCGTAGAAAGCTTAGCTAGTCAAAATAGTCAACAAAGCAGTCAAATAGATTCTCATAGAAAAGTCGACTCGTAAAAACTTTATTAAGTAGCAGGTGTATAGTTATAAAAATATTTTGTTGTTTATTATAGCAGGTAATGAAAAGTCGTGTGTTTGTTTCATGTAATCTAAAAGGTATTCGAATATTTCTGTTTGATTATACTCTACACTTCGATTTAGTAGATAAATCAGGAGTGAAAAGGTCAATTGGTTTTTAGGGTATTGGTTAAATAAAAATATAAACATTTTTTGTTGTTTATGTATAATAGAAAAATCTAATATATTAAACTTAATATGTAACGGATCATTGATGATTGGATTAAGTATAAGATTAGGATTTTCTTCTAGCAAATCTCTTATTATAGTTATATTACCTAGTGCGCAGTTAATACGTATATTTTCTGATATTGTCATGTATTTATTCCAAGTATCAATTGTTGAGTGGAATTTTGGCGCTGGAATACAAATATCTAATATTAGGCGTGCTAAATCTTTAGCGGGGGAAAGATCTAATAGAATCCAAGGGTTACATAGCATCTTTATTGGCCAAATACCGAGCTGATATAATAAAATAGGAAGCAAAATAAAAAATAATGTTCTACCGTTAGCATCTAAAAATGGGTGTATTCTTTGTAATAGAGCACAAGTACTTACCGCTAGGCTAACTTTTTGTTCTATTGTCGATAATTTTTTAATTTTTTTATAATATATATTTAATAACTGCTGACAAGTGTCTTCTTTAGGTTTATAATAACAGTACCTAATCTTCAGGTTAAAATTATAGTCATCAATTTTTACTATGTCAAAAATAAAAGCTTTGTCTTTTGTTTGTCCTTGTAAATCCTTAAGTAATTGTTCGTTAGTTTTTATAGTGAAGCTATTATCTTTGCATGCAGGTGATTTTATTTTAAAATATTTATTACCTTTAACTACTATTTCTTCTAACTTGATTATAACTCCTAAACTACAATATATAAAATTTTCTAATTCAAATATTTTCTGGCTGCTATTAATAGTAGCTGTAGAATATTGAAAGTTCATATCGCAAATTATACCTTGCTTTATTAAATGAATAAATTGATTCCCATAATTTCTAGGGATATCACAACCGTATACAACACTTTTAGTTGCAGATGTAGTATAACCACCTAGTATTGCATTAACTTCGCGTAAATTGGTAAAATTAATATTACTTATTTCTCTTATTTGTTTGTTTAATAAATAAATAAACGCACGGTAGCATCTTTCCATATATAGCCATTCGTTATCAAATGCATGTGCACCTAAGTCAATAATTTTATCTGGATATTTTGTTTGGTATATAAATCTAGACTCCTCTTCAATAAATATTAAATCAAGAGAAATTGGATACTCTAAGAGCTGCTTATATATAAGACTATAGATTTGTTTTTTCTCTACAGATAATTCTTTATTAAAAAGAAAATTATATAAATTAGCAGAGTTAACCATTTTGCAATGTTCACTAAAATTTACCTTTAAATTTATATCACGACATATTTGTAAGCAATTATATGCAGATAAAATAAAATTTTTAGCATAAAACAATTGAGTTTCTGAAAAATTAGAATTTTGCAATAACTGATATATTTTATCTAATACTTCAAACTTTTCAGCTATGGTTAATGAAGAGTCAACAAATAATTTTTGTATCTTTATAGAGTTTATTTTAAAAAAACAAGGTTTATTTGTAAAATATATGACAGGTAATATTGAATTTCTTGCGGGAGGAAAGCTTGTACCAATTTGTGATTTTTCGATTGCCGTGCTTATAGTTTGAAAAATATTATGGGCTTTTAATGTAGTTATGGAATAATTAGAATTATCAACTTTGCAAACTCTAGCTTCAAGGGGTTTATTTTGATAATCAGTATTATTAAAGTTGTTTTTTTTTAAAAATAGTAACTTTGTCGCGTAGTGATTATTTTGAGATACTTCCGTATTAATTCTCAGAGAAGATTTATTAAAATAAAGCATAAATATTTATATTATTATTATTATTATTATATAGTTTATAAATTTATAGTGTAAAGTGCATGTGTGTTATTATATATTCTAAATAAAGTCTTGCAAAAAAAAAATTTTTTGATATATTTGTTTTTTAGTTTTTTATTTATATTAAGCATAATTTAAGGTTTTAAAGATTAAAATAGAAGTTTATATTTTTTGTTAAATAATTATGTATTGAACTATTTTATATTTTTATTTATATTCGGAACTTGTAATTGCTTATATACTGCTATAATTTTTTAGTTTTTAAGCTGTATTATACCGTTTAGTAAGTTTAAAACAAGTTTTCATTAAATAAACCTTCAGGTTAAGTTTATATTATTTATATAAAAGTAAATATTATTGATCTCAGTTAAGAGAAATTCATCTGCCCTTATAAAGGATTATAAATGACAACATTAAAAAGTAATATTCTTAAGAAAATAACTTTAGGATTATCAACCATTATTTGCACTTGTGCGTTATATTCTACTGCTAATGCAAGTGAAGAAGCTACATATAATTATGGCAATGCTCTATCGCAGGAAGAAGCATATTATGCGACACCTGTTATAAATATTGCTAATATGCCAGATTATAACACTGTTGAGGTTCAAGAAAGTACTACTAAGAAGTACTTAGGAAATAGAAAAATGATTGCTCTGGCAAGCACTGTCGCAGTTATACTTGCAGTACTTGGAGGCCGTAAAGCTTATTCAAAATATAAAAACAATAAAGAAGCATCATCAGTATCAGTTCCTTCATAACGATCTATAAATACAGATCTGAGCCAGCAGATTGATTAGCAACGCTATACACCTGCAGGCATAATGTATATACAAACGTAAATATTTTTCAAATAATGTTTAATGCTTATAAAGGACTATAAATGATAGAGTTAAAAAGTAATATTTTTAAAAAAATAACTTTAGGATTAACAACCATTATTTGTACTTGTGCATTATACTCTTATGCTAATGCTGGTGAAGAAATCATATATAATGATGGTTTTTTTACTATATCTCAGGAAGAAGCATCTGTTAATGCGGAATCTGTTAACAGCAATGTTGATAAAATACCGGATGAGAATGTTGATGTTTTAAATGTTGAGACTAAAGAACATGTTTTTAAAGTATCCTTTGACATGGAATCAGTAGCTAGCAAAGTATTGTTTGTAGCATTCCCTGTAGCAGTCTTGTTTACAGCATTTGGGACTCGTGAAGCTTATTCAAGATTTAAACAAAAGCAAGAAGCATGCAAGACTCCAAACTGGGAAAGAAAATAGTTTGATATTAAACAGTAAAAAATTATAAACCCTTCCCTTCGGTAGGGTTTTAAAAGGTATCTTTGATTAGAATATTTATATTTAATAACAAATTAAAAAGTTTCATCGTTACGTTTAGTAAGAACTTCACAACCTGTATCGGTAATTAAGATAGTATGTTCCCATTGTGCGGAATTAGAACGATCTCTAGTAACAACCGTCCATTGATCAGACAACAGTTTAGTAGTTTTTTTTCCGGCATTTATCATTGGCTCTATAGTAAAAGTCATACCTTCCACTAGTTGTATATCATTTTTTAGATTATTATAAGCTTCAGGATAATGCAGTACTTGTGGTTCTTCATGAAAAACTGTTCCTATGCCATGACCACAATAATCTTCAACAACACTATAACCACTATTACGCGCATGTTTTGCTATTTTGCTAGCGATATTGCTTAGATAATTGCCAGGTTTTGCAACCTCTATGCCTTTGTATAAACATTCTTGCGCTACCACAACTAAACGCTCATTAAAAGATAGGGCTTTATCTACAATATACATTTTACTAGTATCACCGTGGTATCCATCTTTAATTACAGTAACGTCTATGTTTACTATATCGCCTGATTTTAATGTTTTAGTTTTGCTAGGTATGCCATGGCATATGACTTCATTAACCGAAATACAAGTAGCGTTAGGAAAGCCAGCTCTAGTAGTTGTTTTTCCATAATTTAATGGAGCAGGAATAGCATTTTGTGTGTTTACTATATAATCATGGCAAATCCGATCTAGCTCGGCAGTATTAACCCCTTTTTTTACAAAGGGTTCTATCATTTCAAGAACTTCAGCGGCTAATTTGCCAGCAATACGCATTTTCTCAATAGCAGCTGAATCTTTTAGGTTGATGGGCATGTATAATCCTTATTAGCAATAATATAAATTTAACTCAATAATTGATTTAGTCTTTCAGCTAATTGCTCTATACCTTGTTTTTTTGTAGAAGAAAAAAGCTGCATGCTAATTAAATCATATTTTGCTAATCTGTTTTGTAATTGTTGAAGTTCTTTTCTAGCAGCGGATGGTTTTAATTTATCCGCTTTTGTCAGTAAAATATGCAAAGGTAAATTAGCAGAAACACACCAATTTAGCATCATTTCATCGAAAGGTTTAAATTCGTGTCTGATATCTGTTAATAATACCAAACCGCTTAATTCTAGGCGGTGTTCTAAATAAAAAGACATGTCTTTTTGCCACTGATTTTTAACTGTTGTCGATACTTTTGCATAGCCGTATCCAGGTAAATCAACTAAAAATTTATTTATATCAACTTGAAAATAATTTATTAGTTGAGTTCTTCCTGGAGTTTTACTGGTTCTTGCCAATTTATTAATTCCAGTTAAGGCATTTAATGCGCTAGATTTTCCGACGTTAGATCTTCCAGCAAATGCTACTTCTTTGCCTTTATATACAGGGCATTGATCGATATTAGATGCACTTTTAAAAAATGTAGTATTGCGATAGTTAAGCACTTAGTTATCCACTATTGGTATACAAAAAAAATTACTCAAACAAAATAATACCAATTTTATTATTATGTAGAGTATACTTCAAGTAAAATTGTAACAAAGCATAAATTGAATTGAACAAAAATACAAATGAATTAGTAATTCTTTATCTAGAAGGTGTCATTATTCTTCCTTGTCTCTTTTTTTGCCGCAGCAATCCTTTAATTTTTTTCCAGATCCACAAGGACAGCGATTTTCACCATAGCCTCTTTTAGTAGTTTTTTTATTTTTAGATATTTCTCTAATAATTATAGGGTGGTCAGGAATTGTAAGTATAATAGGATTTAATTTTACAGATGCTCCAACTGTTCTAGTTACATTATCATTGACTACTTTATCAATAGTATGATCAGTATTAATATTTGTAGCTGGTTTAATACTAAGAATATTAAGCTTGATCTCTTTTCTAATTTCCTCAATAATATTCTCAAACGTTTCAATAAATTTAACTGGCTTTTCTAATAGCTTATCAATTTTATTTTCTGCTATGAACTTTTTAAAATCTGCCATATAGTAATCTATTTTTTTACTAGCCACATGCAAAAGTAGATATAAGTAAAATTCATCTGATTTTATACTATTACTTGTATCTCCCTGCATTTGTTGTTGAGCCAATGTGCTAAACATGATAAATTCCATTGATCTTTTAGCTAATGTTTGTAAATCAATATTTTTATCTTCTTGAAGCCAGTTATCTATAGGCGTATTATTAACTAGATCATATATAGCATTATATTTATCATTGGCTGTTGTATTTGGAGAGTCATTTTTTTGTATTCTTTTTATTAAAGTACTCAAAGTTAATTCTTTTAACTTAGGAATATTTTTAACTATATTAAGAAATTGCATTGCATTACTATCATGAGAAAAATCTATTTTTTTTTGCAATATATCTGTTATGAGAGCAAAGCTTTTTTTATTGTCTGCTATATTTTCAATAGTAGAAACTATTTCGGTTGGTTTGTTATTTGTATTTGAATCTGAGTTATTTAAAAAAACATTCTTTGCTTGAAATATATTTATAATACTATTTAAAACTTTATTAAATAATTTTTTATCTGTCATGCTAAAATCTTTTAAAAAGTAAACTTTTAATTTCATCATGGCTAGAAGTACTACTATTTCATATGCGATATTATTATCTTGTTGATCTATAGAAATATCATCAACTGCTACTGCCTGTTTTGTTTTATTTATGTTAATATCGGAGACTAAATTACTTAGAGAAAATAATCTTAAGTCTTGGTCCTTAATATTTTGTTTACTATTTTTAGTTAAATGACTATCACTATCAATATGTACTATATTCATTTCTTTGATATTATGTGAGTTGGTTAAAAAATTTAATATTTCTTGTGCAAGATCATCAGCATTTATTATTTTATTAAAGTCAGAATATGAGTTTCTTTTTATAGAGGTAAAAGAGTTGAAAGTGGTCTCATGTTTGTTTTGATTATAGCCTGCATTATAATTTCTTAAAAGCGCTTGAGTTATTGAATAATTAGGTATTTTATCCATGTTTACATCCTTGTATATATCATAGCTACAAGAGAATTATAGCTGATATGCGCTTAAAAAACTAGTCGTATGTAGTTATCAATACCGATGTTGGGTAAAATCCTGTTAATTAAAGTTGGAGTTTCTCAAGAAAGCTGGTTAAATGTTGTATCTGCATGATTTTTGTGCTGATAGAATGATTAAGGATTTAGCTTTTCAGCCTCAAGAATAGCTAATAACTGCTTAAAGTCTGTTGGTAGCTCGGCATAAAATTGTAATGGTTGGTCTGATATTGGGTGTTTAAAAGCTAATTTTTTAGCATGTAATGCCTGCCTGTTAAAATCAGATAAAAAAGCGGTTATTCGGGGACTATTATTCGTAAACTTTTTTCTATTATATGTAGGGTCACCGACAATAGGATAGCCTTGGTATTCTAAATGTACTCTAATTTGGTGGGTGCGTCCTGAATCTAGCTTTAGACCAATATAGCTATAGTTATTGTAATATTTAATAACCTTATAATGAGTAGTTGCAGGTTTACCGCTTTCGACTACCGCCATTTTGGTTCTATTTTTAGGATGCCTGCCTATTGGTTGTTGTATGTCTCCCGAGCTGGGTATATTGCCATAGATTATGGCTTCGTATTCTCGACAAACTTGTCTATTTTTAATGCTTTCAACTAAATAATAATGTGCTTTTAAGGTTTTTGCTATTACTAATAAACCGGTAGTATCTTTATCTAGCCTATGTACAATGCCAGCTCTAGGAATTTTGATGCTGTTTGGGCAGTGGTGTAAAATAGCATTCATTAGGGTGCCAGAATGATTGCCTGCTCCTGGGTGTACAACTAAACCTGCTGGTTTATTAATAACTAATAAGTGTTCATCTTCATAAACAATAGCTAAGCTAATATCTTCAGCTACAGCAACGGTAGTATCTGTTAACGTTGCAGTTATAGATAATTTTTCGCCGCCAATTAAGACATCTTTGGGCTTTCGTATTTTGCCATCTACAACTAAATTACCAGCTATAATCCATTGCTGTAATAAAGACCTAGAATATTCAGGAAAGCAATCACGTGCAATCTGATCTAATCTTTGTCTGTTTATATTGCACGGAGCATAAGCAAATAAGTTGATGTTATGTTCCATAAATAAATCCTTTAACAGTTAATATGGAATTGATATTAACTAAATTTTTAATATGTTTGTTAGCTAAAAACACATATTTCATCTGTCACATGTATAATTAGTTGCAATTTTATGGTTTATGATAGAATATATATGAGATATATACATGTAAAATATTATTTCAGCTTTATTAATTTAACAATACCACATAAATTTTGCGATGAAGAGCTAGCATGAAGAAACTTTCAACCATAACACAAAATTTGTCCTGTTTATTGCTTTTATGTTGCTTATTAGCAGGTTGTGCAAATAAAATTCCTGATAGCTCTGATGCAGACCTTTACGCTAAGGCAACTTATGACCTTGATAAAGGCTATTATACAGCAGCAATCCAAAAGTTAAAAGGTATAGAGAGCAGGTTTCCATTCGGAATGTTTTCTATCCAAGCACAATTAGATCTAATATATGCTTATTATGCATCAGGATCATATCAATTGTGCCAGGCTGCTTCAACAAGATTTATCCGTATGCATCCAAATTATCATGATGTAGACTATTGCTATTATATGAAGGGTTTATCTAGTTATGCAATTTATGCTTTTGGTTCTAAGTTGCCCCTTAATTTAGCAACACGTGCAGCGGGAGATGCTAGGTTAGCTTTTCAAGATTTAAATGATTTTATTACTCGTTACCCTGATAGCAAGTATGCTAAAGATGCTAGGCAACGCATGGTTTCTATAAAAAATACTCTAGCTAAACATGAGTTAATGATAGGACAGTTTTATTTTAAGAAAAAAGCATATGTTGCTGCAATTAATAGAGCAGAAACCGTAATTGACACCTTCCAAAATTCTAATGTAACTGCTGACGCTTTAGTGCTTATGGCTCAATCGTATCAGCAGTTAAAGTTAACAGCAGAAGTAAAAACTGCCTTAAGTGTTTTAAAAGCAAATTATCCAAAGCATCCAGCTTTAAAAGATGCTAAGTTTAGTAAATTATGATGCAATATCAGAAACAACAAGCTTGCCTCTTAATGAATTAGGCAAGGCTTCTTGTATTTCTATCATTGCAAAATTTCCTATTAATTCAGCATTTAGACTACTAAAATTTACAATTCTGTTGCATTCGGTTCTACCAGAAAGTTGCCCTGGGTCTTTTTTAGAATACCCTGTAACTAGAATTTTTTGGGTAGTGCCTAGCATTCTTCTAGATATTTGACTAGCCTGCATAGCTAAGCGTTGTTGTAGTAATTGTAATCTTTGTTTTTTTGTTGCGTCTGGGGTGTTGTCGGGCATGTTTACTGCTGGAGTGCCTGGGCGTTTACTAAAGATAAAACTAAAAGAAGTATCAAACCCAACTTTAGCAATTAAATTCATGGTATCGGTAAAGTCTTCATCTGTTTCTCCTGGGAAACCAACTATAAAATCAGAAGAAAACTTGATATCCGGACGAGCTAGCCTTATTTTTTCTATTCTTTCAAGATAATGCTCAGCTGTATGATTGCGCTTCATAGCTGCAAGAATGCTGTTTGATCCGCTTTGGACTGGTAAATGTAAATGGCTTACTAATTCAGGAACTTTAGTATAAGCTTCTATTAGGCTATCTGAAAATTCTAATGGATGCGAAGTAGTAAAGCGAATTCGAGAAATGCCATCTATTTTACTAACTAAATATATTAATTCTGCTAAATCTGCTTCGGTTTGATCATGTTTTACACCCCGATAAGCATTAACATTTTGCCCTAATAAATTAACTTCACGAACCCCTTTAGCAGCTAAGTTATAGCATTCTGCAATTACATCATCTAGTGGGCGACTGATTTCTGCTCCTCGAGTGTAAGGAACTATGCAATAGCTACAATATTTATCGCAACCTTCCATTATTGACACAAATGCAGTAACGCCATCTACCTTTGGTTCTGGTAGAAAGTCGAATTTTTCTATGGCGGGGAAAGTTACATCAACTATTGGTATTTTTTCTGCTTTGTTGGATTCTAGCATTTTCGGAACTTTATGTAAGGTTTGGGGACCGAAAATGATGTCTACCTGTGGTGCACGTTTGCGAATTGCCTTGCCTTCTTGGCTAGCTACACAACCACCAACACCAATTGTAAGGTTAGGGTTTTTTTCTTTTAATTTATTCCAGCGGCCTAATAAATGAAATAATTTTTCTTGTGCTTTTTCTCGTATAGAGCAGGTATTTACTAGTAAAACATCTGCTTGTTCTGCTGAATCAACTAGCTCCATTTCGTGAGTTTCTCCTAATAAATCTGCGATTCTGGAGGAGTCATACTCATTCATTTGACAACCATAAGTTTGAATATAAAGTTTTTTTCTCATACTAGCTAACAAAGTGATTAATAAAAGTAATAAAGTTTAATAATTAAAAGTATGATTATAACAAATTTTGTTAAAATTAACTAATAATTAGTTGATAGATTAACCTTATGCAGAAGTTAGCATTCTAGTAATATAATTCTTTGAATTAGGTTTTTTGCTAAATATCGAAAAAACTATAATAAAATTACTAGTTAAATATTATCATCTAGTTTAATTTTTTTATAAAATTCATCTTCATTGCTTTCATCTATTCTGACCGCAAAAATATTATTTAAGTTGATAGTATCATTTATAATTAGAGGGTTTGTTCCTTTAAGTATATACCATTTGCATAGAGATTCGTAGCTATAGATATTATTATGATAAATAACTAAATCTGTTGTTTCTTCAATACTTTTACCACTTATAATGCAAGCACCTTTAGCTTGGAGTTCGGTCATGCTCATTCTTTTAGCTTTTAATTGATTATATGGTTTTAACTGCCACCTACGCTTATGTCGTTGCCATGGTTTCCAGTTATTTAGCCATTGTTTAATGTAAGTATCTGTAACTTTCGTCTCGATTGTTTGCTTAGCTGATTCTATATCATCATTTGTAAGTTCAGAAACCCAAGAATAATTCATTGTTATTTTAGGAAAGTTTAACTTAAAGTAACTTGCTAAGTGTATCTTGTACTCAAGAACAAACTCAAGCTCCTCTGCTTCTTGCTGTTTGAGCTTTGCTTGTGATATAGCAAAATTTTGAATTTCATCTGCATATAATTGTTGTTTACCTAACTTTTGAAGCAGTGTACCCTGTTTGTCTGAAATAGATTGTTGTTCTGCTTGCTGTAATAAAGGTAAAAATTCAATTTCTGCTAAACTTAGTAATAATCTATCTGCACAGGCAGAAATAGCATCATGTATGATAAGTAAAATTGTTTCTCTTAGCTTATCATCGTTATTAATAAGCTTTAAAATATTAATTACTCTATTAGCTAAATAGTTTTTAGTGGATTCTTTTAGGTAATCTGTAGTTGCAGTTAATTTATATAAAAAGTCACGTAGATTTTCTTGATCATTAGCACTAATATTTGTCAAATAAATTTCATCTTTAGAATTAGCATGGCATACCCATAGGGTTACTAATTCGTCGATACTTAAAGTAAAAAGGTAATCATCAGTAATGATAATATTATGAGGCATGTTCCAATTATAATTAATTATACTATTTTTGGATATCCCTGTATTTTCTAGTGCTATGAAATGATGGTTGCCATCATTATAAAAAGGAAGGGTATCAGGTATACCATTAAACCACATACTAGGCAAGTCTACTATATGGATACAGTTTAATATTTTAATATCTCCATGAACTGTAAGATCATTAGGGAGACATTTTACAGAGTCACAAGAATCTAAAATAAAATTATCTCCTATAACCATATCTTCAGGTAGATCTATATTGCAGTTGTATATTTCTAAAGATCCTCTAGTATAAAAATCATCTGATAGTTTTAAATTATTAAGATTTAATAAAGTTATATAGAATGCAGTGTCATAGCTTAGAGGTAAATCAGTTATTTTGGGACATGAGTTTATCAGTAATGTTCTATTAACTGTAATATTACTAGATAATTCTATTTCAGCACAATTTATTATAGCTAACTCTTTTATTGTTAAGACTTGTTGTAATTCTCTAAATTTAGCGCAATTCTCAATTTTCAAGTTTGTGTTAATAACTGTATCATCAGCTAAACCTATTAAGTTATTACAGTTAATTATTGATAAACTATCTACCGTTAACGCAGACGGCATTTGAGTGAAATTATTACAATTTTCGATTTTTAGTTTTCCATTAATTATTAGATTTGAAGGCAAGCAAGTAATATCATTATTTTGGAATGTTAGATTACCAGTTACCATAATAGTTGTAGTTGGTAAATTGCCAATCTTTAAGCAAGTGGTAAATTCACTTGGAGTAAGTTCTACAGTTTTAGTAGTGTCTGTAGGTGTAATTCCAATATTTCTAGATTGTATACTAGCATTTGCATAATTGATGCTTTGCATTAAAAAAATACTTTCTTTTGAACTTATTTCAATTTTTGTTATATCATCAGTATTTTGATAGTTTAAGCTACTATTAATATTAGGATTTATATTCATATTTATTCTGCTTATATAATAAGTTAATTGAACGGAAAGATTAAGTATCTTAGACTAACAATTTTTAATAAAGTTTAATTAAATTTATGCTTTATAATAATCAAACAATAATTTACTTGTATTAATATTTTAAAAGAAAATTTTTAGCTTGTTTGCTGATGTTAGTATAGTTTTATTAGGTGTTAGTAAAGAAAATGAATAATAGTTCAATGTGATATTAATATTCAATTGGAGAACTTTTTTTGATTTTATAATGTCTAAATCTTGTGCTTAAAAATATAGCTTTTAAGTAAAAGATTATAAAGTTTAAATACCTGCTAGTACTTCATAGAATCATCATTGGAGCTTCAAGCAATAATTAAAAGGATATAAAATCATGATAGTAAGTAACGATGAATCAAAAAAACCAATTACTTGTAATATAGAAACACAATATAAAGCTTCACAATATAAAGCTAATTTTGTAGGGTGTACTGTAGAAGGAAAAACTCAAATATCTTCATATCTAGATAAAATTAGTGACAAGACAGATATCATTCATCAAAAAACCATTAAGATAGATAATCTTGGCATAAAAATAGATATTGCTTTTGATAAAAGCACAAGTGAAAGTTATTATGACGTTAGTCTAAATGTAACACATAGCAACATCGATGAAGAAGCAGATCAACACATTGAAAATTCTGATTTTAATAAGCTTATAACTTATTATTTGGCAGACTTAAGCAATGATACCTTACTAAAAGATGAAAACGTAATAAATAGCTACGTAACAAGAGCAGCAGAGATGTCATGTAGTTGTAATAATTTCTTGTTAGTAAGAGCATCTTATGTGGCTAATGCAATTACAATGGACACCTTAAATAATAATGTTAGAAGTATTACAGAAAAATATAAGACTAAATAATATATTTCGAATTGTTTTGACATACCACTAAAAAAATAAAACTTTCAAACACATTCTTAAGGCTTAGAGGGTCTTGCCCTATAGGAGAAATTAAAAAAGATTTACTTCATTGTTAAAACACCTTAAAATGCCGCCTATATTCCTGCGGTATTTTGCCTTAGATTAATTTTTTTTTACTAAGCTCTGAAATCTAGTATTTTCATCTGCCACGTGTATAGACAACTTTCTTTACACGCTTTTAGGTTTAACCTGCCCGATGTTTCTGCAGTACTTAATATTCTCCTCAGTGACTCTAAAAACATTTAGTAATTCTAGGTTTAATATTCCAGTACCGTTTACAATAGTTTCTAGTGGATTATTTTTCATTTTATTTCTTAAAGTATCATAACAAAGTATTGTTTTGTTATAAATAACTTTATTTTTTATATTATGTATGTTTTTATTTGATAGAGGGCATGTTTTATCTGCACATAACATTAAAGTTTGGTTTATAGCTTGTAAATCTTGGTATTTCAGCATTATGGTATCGATATTTTCTTTAGTAAATTTTCTAATAGCAATATCAGATTCTATTGCTTCTTTGTTCAAGTATTTTTGTAGACTATGTAATGCAAAGCATCCAGTTCCAGCTCCCAAGATTACGAAAGATTTTACCAGAGTAAATGAACAAACAAAATCAGTTACAGTTCCTAGAGGTTTGCATGCTATAGGAATTAATGCTTTATCAGCTGCAACAGCTTTAGTATTGATATTTCTGGCAGGGTAACAAACTTCTAAAGTAGTTTTAGAAATATAGGCTGCTACTATGCCCCACATTGCAAAACTAAAACCAATTATACCAGTAAATATTTGTACTAGTTTTTTTGAAAAATGGTTATCTACTATGATGCTATTATATTTATAAACCTCTTTTTCTAAGGTGCTCTGTGCGTAGTAGCGAGGTATAAACTGTTCTATTTTGGCATTGGTAATAGCAGGATATGATTCCTTAATTTCTCTAATGAGAGCATTTCTATCCATGATATATTTATTAGGAGTATAATTATCAGTTTTATAAAAAGGATTTTTTGCTACCCCCCAAGACATGCTGTTACTTATTTTTTGTGTTATTCTTCTGAAAAAAGAGTTTCCTGTTGTATTTTTATATAAAGGAGTATGTATTGATATATCTGCTGGGCATTGTTGTTTTTGATTTGATGTAATATTAGGCATATTTTATTGTCTTTAGTAGTTGATATTTATTTTAAAAAAATTATAAGAATCTGTTTATTATTTTTTTTTTAGTATTTTTCCTCATGTTAGATTTTAGGAATAAATAAAAAGGATTAATTTAAGACGAAATATCACAGAATTACAATTGTAATTTGTTGTCAAATACCTTTCTTGCTTCGTTTAAGAACTTATTAGGTGTGAGTTGTTTATAGTTTTCATTATAACCACGATTTGTTAAAAATTTAAAATATATTGCGAGATGTATAAACTAAATGGGTAAACGAACCTAAGACTATATTTATGGTCTTAGGTTTTTAAGATATCTCGTTTTTAGCGTTGTAGTAACTTTAGATAGTTTTTTAAAGCTCCAATTTATATGGAGAAATATATTTTTCACTTGGTGGAATATGCTTTTTAGTAGGCAAAATGTATTTTTTACTTGGTAAAATATGCTTTTTAGTTGGCTTAAATAAATTAGCACTTTTGGTTGGTAGAATACATTTATTTAAATCAGATATTTTTATTAATTTTGTGAAGTTTAGCGAATATATTTGTAAATTTGTATCTCCTAAAATTGCTAAGCTTGATGTATCGTTATTAAAAGCTAAAATACTTCCAGAATCGAAAACTTTTTTATCAACTAAATTATTGATAAAAAGAATATGACGTGCATTACAATTTGCTATTCCTACTTGTATTATTTTAAGATCATTATCTGAAGATATAAAAGCAATTATATTTTTATTATTATCTATAGTAACATCAGTTAATTCTCCGTTTTTTTTCGTATATATTATTTTAGATACAAATTCCTTATAACTGTCTTCCCATTTAAACCATGAACTAACTGTTACATCAGGATACTCATCATTATGTTGGAGGGTATGCTTACGAATGCTTACTATCAATTGCTGTTTATCTAAGAATAGGATTTTATTTCTATTATGCAGAAAAGTTTGTCTGGATTTTTTTTTCAGGGATATATTATGTTCTATTTCATATGATATAACTACAGAGTCTGTGTATATAGATTGAGGGCCATGTATATATAAAATATTTTTTGTTAATGAAAAGGCAACACCTTTAATGCGACCAAAATTATCTTCTTGTTCAACTATATTTTGTTTAAATAATAAAGATGGGCTATTTCCTTTTAAATTACTCTTATTTATATTATAAGCTATAACAGAAGTTTTATTTACAGCAATTAGCATTTGTCCATTATAATTCAGGGCAATATCAACTATTTTTACTGGTAATTTTAATTGAAATTTGTTAATAAGTTTATTGCTATTATCTAAATTATAGCTATGAATAATATTATCAATGACAAAAGTAAGTATGTTACGAGCTAAATTAAATTTTATATTTTTTATAGCTAATTTGCTAGTATATAATATATTACACTGTTTACTATTTATATTAAAAAGCACTAGCTGTTGTAACTTATTGTCCGCATTTTTTTTATCGGTATGATAGCTATCAATTAAGATATTATCTTTGCCTATAAATTGCATAGATGTTAACTTTATGTTATCTAAATTTTTTTTAGAAAAAATAAAGTTGTTTTTTAAACTAAAAGTAGCATCATCATTGTTTAACATTGCTTTATCAGTAATATTATATTCACAATTTGATGTTACAGGAGATATATTTTCTATACTATTAGAATAAGGCTTAGCAATAACTATAGATAGTAATTTCAGTAATGTAGATGTTAATAAAAAAAAGTTCATAGTATTTATTATTGTTATTGTATTTTAGATGGTTTTTTTAAAATTATTTAATTATACATTAAATATAAAAAAAATACATAAATCTTTTAAATTTATCAAAAAGTGCCGTAAAACCCGCTCCTTTAGGTCGTGGAGGAAGTCACAAAGATATCTATACACGTGGCAGATGGAAATGCTAGGTTTCAGGGCTAAGTAAAATGGTTTAAT
>CAKMZJ010000016.1:15650-36513 GCA_929200395.1 Candidatus Gorgonimonas eunicellae | reverse complement strand
ATTAATTACAATTAACATTGCTATATTAGCAATCTTTCTTTAGAATTATAGCTCGCTAAATTTTCTAGGTTTTTATATTCATTATGCTTACTCTGTACCAGTCAAACAGGTTATCTGTACTCAAATCATTATTATTTGAAATATTACAACTACATAAATCTACCAATCCGCTAGATAGCGAAACCATATTAGTGGGTAATGCTGCTATAGAAAATTGGCTAACTATTGCCCTTGCTAGCGAATTTAAAATTATGGCGGGAATAAATTTTAAGTCTCCTAGTAATTTTTTATGGCAGTTGCAACAGCAACAGTTAGGAAGCTTTGCTAAAGATAACCTTCTAGATAAATCTAGCCTAACTTGGAAAATAATCAGTATAATTGACGATTATATCGATGATGACAACTTTATCGCTTTAAAACAATATATTAATTATGGTAATCATACTGAGTTACGTAAATATCAACTAGCACACAGTATTGCCAAAGTATTTGTTAATTATATTAATTATCGCCCTGATTTACTAATTAGCTGGCAAAATTATGGCAGTAAAGCTATAGATTCACAAGAAAACATGTGGCAACCGATTTTATGGCGTAGCTTAAAAGAAAAAATAGATGCAAATAATAGCGACTTGATATTTAATATTTTACAACCAGAGAGACTATCTACAACAGAAAAACCAAAGAATATTTTTTTATTTGGTATAAATTCATTACCTAAACCTATATTGCAAGCGTTTTATGTTTTATCTGAAACAGTAAACATTCACTTATTTTCTTACAACCCTTGTAGTTATTATTGGGGAGATAACCTAATTAATAGAAAAAAAACTAAAAACATAGCTCCTATAAATGATACTAGTAGCCATGTTATATTAGACACTATGGGTAAATTAGGTCGAGATTATTTTAATAATTTACATGAACTAGAAGTAAATATTATCGATGCTTTTGCTGATGATTATCAGAATACTATTTTGAGTAATATACAAAGAGATATTTATAAATTACAAGATAGCAGAAAAACCACCGAAAAATATAAGTTTTCAGCAACAGATGATTCCTTATTGTTTCATAGTTGTCATAGCCAGCTACGTGAATTACAAGTGTTACACGACAGGTTATTAAACTGGTTTAGTAAAGATGCAAACCTTACCCCTAAAGATATTTTAATCGTAGCACCAGATATTAATTTATATACTCCTTGGATTAAAGCTGTTTTTGCTAAAGATAAACATACAGATATCACCTATATACCATATTCGGTATGTGGAGCAGCTACTAAGCATTTAAATGATTATGCTTCAATATTGTTAAAATTATTAATGTTAAATACAGCTAGATGCACTGGGGAAGAACTCTTAGAAATCTTAGCAGTAACCGCTGTAAGACAAAAATTTGCTATTAGTTATGAAGATTTAACTATTATTAGGTACTGGATTAACAAATTAAATATTTGCTGGGGGCTAGATAAAAACCATCGCCACAATTTTTTAGATATTGCCAATGATTTTAATACCTGGGAATTTGGTATTCAGCGTTTATTATTAGGCTATGCTATACCAGAAGTAGATGGTATTTATCAACAAATTCTTCCTAGTGAATTAGCTAATGGTAGAACTGCTGATTTAGTCGGTAAATTAGCTGATTTTATAGCTACACTTAAAAATATAGCAACTAGTTGTCCGCAACAGGCTAGTATTAGCACTTGGACAAACTGGCTTAATAATGCCATAGAAAATATTTATTTAATTAACGACGATGCTATTGAATTTAATGTAGAAGTAGCAACCATATTAGCTAAATTAGCCCATAATATAAGTTCTAGTAATTATACTCAAGCTATAGATAAAGACGTATTAAATAGTTATTTAACAGCTGAACTATATAATGACACTAAAAAATCATATATTCCTAATGGTAAATTAACCTTTACTAATATTAATCATGTATCTTCAGGAATTCCTTTTAAAATAGTTTGTTTTTTAGGAATGAATAGCGCCGATTTCCCTAGTTACGATACTCCTGTAGATTTTGATTTAAAAGCTAAGAATTTACGTGCTGGTGATGAATTAAAAAAAGATCAAGATAAATACAATTTTATGCAGTTATTTGTTAGTGCCGAACAAAAAGTACATATTAGTTTTATTGGTCAAAGTATAAACGACAATAGCATAAAAATGCCGTCGATTGCAATTGAAGAAATAATCGACTATTTTAAGCTTAGTTTTGATGTAGATAAAAATAAAATAAGTAAGCAGAATCCACTTATGTTTAAACATGCATTACAACCATTTAGCAGTAAAAATTTTCAAAATATAGCTTCTAATTATTTTAGTTATGCGACTAATTGGCAAGCAACTAATAACCAACAACAGACTGATAATACAAATATTATTAATTTAGAACAAGCACCTGATAGCTTAACGCTAAAAGCATTAATTAGTTGTTTTAAAAACCCAGTAAAATATTTTTATAATCGTTGTTTAGGAATATACTTTGAAGACCCAGAAGCATTATTAGCTAATAGCGAACCATTTAATATCGATGGCTTAGCAAGCTATAAGCTCAAACAACAAATAATAGAAGTATTATATAATAATCAGCAAATAAGTGAATCTAATAATTTATATAAAGCCGCCGGAATGCTACCTCATTATGTATTTGCTGATTGCGTTATCGATAACATAATAACTAAATTAGATAAAATTTTACCTTGGATGCATGAGTTAAATGTTAAATTAAATAATAATATTAGTATTGATATTAATTTTGCAGAAAAATCTAATCTTAATATAACCGCAGAAGTTACAAACTTTGCTAATGGCAATTTAGTTTTTATCCACCCCGTTGATAAGATTAAAGGTAAGCATATAATTGAAGCTTGGTTAGCGCATTTATGTTGCTGTACGCAGCAACCAACAACTACTCATATTTTATGTTTAGAAAAAAGATTATTATTAAAACCAGTAGACGCTCCACAGGCGATAGATTATTTATTACAATTAACTGTAATATACCAACAAGCATCAACAACAGCCATACCATGGTTACCTTGTATTAGTTATAATATAATTACTAAAATTAAAAAAGATGAGTCTAAGGGAGCTACTATAGATGCTAATGGTTTTGTTAACAAACAGTTAGAAAACTATATTACCGATACCTACAACGACCCAGATGTATATTTAGCTAGGGTATATCCCGATTTAAACAGTCATCATCAACAATTTTATTCACTAACAGACACTATATTTACACCTGTTTTAGAATATTTAGAACAAGCAAACTAAACTTAAATTCGATTATCTAATATGAAATTACTAAATATATGGGAAATGCCTTTTTCTGGTTTGCAACTTATTGAAGCAAGTGCTGGTACTGGCAAAACTTATACTCTGGCTAACCTATACTTAAGAGCAGTTATAGGACATACACAAACTACTAATGCAAAACCGCTAACGGTTGATCAAATATTAGTAGTTACTTTTACTGATGCCGCTACAGAAGAGTTAAAAGACAGAATTCGTCGGCGAATTGCCGATGTTAGAATGAAGCTATCACAAAAGCTAACTACTACTGATGATTTTATTAAAAATATAGCTAGTTTATCTAATCAAACCAAAATCATTCAACGGTTATTACATGCTGAACAGCAAATGGATGAAGCTAGTATTTTTACTATACATGGATTTTGTAATCGTGTACTTAAGCAATATGCTTTTAAAAGTGGTTTGTTATTTTCTTGCAACCTTGAAACTAATACTAATATATTATTACAACAGGCGGTGGAAGATTTTTGGCGTAATTATATGTATAACTTACCCTATGCCGAAACTTTAACGCCACTAATATGGAGCATTTGGAAAACACCAGAAGAATTATTAAAAAAAATTAACAGTCAATTAGCTTTAGAAAATGCTAGCATATCACCAGAAAAACTACCAGAAACTCTAGAATGTTTTTATCAGCAATATGTTAAACCAGCATTAGAATTAAAACAATGCTGGCAGCAACATTTAGAGCTGTTAGATTTATTAGAGGAGCAAACAAAAAATAAAACTAAATCTAGATTAACTAAACTACGTGATTTTTTAGCATCTGATGATATCTTGCCAGATTTTGGTGCAGCCGATGAAGCTAAAGATTGGGATGCTTATAGTAGTGAAGCTATAGAAAATAACCTTAAAAAAGATCCAAAAACCAAACAAAAATTTCCACCCATAACTCATAAAGCAATTACTAAAGTAGATAACTGGTTAGCAAAACCGTATCGGTTACAGAAGTGTTTACAAGCTATAGTGTTGCGTGATGCATTAATACAGGTTAAAACAATATTTTTAGCAATAAAAACTAATAATCAACAAATGGGGTTTGATGATTTATTAATTAACCTAGCAAAAGGATTAGGTGTATATAATAACTCTACTAATGAAACTAACGACAACGATTTAGCAATAGAGTTAAGAAAGCAATATCCGTTAGCAATGATCGACGAATTTCAAGATACAGATAGTCTACAATATAATATTTTTCAAAAAATATATTATAACCAAGAAGAATCATTATTAATGATAGGCGACCCTAAGCAGGCAATTTATGCTTTTCGTGGTGCTGATATTTTTACCTATTTACAAGCTAAGCATGAAGCAGCAAAAATTTATAATTTAGATACTAATTGGCGTTCATCAGCTACGATGATAGACGCTGTGAATACAGTATTTATGAATACAGAGAATGCATTTTTATTTAAAGGCGATATCGATTTTTACCCAGTAAAAGCGGCTGCTGATGAACATGCTAAAAAGTTAATCTATTTAGATAACACTATGCCGGCTTTAAAAGTTTGGTATCAAACTGCAGTAATATCTAAAAAAGACTATCAAGCGAAAATTGCTAATGCTGTAGCTAGTGAAATAGCTAGGTTATTAAATAGTTCATTGGAAAATAAAGCTGTTATTCAACATACGCAGAAAAAAATAACGAGCGTACAACAAAACGATATAGCTATTTTAGTTAAAGATAAAACTGAGGCTAATATACTCAAGCAAGCTTTACTTACGAGAGGAATTAGTAGTGTATATTTAAGTGCTAGAGATTCTATATTCGATAGCGATGAAGCTAAAGATGTATTGAGTATTCTATTAGCATGTAATTCTATATCTTCAGCTAGCAAGTTAAAAACAGCACTAGCGGCATCTATATTTGTGCTAACTACCGAAGAATTAAAACAACACTTATTTGATACTGAACTATGGAATAATAATATTACTAAATTTATTAATTTTCAGCAATTACTTGTAGATAAAGGTCCATTGGTAATGATACAACAAGTAATTAAAGACTACGATGTTATAAATAGATTAACTAGTTTAGATAACGGCGAACGAAAATTAACTAATTTGTATCATTTGTCGCAATTGTTAGCAACCGCTTTTGAAGAACACAATACTAGTCAACAATTAATACGCTGGTTAGAAATAAACATGCAGCAACCTAATAATGATGCTAGTGAACAGCAATTACATTTAGAAAACGAACAAAAATTAGTTAAAATTATAACTATACATAAATCTAAAGGCTTAGAATATCCTATAGTATTTATTCCATTTATTGCTAGTCATTGGGCAGAAGAAGACAAAAAAAATATTTGCGTACATCACGATACTCAAAAGAATAAAACACAAATATCGCTAATTGCTACTGAAGATGAAATCAAAGCACAACAGCAAGAACAACTAGCAGAAAAATTACGGTTATTATATGTAGCCTTAACACGAGCTGCTGTTTGTTGTTATATAAGTGTGGCACCTGTTACTAGTGGTGTTAAGAAAGATAATTCATTACATGAAACTCCTATTGGCTATTTATTAAATCATGGTAAACGCATAGAAGCAGGCGCTACCCTAGAAAACTTATTAAAAGAATTTGTTAGTAAGTCTACCATAGCTAATGCAATAGAAATTACAGATATCCCTACTGAAAGCGAATATTTTAATAACCCACAAACTGAAGCAACTAATATTGAGATACAAAAATTTACGGGCTCAATTGAAACTAGTTGGGTGTTAACTAGTTATACAGCATTAGCTAGTTATTCTACTAAAAAAGCATATGCTAATAGTCAAGATGAAAATATTCTATTAACTGAAAATAACAACCAAAATATAACAGTTTATAATCACGAAGCTCAACAACCTGATTATACTCAAATTTACAACTTTCCTAAAGGTGCCAAGCCTGGAATATTCTTTCATAATTTATTAGAAAACATGCAATATTTTACCAGTCTCAATTTAGAGCGACAGCAAATATATATAGAAAAGCAACTAATAAAATTTAATTACGATGTCAAATGGGTTGATTTGATTATCAAAACATTAAATAATTGTTTGCAAGCTGTACTACTAGATGATATTTGTTTAGCTAAAATACCAGCAGCTAAGCAACGTCATGAATTAAATTTTTGTTTATCGGTTGCATCTACTACTATAAATGAAATAAATAGCTTAATAAAAAAATACGATTATTTAAGTGCTGCAGCTGATGACTTAGAGTTCGATGCTGCAGTTCTTCAGGGAATGTTACGTGGTGCTATAGATCTTATATTTGAACACAATAACTGTTGGTATTTGGTAGATTATAAAACTAATTGGCTTGGTGAAAGTTTAGAAGCTTATAATAAAACTACCATAGAGCAAACTATGATTAAACATAGATATGATTTACAATATCAAATATACTCACTAGCTATGCACCGTTTGCTGAAACAAAAATTGACTAATTATGATTTTGATGCAAATTTTGGCGGAGTATTTTATTTATTCATTAGAGGAATTACAGCAACCCCTAACGACAGTTCAGGAATTTTTTATTGTAAACCTAATAAAGAATTTATACTTGAGTTAGATCAACTGCTATCATAAAATACACGTGGCAGTTAAAGATGCTAGTTTTATATAATTAAGGAATATTAATTGTGTCTGAATATAATGACAACACTTTTTCATCTAAAGGGTTTACTAGATTAAATAGCTATGATGATATAACAACAAATACTA
Source organism: Candidatus Gorgonimonas eunicellae (assembly GCA_929200395.1). GTDB lineage: Bacteria > Pseudomonadota > Gammaproteobacteria > Pseudomonadales > Endozoicomonadaceae > CAKMZJ01. Next base: position 29,452 of record CAKMZJ010000016.1, on the reverse strand, counting down.
GTAATTTTGCTACTAATAAAAAAACTAGTCCAGGTTTAATAACTGTTTTATTTTTAATAATATCAATTATTAATATTACTGCTGTCATTTATGGTTATGAAAAGCTTAGTTCTCAACAAAGCACATTAGAAAACTTACAACAAGAAAATAAGCAAGCACAGGAAAAAATAGCAGAGTTTTCATCTACTAATAAGCAACAGATCACCGCTGAGCTAAAAACAATAAACACTAAGGTACAAGATATTAATAAGCTACATAAAAATAATAAAGCAGTTATTGATAAACATAAAGTGCAATTAACCAAGCTAGATAAATCTACTCAAGAAATAAAAACACAAGCAAAAGCAATTACTAACAATTCCCAGCAAATAAAATTGCAAATTACAGATCTTGAAACTAAACTTAATAAAGTCTTAATAGCTATCTACGAAAATTATGATAAAGCAGAAGATAATAATATTAAGCAATCTTATATAGAGTTAAAGCAAATAACAGATCAGGTAACTATTATAAGGAGTGAAATTAAAACCAAGTTTTCGCAAATAGAAAATTCTATTAGAGAATTATATAGGTAATACATTTTCAATTGGAAGGTTTATGTTTGTGTATATTAAATAAATTGCATCTTCATCTGCTAGACGTATAGGTAAAATTATGATTGTTAATAGTTGTTGCAAACAAAATAAGTTATTCGTAGTACTCCCTCCTAATAGACCGGCGCCAGGTGGCCCTCCTGAACCTATACCTAATCCTGAGGAACCGGCACCAGGTGGTCCTCCTAATCCTAGACCCACACCTGATAGACCGGCACCAGGTGGTCCTCCTACAAATTGGTAATTAAAAGATTTTTATATGTAAATTAAAACTAGCATTTTTAATGTTGCTAGTTTTGAATTAAATATTTTTACTAAGCTCTAAAACGCATCTTAAATTACGAGCTGTATATTTTTAGAAAATAACTTGCAATAGAGAAATTTAATTTATATACTTTTTATTGCATAATAAGACAACAAATGTCTTTATAATAATACTAATATTATATCTTCTACTTACTTAATTAATTTATTTATTCCTATTTTAGTTAAGTAATATTATAAATAAAAAAACATGTGTTTTAAATTCAAATCTTTATAGAATTTATAATGCTTTTTAGATACAGCCTTAGTATCTTATTATAGTTTTTTGCTATCTCTCTAAATGAGGTAAGATTTATGAGTTATATATCTACAGATCATTCTAGTATTAATCAACATGCACTACAAAATAAAGAAAATATAGATATTAAAACGCATGATAAATTAACAATAAATAAAAACTCAGTTTATATTAAAAATAATAAAATAAAAGATAAAAAATTATCTTTTAGAAATATTTATATTAATAAAAAAGGTATTATAGAAATATATGATAAATTGCCTAAAGAGTTTTTAAAAATAAAACAAGAAGATACTCCCATAGGCACAAGACAAGTTCAATATTACGATAATCACTGCTAATAATCCACTCTCAAATAGAAGGTGGATTGATGATTAATAATTTTTTATTGTATTAGCCTATTATTTAGATGCAATTTTTTTTACGAAAGGAGAAAAGCTTTGTAGCATTTCTTTAAAGCAGTTACGGCTACCAGCAACTATATTGCCGGTTTCCATAAATGTGTGACCACCTGATAGGTCACTAACTAAGCCACCAGATTCTTCGATGAGCAAAATACCAGCAGCCATATCGTATTTTTGTAATCCTAGTTCCCAAAAGGCGTCTAACCTACCTGCAGCTACATAAGCTAAATCAAGTGCTGCTGATCCGAGTCTTCTAATACCCGATGGTTGCTTGTTTAGCAATGCTCGCATCATTTGTAAGTATGATTCTAAGTGCTCAATTCCAGGTTGCTTAAAAGGAATCCCAGTTCCTATAAGGGCTCCTGTAAGATTTTTAGAATTTCTTACTCTAATACGCTTGCTATTTAATGTAGCTCCGTGACCTCTACTGGCACAAAATTCTTCTTCGCGAATAGGATCAACAACAACGGCATGCTCTATGCGTCCTTTGTATTGACAGGCTATAGAAATAGAGAATTGTGCAATTCCTCTTATAAAGTTAGTTGTGCCATCTAAAGGGTCGATTATCCATAAAAAATCTTTTCCTTCTTTTTTCCCTTCTTGATATCCAGATTCTTCTGCATAAAAACTATGGTTAGGATAAGATTTTTTTAAAGTAGAGATGATTGCTGCTTCAGATGCTTTATCAACTTCTGTGACATAGTCATTACAGGATTTATCTTCAATTTTGATTTTACTAATATTGTTGAATGCAGCATGAACAATTTCACCACCATTACGCGCTGCCCGTAATGCGATATTAACCATAGGTTGCATAGAGTAAATTCTTTTAAAAAATTAATATTTAAGTATACACAGTTCTAAGTAGACGCTGTATATACTACTACACTTAGAATAGTTGTAAACTTAATTATTAGATAAATCGTCTAATTGTTGCCAGCGTAGCATTTTAGCATCTATTTGTTGCTGTATATCAGTAATTTCTTTCCAAACTTTTTGTGTATGGCTAGTATCTAGGTTATAAAAATCTTGTTGCTGAGTTTCTGCTTGTAGTTTATCTAGGTTAGTTTCGAGCATAGTAATTTCATCAAGTATGTTATCTAGTTCACGCTGTAACTTATAACTTAGTTTTTTGCTAGTGTTTACAGTAGAGTTTGATTTTGCAGCAGCTTGTTTTGCTGGTTTAGCTGGTGCATTAGCAATTAATTGATTAACACTACCGCCCTGTGCTAGCCAATCATCAAAACCACCTACATATTCTTTAATAGTACCATTTGGATAGAAAACTATGCTACTAGATACAGTGTTATTTAAAAATTCTACATCATGGCTTACTAATAGAAGACTTCCAGTAAAGTCAACTAATAACGATTCTAATAACTCTAAAGTTTCTACATCTAAATCGTTAGTTGGTTCATCTAATACTAAAAAGTTAGCTGGTTTACTAAATAGCTTAGCTAATAATAATCGGTTACGCTCACCGCCGGATAAAACTTTTACTGGCGACAGGCATCTTTCAGGAGTAAATAGAAAATCACTTAGGTATCCTATAACATGTTTTGATCTACCATTTATAGTTATTTCTGATTGTCCTTCTGCTAAGTTGTCTAATACTGTTTGTTCTAAATTTAACTGATTTCGTAGTTGATCAAAATAGGCTATATTTAAGCTAGTACCTAAATATACACTTCCTGAATCTGGTTCTATCTGTTGTAATAATAGTTTGATTAATGTGGATTTACCGATACCATTAGCACCAATTATACCGAGTTTATCTCCACGTAACATGCGTAAGCTGAAATTAGAGATTACAGCTTTATTGTTATAAGCGATGCTTATATTTTCGGCATCAATAATTAACTTGCCTGATTTTTGACTAGAGTCTACCGTTAAGCTAGATGTCCCTTGTTGCTCTGTTCTTTGTTGTCGTTGCCGACGTAACTGTTGTAAATTACGTACTCTGCCTTCATTTCTGGTGCGTCTGGCTTTGATTCCTTGGCGAATCCATTGCTCTTCTTGTGATAGTTTTTTATCAAAAAGAGCATTATGCACTTGCTCTGTAGCTAATAAATCTTCTTTACGTTTAAGGTAGCTATTATAATCGCATTGCCATAATGTTAGTTGTCCTCTATCTAGGTCAAATAAACTTTTTGCAGTATGCTTAAGAAAGTTACGATCATGAGTTACAAACAACAAAGCACCATTAAATTGCTCTAAAGCTTTTTTTAGCCAATCTATAGCGATAATATCTAGATGGTTGGTAGGTTCATCTAGTAATAATAAATCTGGATTATTAACGAGAGCTCTTCCAAGTGCAACTCGTCGTCGCCAACCACCCGATAGCTCAGACATTAATTTATTTTTTGGTAGTTCAAGTAAATCGATAATTTTATTGATTTTAACATCGATATTCCAAGCATTTAGAGTATCGAGTTGTTTTTGTATTTTCTCCATTTTATTTAAGGATTCTGTTGTAGCAGAAATAGATAACTCTGTATATTCTTGCAATAGCTGTTTTTCATTAGCTAAAGTTTCTTCAATATATGAATATACAGTTTGATTTGTTATTTCAGGAAGATGCTGGCTTAAATAACCAATTTTTATGTTAGGCTTGAATTTTATCTTGCCAGAATCAATGTTATGAGGATTTAAGATAAGCTTCATTAATGAAGATTTACCTTGACCGTTTCTGCCTAATAAGCAAATTCTATCATTTTCTTCAATATTAAAACTTACTTTATCTAGTAAAGCGTGCGCACCATAGCTAAGGTGGACGTTGTCAAAAGTCACAAGGGGCATCTGTAAAATCACCTAATTATTAGATGACTTATTAATATCAAATCATCAAAAAAATATTATCCATATAATACCTAGTTTATCGTTAATAGGCAAAGCAAAAAAAAGATTAATTTATGTCTTATTTTATGGTAAGCTAAAACTTATAAATATTATAGTATATAAGTAGGAGTAAGCATGTTAGAAAAATTAACCAGCTTTAAAAAATTATGCTTTGCTTATTTAAGGGAACCACAAGCAAAAAAAAATATCGAAATAGCTCTACAAGTGATTATAAATAGTAAGTTTTCAACTGTATTAATACCGATAGCAAGCATTAAAAATAGAGAAGCTTCTATTACTACAACTACCCAACAAGTAAGTTATTATACCCCCAAAAAATACCTGTGCGTAACTACTAAAGTGACTATTATTGACTCTGTAACACAAGATAATATAGAATTTGCTAAGCATTGGGAAGATTTAGAAAACAATATTGAACTAGCTACTGATACAATAAATTATTTTGCTAAATTAGATAAATATAACTTTTATTCTATATTTATACATTATGTAGAAACTAAATTTAACTTATACAATCAACCCAGATATATAGCATATAGGATCAAACTCTTATTGCTAAATCAAGTGATTGATAAATTATATGCATATGAGAATTTAACTAATACAGATAAAGTGCAACAAATGCAAGATGTTTTATCATATACAGAATATAAAATAGTTAAAATCTTACTTAATAGTATTAAGCTACATAAGAGTATAGAAAAACAATATTTAACTACTGAAGAATTAGCTAAAATAAATAGATTTACTAAATATACACAAGCAAATTTATTACACAATAATTCAACCATTAATGTGCAATATACAAAAGATATAAACAGAAATTTTACAACCTCAATAACATTTAAACACAATCAAGAACACCATTGTTATTTAGCTGCTAGCGCAAGTGAAACAATACAGTCACGCCGGCAGTTAATTAGTGAATTTATACAAAAGTATCAATTTAAAGAAGAAAAAATAATTGAGAATGCAATTTTATTAGAGGCAACTCAAAGTGGTACCGCTGCTATTCATCTTGTATTAAAAAATTATTTACAAAGTCAGCTAAACTTGCCAGAAGATAGCTACATTATAAAATATCACACACCACAGTTAAACCTAGATGTGACAGTAAATAACAAAAATATAGTAATAGGACACAGTTTAATTTGGAGTGATGGTGTTACTATTGAAAAATTATGCGGTTCTTGTATAAAAACAATTGGGAAATTACCTGCTATCACTGTAGAAGGCGATTTATATTTTAATGCGAGCTACCCAGAAAATAGTTTTTACGATAACTTTAAAATTAGTGTTTAAGGTTAATACTTAGCTAATATCACCTTGTATGCACTTACTGAAAACCTATTAATAAAATAAAGCAAAAAAGGCTTGCTCGAAAACTATTAAATCTGTAAAGTTAGTTGTTATTGAAAGTTATAAGAAGTTACTTACTTAACTTATTAAATGTATTTTTTTAAAAGAGAGGTTATATGTCTATATCTGTACAGCAAAATAAAGGCATAAAAAAAACTGTTATCTGGTTAGTGTTGTTTATTGCTGTTATTTTAGGTGGGGTGTTTGCAGTACATTTTAAACAAGACAACACTAAATTTACCGATATCGAGTTAGAAAAATTGGGAGCGATAGTTTTTGATACTCCTAGAATAATCAAATTTTCTAATCTGATTGATAATAGCGGTGAACAATTTACCCAAAATAGCCTACAGGGTCATTGGTCATTATTTTATTTTGGTTATACTTTTTGTCCTGATATCTGCCCAGCATCTTTAGGCGAGTTAAATCAAGTAGAGGAATACATTAATACTGCTAATTCTAAAATAACCAATAAAATAAAATATATCATGGTTACTGTAGATCCCAGACGCGATACCGCAGACAAATTAAATCAATATGTTAAATTTTATAACGATAAGTTTATCGGCGTAACTGGACCAATAAAAAATATTCATAATCTTACTGTACAAATGAATGTTCCATATACTCCTGTAGTTGATCCTGAAGATGAATATTATTTAGTAGATCATGGCGCAAATTTAGCAATAACTGACCCGAATGGTAATTATGTAGGAATTATTAAACCACCTTTTGATGGTAAAAACGTATTAGAATTATTAGAAAAACTTAGTTTAGGTTTTAACAAGCTATCTGCTAAATAAGTATAACAAACTACAACATTCTTTCAAATAATAATAAAAATAATGCTCTATATAAAAATTATATTTATTTTAATATTATTTCCCTTGCAAATATTAAAAGCTAGCACAATAACTAATGTTGAAACTAGCTATTTAGATGATATTATCTATGATAATTTTAACATTATAGAGAAACAACAATTAATTAATGGGTTACAGGGTTTACCTAAATATCCCTTATTAACCTTACGAGTATTAGTTAAAGAAATAAGAAGTAGGATAGTATCTATTCTACCATTATGCTTAATTTATGGGTTAATTAATCTAGTAGTTAATGATGAGACTAATTACAGCAAAATAAATTATAATATTCTATTAACTATATTAGGAAGGGATATTCTGCTATCATGTGTAAGATATTTTATAGATACAGATATTTTATTTGCGTTATCATTTGGAGTATTAACACTCATAGATGTATTAGTACCATTATTTATATATTATAATAATTTTGTAGATATTATAGCTACACAATATTTAACAGAATCACAACAACATAAATTATTGTTATTTATAATATTAAGTTATACTCTTACTGTAGTTTTTAGATGTAAAACCAGAAAGCAATCTAACGTTGCGATAAAAGAATATAAATATAATCTAACAAAAAATCCTAAATTAGATATAATAAATAACATCTTCACAATAAAAGATTGTAAAATTTTTTTAGCTAAAAACACCGCTAATAATAAGTTTGATAATATTATAGAAAAATTTTATAAATGGATTGCAAATCATAAAAATGATATATGTTTAAATGAACTAACTAATATTATATATAAACCTTGCATAAAAGATAAATCTAATACGAGCTATACTGATAACGACCTTATAGATATACTAAATAAATATCAGCTTGGTAACTATAAAAATAGTTTATTTTATAATCTTGAGTTTGGTTTAAAGTTTCAATTAATAGAGCATAATAAATCTCTTACTTCTAAGTTTATTGCACTAGCACTGCAACGTGAAGGAGTAACGTTAATTGAAGCCTACAGATGTTCTATTGAAACAAGTTTAAATAATTATCAATATATAGGTATTGTCAACAATAGAAGTTGCTGTTATCTATTTTTTGCCATGGAGCTGAATTTAGACCATAAACAATACCCTGTAAAAATAACTGACATAATATGCCAAAGTTTATTTCAGAATAATACTAACTACTCGGCTACATACACAGTAGCTATGAAGTTAATAAGTATAAATTCATTTTTAATAACTAATTTAATTGATTATCTAGGTGGTACAACTAGTAAAGTTAATATCTATAAAATTAGTGCAATTATAGAATAAATTACAACTAATAGTTTATATTTAAAGTATTAGTTGTAGTTATTACTATAAAGCCTTGCCCCTCAACTTTAAAGGTTATGTACAAGACATAGGTGTTTGTTATTACAACTGTACATCATAGAAATAATTGTTATTGTTGCTTTGTTATGTTTGTGTATACTAAGCAATTAAATATTGTAAAAACATTAAAAAAAAAGAGATAGAAATGAATATATCTAATTCACTGACTATAACCACAGAAAAAAGTAATAATAGTGTTATCGATAATAAGCTTAGTTGTTGGCAGGGTATAAAAGTAGTAAAACACATTGTGGTGGGTACAATTACAGGAGGAATTGTGGGTTATATTGCGGGGCAAGGAATAGATTTTTATAGTAAAAACATTCTAGGAAAGTGTGTCAAGAAAAATTGTAGCGATTTCTTTGAAGATGTAGCAAGCCCTATAGCTATAGCTTTAGCATCATGTTGTGGTGTTTGTTTTGGCGTGCTAGTAGCTATTATTTCTTATAGACAAGAGATTATTAAACAACAAACCCAAGAGTTACCAATAAACAATGAAAAAATTCCGCTACAAGGTATAGAGAATAGCATTGATATAGTGTGACTTATTCCACGACCAAAGAGGATATATCTTCTAGTGTGATAACAAAGCCTATGATGGGTATATTTATCTATCCCTAAAAGCTCTGCTTCAAGTTTATATAAGTAAAATTTTATTAAAATAACAACAGTATGGTAATAACCAAATATGAATTTTGCATTTTTAGTTTCATCTATTAGTTCCATAATATTATCTATTATTTCACCAATAACACCTCTTAATACTACACCATCGTTATTAGACGCTACAAGCACTAAAGCACCTAGTATACAAATGTGTTATAGCCATAATAAACTTATGACATTAGGTGATAACCAAACAACCGATATTTTTCAAAATGACAATAGAAAAATTATCAGATGCAATAACAACCGAGAATTTTGTGGTATCAATATAACACAGAAAGAATTTGCTAATAATTATACGATTACATTTGGTTGTATTACGAAAGAAAGTTGTGATGAAGAACGCCAATCAGCAAAGCATAGGTATAGGTATATTTTTCCATTTAAATACATTGATTATGAGAATTATAATAGCATAAATTTTAATGACTGTTGTAGTATGTCGTGGTGTAATAATTATTTTAATCATTATTTAATTGTAAACATGTTAAAATCTAGAGCTTTACAAGCAAAAGATCATGACAAAATATGCCCTGGATATTCTAAGACAAATCAAGTATTCAAACTACAACTAGGGAAACTAAATATTATTAATGTTGAAGAGGGAGCTAATTTATTACTAGTATTAGATACAATAAAAGATCCTTATAAGAAAAAGGTATATCTATCTACTGATGTTTATATTAATGAAAAGGTTGCATATAAAGTTTATGATGATAAAAAAAAACTACAAGCTGATATAGTTAAAAAAAATGAAGCTCATACATTTATTAAAAATAATAAACTTTTTTATTTTACTGATACTTCAATGCATTTTTGTAATTTAACTAAAGATGATTCACTGAGAATAGCGATTTTTCATAACTATTTATTACTACCTCAATCACATAATACTAAAATAAATATTAATGTTGGTAGTGATGATATAACTACTACACCTATCATAGAGGAAATATTAACTCAAAGTACGATAAAAAATAATAGTATTAATGCATGCGTAATTTTAACTAATAATATATTAGCTATTTTCTTAACTAGTAGTTTATTATATCTAATTAATATTTAGCTTCTACCTATTAAAAGCTAATTTTGTAATTTGAGTATAAGATATAAAAATTTCAATAAAAAAATATAAATTTGAGCAAATGTCAAGTTACTAAATAAAAATATAAAGTAATTGTTTGTAAAATTTAAATTACACATGAAAAATCTTCGTGATTTTATTAAAATACGTAACTTGAGTTATGATAAATTTTTTTTACTTCAGAATAATAATAAAAAATTAGAAGGTTAATTATGGATATAATCGATTATAATCTATTTTCACCAAAACAAGAAATGCACAAATATCAAAATAACAGTACTCATCAGGAACAAGTACATGCGCACATAATAAACAAAAAAAATAAAATGAAAAAGTTAAGAAAAAAAAGACAAGTAGATACACACATAATAAACAAACAATTTAATAAAAATTATATTTTAGAAGGTATTAAACGTGATATTGATAAGGGTTTTATAACAGTAAAAGATAATATGGTTTACAAAAAATATAGTTCTAATTTATTTCAAATTCCGTATTATGATTCATCTAAAGAAGCATATTATGATGCACTTGAAAAACCCTATACTAATACAGCATATTATGACGCATATCGTCATTGCGATTTAGATAGAGACTTAAAAAAGATAAAGAAAGTTATAAAGTTATTTAATCGTTCATCTTTTGATGTAGATAAAATTAAAATAGTTAATAAATATGATAAAGATCGTGAAGTATGTGGTTGTTGCGATGGGGGTAATACTTATGGCTATACCGTTGAATATAATAATAAATCATTAGTCACTGTAAATATTACTGTAAGTGAAACTAGATATCCCGAACTCTACACTAGTGGTGAAGATTTTGTCGTGAATTTACATGACTATTTTGATAAGTTATATACAAATGGTAGATGAAAATGTTATATTTTATGGATGAATAAAAAGGTCTAATTCTAGGCAAAATACCGAAGTAAGAAGGTGTTCTAAATTCAGCTTCATGAGTAAGTTGAGATGTTTAAATCATCATCTCAACGATCTTCGAAATGGATTGCTAATTGTGATAATGCAATACCCCAATTTTGAATGGGTAGTATAAAATAAATTGAACTACGTAAAAAAATAAAGTTCTATATGAGTGTATTAAATTAATACAAAATATTTATTTTGTATTACTGATTAATACCTTATGAGGTATATTTTAGATATGCCTAACTTGCATTAACATAAAAAAGATAATACAAGCTATAAATAATATGAATACTTTAATATCAATTGATTTTGTAACATCAACAGGCTCTCATAAAATATTAGAAAAGCTTTTGACAGAAAATAAGGATGATATTCAAGGCATAATGGGGTTTATTACCGATACTCAGTGTTCTATATGCTTTGATATCTATGAAATACCTTTAATAACTAGAGCATGTGAGCATACATTATGTGCATATTGCTATCTTACACTTGATAACAAAGTATGCCCTATCTGTAATACAAGGCTACCAAATACTCCAGAAGATGGTCTTCATAAAGTATCTAGAATATTAATTAATTTGTTAGATAACATAATAATTAATTCTGTAGTTAAATCCGAAGAAAAAGATATATCTTATTATATAGAGAAATCATCTATGCAAAGTCGTTGTATACAACAAATGTTAAAAAAAGATACATCAGCAAATACAAATAGTTCTGATCCAAATTATGTAGATAGTAACAGTGACATCACCAATACAACAACAGATAGTATTGATGAAGAGGCTTTATCTTTTAATTTATTAGTAGAAAATTACTTATGATCTAAATAGGTTATAAATTCCCACACAGGGTTTATACACGTGGCAGATGAAAACTCGCATTTCCAACTGCCACGTGTATATTCAGAGACTGTTTATGATTTCTTTATTAATAAAGATAAAATTGTTTTAATCTAAAACTGTTTAAAAAGATAAATTTAATAAGGTAAAATAATGAATAATAAAAAATATTTTTTTGCTGTATTGCTATCAGTCACTACACTATGTAGTAAGGCTACTTTAGATAGCCAAAATAAAATACAGACAAACAATAATATTACAGAAAATAATATTTGTTATCCGCAAACTATACCATTTAAAAATAATAAAAAACAAACTCATCCTGTAACTATAACAAACCCTATGGTTTTTTCTGCTAAAAACAGTGATGCCTTTATGAAGTTTTTTGATCAAAATGGTTTTGTAGTTATAGATAATATTTCTAATAAAGAAGATAGAGACGAATTAGTGGCGTTAATAGATGAAATTGCCAGTAAGAATATTCCTAAAACTAGAAGATTAGCTTTTATGGACTTATACCATGATAAGACCTTAGCTAATTTAAGACAAAATCAAGATTTATACGAAGCCTTTACACATATATATAAAACAAAAAAACTATGGTCAGTTTTTGATAGGGTGATATATTGGAATAAAAACGAACAAGAAATGCCTTTAGCTCCTCATGTGGACCAAAATCCTATTAATAATCCTGAATTCAATTATGTGCAAGCAATGATAGCTCTTAGAGATATGAATGAAGATACTGGAACTTTAGCTTTAGTACCTAAGTCTAACCTTTGGTTTACTGAATATCAAGAATGGTCGGATCAACATGTAGGTTATGTTGAATACGAAGGTGACAAGCCATTAAATTTTATAGCATTGAGGTTAAAAGAAGGCCAGATAGTGATTTGGGATTCGCGCACAACACATAGTCGTTTTCGGGGTGAGCCTAAAGCTAATCGTTATGCTGCTTTAATAACTTATACTACAGCAATAGATGATAATAAACTGTTAGAAAAACGAAAATCATATTATAAAGTCGGTATTGGATGTAGTGATTATAACGCTGGCCTTAGAGCAACAGCTAAGCCAAGATATGAACAAAGCCTAAGAAAAACTCCAGAAAAATTAACAGAGTTAGGCGAAAAACTATACGGAATTAAGAGCTGGTTTTAATAGTTAATGTTAGTTTAATAAAGTTATAGCTATTTGCCCATAGTAAATAATAATTGAATATAAAATAGCAATAATTGTTAAAACAACTTTATTAACTCAAAAAATAAAAGTGATTTTACTATGGGATATAACAAAATATATAAAAATTTAATTTTTTTGCTGTTTTTTTTATTTATTAACAGCTATGCCAATACTAATAATTACAACTCTATATTATTAAATGCAGAACCTTTTGGTTTTGGTCCAGCGTCTATTATAGCTCAAATTGCAGCTAAGCTAAAGCAGCATAATCAATGTGTTGGCTATATAGGTGAAGGTTTTACCTTAGATTTACAGCAACAACAATATTATCAAGATATAATAAAAATGCCTCCGCAGGCAGAAGAAACAGCAATAAGAAACAAGTTAAAACAACTACGAAAAAAATACACCCATTTTTTTAGTGCATCAGATTTCAAATATGCTCGTATAGCTAAAGAAGAAGGATTTATAGTTGGAGTGTATGATCCTTTAGCTTGGTTTTGGCGAAATTTACCTGATGTTCTGCCTCAGTTAGACCTTTACATTGCACAAAATTTTATTGGTGTTCATGAACGCTTAGCAAAGGCTGATACCTTGCCTAAACAAACTCAAATTATTTCTTCGTTAACTCCAAGTTCATTACTAAAAAGTAAAGCTAATAAAAATAAACGACAAGTATTTATTAATTTAGGTGGTCTACAAAATCCACTTATAAACAATAATTTATTTGATGATTTTATATCTGTATTAAGTAAAAGTTTAATTTCAATATTACCTGAAAAGTTTGATAAATTTCAATTTGCTACAAGTAAAAAATTTATTCCTAGTATAGAATCTATGTTAAATCCTAGAACTCTAACTTGTTCACAAGTAATACAGAATTTACAGGATGCTAATATTAGCTTAATGACTCCTGGACTTGGCAATATTTTTGAGGCTGCTTCTAATAATGCAGCTGTAATTTGGTTAATGCCAATGAATGATTCGCAAGGACAACAATTAAAATTATTACAACAAGAACAATTAATCGATTGGTATATAGATTGGAACGATATAACTGAAGGTAAACCTATAGATTATTTCGCTAGTAAAGCTGAAGTAATGGAGCAAATATCTAGCAA
>CAKMZJ010000016.1:0-15550 GCA_929200395.1 Candidatus Gorgonimonas eunicellae | reverse complement strand
TATTGAGTTTGGAGCTCACATACCAGAATTAGAAGTATGCTCTAATAATCAAAATATAATTGCTGATTTTAAGATCAAACATCATTATATTAATTCTAATACCATAGAATTACAACATAGTAATAATCAATTAGATATTTTTTCTAATTGGCAACAACAATTTCCAGCTGATTTTTTACATTTATTATATGGTATCTGCAGAAAATTATGGATAGCAAAAAATATTTATCCTGTGCATGGAGCTTTGGTTAGTGATTCTACTAATAATTATAAACTATTAGTAGGTGCCCCAGGATCAGGGAAAACCTCAACGGCATTAGCATTAGCAAAGCAGGGATATAATATTGTTTCTGGAGATAAAACTCTAGTAACTATAGATACTCAAGGGAAAATGCGAGCTATATCTGGAACAAAAACAATAACTATACGTCAACAAGATGAGCATAAATTAAATTTTATTAACTATAATAAAATTTATAAGAGTAATGAGCGCATATCATTAACAATGAACATAGAAGATAATAAAGATGCAATTATTAACTCTATCTTTTTAATTAATTTAAACGACGGTTCTAATTATAGCGGCGAAGTTAGCAAACCAAGTGCATTACATACTTTGTATCCATTTTTTATGGATAAACAAAGAGAAGACATACTTATTGGAGAAGATCAAGACATTCTAGATGGCAATATAGCAATAATAGATAAAAAACAGTTAGCTAAAAGATTAAAACAGTCTCTATTAACGATTCCTGTTACTAAAATAACAGGAAGCATCAACAAACTCACAAATATAATAACCAATAACCAACAGCAAGATACGACTAAAACAAGTAAAAAAATATTAATTGGTATTTGTGGAATAGGTAATGGGCATATTAACAGACAATTACCGTTAATAACTAATCTATTAGATAATAATCATGAATTAATAGTTTTCACTTATGGTCAGGGTGTTGCTAATTTACAAAAGTTACTTGCTAATCGTAAAAATATTAAAATTATTGAGGTGGCTAATCCTTATATTGTAGGCTGCAGTCAGGGGTTAGATTTTTTACAAACAGCACAGCATAAAGTTAATCAGGATATTAATTATAATCTTAATATGCTAGCTATGCACAAAGTAGTGGAGCAATTTAATCAAGCTGATTTAGTCATTAGTGATTATGAAGCAATTAGTGCGCAATACGCTTATGCAAAACAAGTACCATTAGTTACAATAGATCAACAAAGTAAATATTTAATAGGCGATTTTCCAAAAACTATTAATGATACCTCTTATTTAGATGAAATTGAACGGTTAAATATGTTTTTTCCTGTTACTAAGCAAAGAATAGCGCTATCTTTTTTTAAAGTAAAAGCAAAGGAAAATGCTAATAAGCAAGTAACAATACTGCCACCAATATTAAAAACCGAAATATTAGAAGCAAAAAATAAACCATTATCAGAGCAACCTTCGATTCTAGTTTATATAAGTTCACAGCAAATGTGTGATTTTTCAGTAAAGTATTGGGCAGAAACATTAGCTGCTAATTTACCGAAACATTTTAAGGCTCATTTTTTTATACCTAAAACTGAAAAAATATCTGAGTATTATAAAAATATAATATTTCATCATCATGGAGATAGCATGTTTAAAGATATTTTATTTTCATGTCATGGAATAATTAGCACAGCAGGACATTCGTTGTTATCAGAAGCTATGTATTTAGAAAAGCCAGTATATGCTATACCTATTGCCCTATATGAACAACAACTAAATGCTCAAGTCATTGCAAATGGTAATTTTGGCGTGACAAATAACAATTTAAATGCAGAAAAGCTAAAATTATTTTTTGCTAACCTCGAAAATTATAGAGAAAACATAAAAAAAGATACTTCAATATTGTTAAAGTCACCAGCAACCCACCCATTAGTACCTTTAATAAATAATATATTGAATCAATAAATTTATATTCTAAGTTATAAATAAAAATTATATATACACGTGGCAGATGGAAATGCGGGTTTTAAGCAGGTAATTTTTTCCTTATGAAACTATTAACAAGGCTACTGTTTATTTTTTTGAGGAACTAGCATTTCATGATAGTTTTGCTCTTGTAAACTATTAAAACCTCTAGCACGCATTTCTCTAATTACAGTTACACCTCTTTTATTCAGTGTTGCTTGCGCTGCATCTGATTTTAGGGTCTCCTGAGTTAGTGTCCCTAAACTCATTTTAATGCCTTCTGTTTGTAATCTGTTAATTTCTAGTGTAATAGCATTTTGAGTTGTTTCGCTAAGTAAGCTGTAATCATGCTCAATTTGCATTTTTTCTAGTAGCGTCATAACTTTAGGAACTTTAACTTGGTTTAAATCATTCCAAGTAGAATGAATTCCATACATAACACCTTCATAAATATCAGCTTTGCATACTTTATGATTTGGATCATTGCAGGTATTAATATTTGCTAATTGAGCTATCTTTCTACGAACATTGTTGTCTAGTAGTGTCTCTAATTGACTAACTGGTTTATCAGTCTGTTCGAAAGAAATTTTTATTCGTTGATTATCTATATTTAAGCTGTATCTTTTTTTATAAGATCCATTGCATCGTAAATCTTTATTATTGTCACCACCAGCAACTACTGCTAAATCAACAGCACCATGCATGGCTGCTTCAAGATGACGTTGAAATGCGGTTTTCTCTGCGTCAGTACTAGTAAATTGTTCTAGCTCTAATTTTGGTATATTAAGTAAATTTGCATTAAAATTAACACTTTTGTCTATATTTGTAGATGTAAAATCAGGAAAATTAGCAGTAACTGTAGAGCATCGTACAAAGTCCATACGATCAGCAAAACGTATTATCGACGTATATTTAGCTATATCTGTATCGTTATTTTGTAGTGCTATGCCGTGTATATCATTTTCTTTAGCTTCCAATGCTAACGCTATTTTTCCTAGTATTTCTTCTGAAAATTTTCCTGTTAAATCTCTAGTAAAATAATAAGCTGATTTTTGTTCTTCATGTTTTTTGCTAACATCTTCTGCCGCTGCATCATGATAAGTTACAGCTAATTGTAACAATAATTTTTCTTCAGTAGTCAGGCTTATTAGATTAAATTTTTCTAACAACTCTATATACCAAGTTGCGTTATTATAAGCTCGTAATACATGGCTACTAGAATGTGTTGACTTCCATATACTTAATGGCCAATCAATGTTGTTAATATTTTTAACTGCTTGTAAAGGTCCAGGACGGCGATAATAATGTTGCAGTATTGCCGATATAGTTTGATCATCATTTGTTACGTGATTAAAAACTAAAGTTGTATCAAGCAAGGTTGTAAAAAATTGTGCCAATGAATTTTCATTTTGGTTGCTATTTACTGCATGGGTATTATTATTCACTATACCTAAATCTTGTTGCAAAGTTGCTATCTCTTGTTTTGCCAATGTTAATTTAGATATCCAGTCTATGTAAACAGGGTTAGTTTTATAGTCATCATATAAGGTTAAAATATATTGTAATATATGTTGTTCAGGGTTTTCTCCGTATAGTTTTAATAAGAAGGTTGAAAGATATTCTTTAAAACTGTTTATTGTTTTAAGTATTGTTTTTTGTATTAAATAAGGATTAACCTCATGTGAAAACATAATTATAAATTGTAGCTGGAAAGAATTTATTAAACAATTTTCTTTTTGGGCAGGGTTTATTTGTATTAAGCTTATATGTTCTTCTATAATTTGATGTATTAATTTAATGAATATTTTATTAAGACTAGTTGCTCTATCTTGTAAGATTTTATCAAGTATAACAATAGTAGCACTATCAGTGGTAAAATAGTTAACTAGTACATCTAATATATTTAACATATGTAATGAGACATTATTTGATGCTGTACTAGCAGCTGCATATATATTTAATATTTGTTGATAATTCGTTTTTATCTTATCTTTACGCGGGAGTAAATGATCTAAATACATACTCGAACCAGGCGCCCCTAGTTTAAATAATTCAGTAAGTAGCGTTAATCCTTGTGTAAAAAACTCGATATCGTCTTCCATCTCAAGCATCTTCCTGAGTAATTTATCAGATAAAAATAGTTGAAACCTTTCTTCGTGTATTTCTAGTTTTACATTAGCACCTTGATTTATGAGTGCTTGAAAATCCTCTATGCTATATTGATCATAATTTTCTATTAAATTTACTAACTTACTACGTAATTCTAATTGCTTAGTTACATTTGTTATATTTGGAGCCTCAATATTAGTAATGCTATTGCCTAAAATATTTATTTGAGAACTTACAGGAAGTATAGAAACTAGCTTCTTTTTAATAAAAACTCCAGATATAGCTTGAAGATTTGCTATTTTATCTTCATTTTCTGTTAATTTTTTGAGATTAAGATCTTCTTCAAAAAGTATTTTAATCGATCCATTTTTTTTTGAATAAATAACTAAAGGTAAATTTTCTAGATCTAGCTCTGCTTCTAGCTTATGTTTATGTGTAATAATTTCTATAATATTTCTGCTATCAGTTTCACTTATACAATAACATGTAACCTGTTCTTTTTCATAGTCAGTCATAACTAGCTCTGAATGATTTAAAGAATTTGCAATTTTTTTCTTGCTAAGCTTAGGCAAGCTATAAGTTCCATCTTTGGTTAAATGGCCTGAAGTTGATCTTGGATAAACTTCCCATATTCTATCAGACAACTCATATAATTTTATTAATAAAGAGTTGGTATCAGCAATAGCTTTTTTATAGCGATCACCTCTTCTAATATCTGGATTTTTTTGATTAGATAATATATAAGTACCTGAATTATTTTTATAAGAGAATAAATGTTTTATTTTTGTTACTCCTATCGTGTGTTTATAAGATGCATCCTCTTCTGAATATTCTCTCATAGACATAGGAGTTTCAGCTACAATTAAAACAACAGGTCGTGGACTTTTATCTTTTTTTTGAAAATATTGTACTTCTTTTTTAATATCTATAACTCTGAAGCCAAGATCGCCCTGAATAAAAGCGTGCTGAATTTCTTGTTTTAATATTTTTTTTGTTGGTTCACTAGAAGCTAGTTGTTTTTTGCTACTTGAGTTTAGGTTATATTCAACTAGCAAAGAAGTATTATTGATAATTTTGTTATTCATTGTTGTTAACTTATTGTAATATGTAAGATTTTATTTATGACAATAAATACTCTATTTGGTTCACTGTTTTAATATTTATTCTCTAGTAAATAAAGCAATTTTAAAGTTATAAAATAAACTGATTAATTTATTCTAGGAATTTTCTATTTTTTTATTCTACAATCGAGGCAATTGAAAGATTTATTAATGTCTATAGCTAATATTAAAAATGGGGTGGTTTTGTATAATTATTTAAGTAATTACCTCATAAGTAAAGATGCTATGCTAGATGTTAGACCTAAATAAAAATATTTAATTAGAGGCAAAATATCGTAGAAATATTTAAGAGGTTTTAATGAATAAGTAAGTTTTTTAAATAACTATTTATGGATAGGTTTTTTAATTTTTAAATCGAATTACTGTTTTTTAATTTAGCACGAATATAAATAGCCAAAGTAGATGTCTTGTTTAACAAGCCAAAAAATACTTGTTGACAAGACGCATCTTCAAGTAGAAATATCTTATCTCTTAAAATGGCAATATGGTTTGCCACCAAGAGTTTGATAATAATGATGATGTTTTTTTTCTGCGATCCAGAATTTATTTAATTTATTAATTTCGGTACAAGCATTGGGATATTGTTTTAATACAGTGTTGGCTATATCTAATTGTTTTTCTGTAGTAGCAAAGATAGCCGAGCGATATTGATTACCTATATCTGGTCCTTGACGATTTTTTTCTGTAGGATTATGGATATCAAAAAATAATTTATATAAAGTTTCTACGTTAGTTGTGGCGGTTTCAAATACAACAGCAACTGCCTCTGCATGTCCAGTATCTCCTGTACATACTTGGGTATAACTTGGATTCTCAATTGAACCACCGGTATATCCTGGAGCTGTAGCTAATACTCCAGGTTCTTTTTCAAAAAAATATTCAACTCCCCAAAAACAACCACCTGCAACAACTATAACTCCAAGAGTTGAATCATCATCAGGTAAGTTTGCTAAAATATCTGCGATATCATTAAATTTTAATGATAAAGAATTTACACAATGACGTGTATTTTTTTTTGTTAAATGCTCCCCTATAAAAATATGGCCTAAATGACCATCACAGTTTTTGCAGGTTATTTCAGTTCGATGTTTATCAATATCTAACTGTTTTTCTACTCTTTGAGGGATTTCATCATCAAAGCTTGGCCAGCCACATTTTGAATTGAATTTATCTATAGATTTATATAATGGCAAATCACATTTGCGACAACTATAAAAGCCATTAGCATAAAAATCATTATACTCTCCAGTAAAAGGAGCTTCTGTAGATTTATTTTCAATTACCGCTGACTCTTGAGGTGTTAATTTATTAAATGTCATAAGGGTAGTAATTAAAATTAACCAATTAGTATTATATATAGTTGCAAGCATAATATACGCCTTCTATTTGTATATAACATATTAAGCATTTAGCATAGTAAAAGTACCATTTAATGCCCTAGGTACTATTTTAGAGTATAAATTATTTTAGGGTTTAGTTGCAAGGATAGACCTAGATATGAAATAATAAAATTACGAGGGTTGCATAAAGTTGATTGCATTATCGATTATACTGAGATTGTCTTTTATCGAATTAAGGTTATTTTAGTTTTAAATTAAAGTTTTAGGTAGGTGTTTAAATAAGAGATGTCGAAGGTATCTTTATTTTTAGTGTCGCTTTTATAGTTTTGCTGTAAATTCTCCATAATATCTTTTAGCTCATGTGGTGTGGATGATTTTAATAAATCATCTATTGCTGTAATAATAAGTTGTCTATTTTTATTGGAAATATTAGAACTATATAGCACAGGATAAATATGCTCTCTAATTGTATAAAAAACACTATTTCGGTGTTCTCTTCTTGCTCTTTCACTATGTATTGTATTAAATACAATAAAATCGTTGTTGCTAGGTTTTAGGCTATCTCTGGTTAAATCTACAAACCTATTTAATTCTGGGTCGTTGCTATCATTAATAATAAAACTAAACCAGTTCATAAATTCAGGCTCGTTTTGTACTTGTTGATTTAATATGGCTAATTCATCTATTATAGCATTGATTTTTTCATCTTTAGGGATATCATTTTCATCATCATATTTAGAAATTCGTTTTTTGATATTATCTATTGTTTCATATCCTAATTTGTGCATTTGAATTATATCATTACAAGTTCCTGGGGTTGCTTGCTCAATTTCTTCTAGTTCAGTATCGCTTAGTGAGTTTAGCAAATTTTTTAAGTTAGTAAATTTATATTGTTGTTGCTGGCTTGCTCGAGTATTTAAATGTTCCATAGTTTTTTTTTCAGCTTCTTGTTGAACTGCATCTACTGTTTCTTTAGTTGTAAAAAAACT
This sequence comes from Candidatus Gorgonimonas eunicellae, assembly GCA_929200395.1. Lineage (GTDB taxonomy): Bacteria > Pseudomonadota > Gammaproteobacteria > Pseudomonadales > Endozoicomonadaceae > CAKMZJ01. Next base: position 8,043 of record CAKMZJ010000016.1, on the reverse strand, counting down.
TATAGTAGATAAAGAAACACGTTTCTTACCTATATAAGTTGATATCGGAACTTCTAACATCTGTGATGCATAATCAGCTCTTAGTCTTCTGCCCTCAGCTTTAAGCATTGTTATTGGCACTTTTGCAAACTTATCTTCTGTGCTAGCAGTTTTTTTTATATTAGTGTTTGCATTAAAAACTAATATTAAGCTCTCATCTTTTTTTAAATCGTTCTCAAATGTCTGGTGAATAATTCCAGGATCAGGTGTGTTCATGATACAACCACCATCTATAAGTTGTATATCTTCATTTGTATTTAAAAAGTTTTCTTGAGATACCGCTGGGAAAACTAGAGGTAAAGAAGATGAAATCCTCACAGCATGAGAAAGTGAAGTTTCGCTAAAGCTATCCTTGTTAAATAAAACTAGTTGATGTTTTCCGCCTATATTAGCTGTTCCTGTAACCGTTAAATCTTTTATCTGTGGTATATGCTTAGATAGTCTATTTAAATCGTTAAAATTAATAGTATTTATTAAGTCACGGGGGTCTTTTTCTTGTTTTTTTAGTTTTTCGATTATATCTTGTAAATCTGGCTCTAATAATAAATCATTGTCTTTCATTCTGGCTAATAAAATTTTTGCGATTACATGATTTACATAAGCTTCATATCTAATACCTACGCTGTTGTGTTTCTTATAAAGCCTTACAATTGTATCCCATATTGCCTTTATTATGCCAAGTTTACTAACAGGTTTATCTTCTATGAAAGGAATATTAGTTTTATCATAAAAATCATTTTCTTGTTTTAATAAATTATTTGTATTTATTTTATCAGAATATTTTTTTACTTCTTCCGCCGTGCCTCCAATGGCTATTACGCAGGCTTGTAATGCACCAGCAGAGCTACCAAAGCAACTTTCAATTTTATTTAGTGCTCCAGTCTGCTCTAGAGATTTCGTCGTACCAGCATAGCTGAGACCTTTCTCACCACCACCACTTAAAACAAGACGTTTAATAGGGGGTCGGTCTAAATGTAACTCATAGCTACCATCATTAGTTTCAAAAATAGAAATATTACGTGATCCTGCTTTACTTACAACAGTGTTTTTAAGATTCTCTACTAAAGTATCATTTTCTATGCTGACATGTATAAAATCTTGTTCTATTGTATCATCTGCTATATTTGTAGTATTTCTAGTTTCTAAAGGGTCTAAATCACTATTGAAACTTTGGTTGTTTACACTAGCATTGCTTGGATTTCTAGGTGTAACATCAGTTCTATGAATTACTCTATTATGTATATCTTCATCTATTATGTCATCGATTAGGCTATCGCTACTTGAGGTATCTTTGATACTATGTGCTTTTCTTGTTTTATAAGATGGCGGGGTGCTAACATTTTTTCCAAATATGGGTGTTGATGTTGTTGAGTTAATTTCTTTCTTTTTAGCTTTGTTTTTATGCTTGAAAAGTTTGCGGAATAATCCTTTATTAGATTTTTCAACTGTCATTATATACTCCTAACAACACATATTAAGAAAATATTTCAAATAATGTCCATAAAAATAAATATAGCATCAAATTGTTAGGTTGTAAGATTTATAGGGTGATTAATTGAAGATAGAAGTAATATTTATTATTTAAAGTAAAAAAAACAAGTTTTTATTGTAACATTTGTTGAAAAAAACAAACAAGACCACATATTAATAGGCATACGATCAAGCATAGTCATAAACATGCACAAGAATATTTATAGTTGTTCTATATTTATGCTAAAATTGTATCAATTTACTGACACATTCTAGGAGATTTTATGTCTAAAAAACAAAGTAATAAAATTATTGGTATCGATTTAGGTACTACTAATTCATGTGTAGCAATACTTGACGGCCAAAAACCAAAAGTAATAGAAAACGCAGAAGGCACTAGAACAACCCCTTCTATAATCGCTTATACTGATGAAGCTGAAATCTTAGTAGGTCAACCAGCTAAAAGACAAGCTGTAACTAACCCTAAAAATACACTTTTTGCTATTAAAAGATTAATCGGTAGAAGATTTAAAGATGACGTAGTGCAAAAAGATATAAAAATGGTTCCTTATTCAATCATTGAAGCTGAAAATGGTGATGCTTGGGTTGAAGCTAAAGGAGATGCTAAAGCTCCGCCACAAATTTCTGCTGAAGTTCTTAAAAAAATGAAAAAAACAGCGGAAGATTACTTAGGTGAAACTGTATCTGAGGCAGTAATAACTGTTCCTGCTTATTTTAATGATTCTCAAAGACAAGCCACTAAAGATGCAGGTCGAATCGCAGGGCTTGAAGTTAAGCGTATCATTAATGAGCCTACAGCAGCAGCTTTAGCATATGGTTTAGATAAAAGAAAGGGCGACCAAACTATAGTAGTATATGACTTAGGTGGTGGTACCTTTGACGTTTCTATTATTGAAATAGCGGATGTAGACGGCGAACACCAATTTGAAGTTCTTGCTACTAATGGTGATACTTTTCTAGGTGGTGAAGATTTTGATTTGCTGTTAATTAATTACCTAGCTGAAGAGTTTAAAAAAGAACAAGCTATTGACTTAAAAGGTGATCCACTTGCTATGCAGCGTCTAAAAGAAGCTGCTGAAAAAGCAAAAATAGAGCTTTCATCTACACAACAAACTGATGTTAACCTTCCTTACGTAACTGCTGATGCTACAGGACCAAAACATCTTAATATCAAAGTTACTAGATCAAAGCTAGAATCTCTAGTTGAAGAATTAGTTAATAGATCATTACAGCCTTGTAAAACTGCTATCAAGGATGCAGATATAAACATCTCTGATATCGATGAAGTTATACTAGTTGGTGGGCAAACACGTATGCCGCTAGTACAACAAAAGGTGGCAGAATTTTTTGGCAAAGAGCCTAGAAAAGACGTAAACCCAGATGAAGCTGTTGCTATGGGAGCGGCAATTCAAGCTGCTGTACTATCTGGAGATATTAAAGATGTATTGTTACTTGATGTAACCCCGCTAACTCTAGGTATTGAAACAATGGGCGGTGTAATGACCTCGCTTATTGAGAAAAACACTACTGTTCCTACTAAAAAATCTCAGGTGTTTTCTACAGCTGCAGATAATCAAACAGCTGTAACTATCCATGTGTGTCAAGGAGAGCGTAAACAAGCATCGTCTAATAAGTCTCTAGGAAGATTTGATTTGTCAGATATCCCACCTGCTCCACGTGGAATGCCTCAAATAGAGGTTAGCTTTGACCTAGATGCCAATGGTATTTTACATGTATCAGCTAAAGATAAAGCCACAGGAAAAGAGCAAACGATTCAAATCAAAGCTTCATCTGGTTTGTCTGATGAAGAAATCGATGCAATGGTAAAAGATGCAGAAGCTAACTCTGAAGAAGATAAAAAGTTTGAAGATCTAATAAAGGTAAGAAATGAAGCAGACTCTTTAGTGCATGCTACACGTAAAACTTTAGATGAAGCTAAAGATAAAGCAACAGAAGAAGAAAGAAAGAATGTTACTAAAGCTATTGAAGATTTAGAAGCTGCTATTAAAGGCGATTCTAAAGAAGATATCGAAGCTAAAATTAAAGCTCTTTCAGATGCCTCTACTCCAATTGTGCAAAAAATGTATGCTGAGAAGCAACAAGCTTCTGGTGAGCAGCAAGAAGGGGAAGATAGCACTGTAGATGCTGAGTTTGAAGAAGTTAAAGACGAAGATAAAGATAAAAAAGAAGATCAAGGTCAAAATAAAGACGAAGACGAAGATGAAAGTAAAGATAAAAAAAATAATAAATAAATACTAACAAAATATAACATTTTTTCCTGAAGGTATATAATCCCTAGGGAAAAGTGTTATAAATAATAACTAAACATTATTAAAATATTTTAGTAATGTTTAAAATATTTTAATAAAATAAATTATTTTATTAAAGTCTAGATTGAAGATTTTAAAATGCTAAACAGCCTTATCTCAATGTATTATTTGCCAGGCAGATGCTACCTAAATAGAATAAAAATACTTGCTGGTTAAGTAATATTACGATAATATACGCATATTTTTCTAAACTAATTGGCTATTAGAAGTTTATCGCACTTTCTATATATATCTCGCAGATAAAGGCATAGGTTTTCGGAGCTAAAGAAATTACGCATTTTCGATGTGTGTATATTGAGTTTATAATATGTTTAACTTTATAAACCAATATAACGATTTTTATTCACAGGGTAAATATGAATGTCAAAACGTGACTATTATGAAGTATTAGGGATTTCTAAATCTGCTTCTGAAAAAGAAATTAAAAAAGCTTACAGAAGACAGGCAATGAAGCATCATCCTGATAGAAATCCGGGAGACAAAGCGTCAGAAGAAAAATTCAAAGAAGTCAATGAGGCATTTGAAGTTTTATCGGATAGTAACAAAAGATCAGCATACGATCAATTTGGCCATGATGGTCTTCAAGGTAATATGGGCGGCGGTGCTGGTCATGGTGACTTTAGTGGTTTTGGCGATATTTTTGGAGATGTTTTTGGCGATATTTTTGGTAGAGGAAATGCTAGAGGTCGGCAAAGTGCAAGTTACCGAGGTAGCGATCTTCAATATAGTGTAGAATTAACATTAGAAGAAGCTGTAAAAGGGATTACTAAAAATTTACAAATCCCAAGACAAAAAACTTGTTCTAGCTGTAATGGAACTAGGGCAAAGAAAGGTTCTCAGCCTGTTTTATGTACAACCTGTAATGGTATGGGTGAAGTACGAACACAACAAGGATTTTTTTCTATACAGCAAACATGTCCGGACTGTCATGGTGAAGGCAAGAAAATCAAAGAATTTTGTCGAGAATGTAATGGCCAAGGTCGGGTACAGGTAGAAAAAACCTTATCAGTAAAAATACCAGCAGGAATCGATGAGGGTAATCAAATACGTTTATCCAATGAAGGAGAAAGCGGCATAAATCGAGGACCTTCTGGCGATTTGTATATTAAAATCAGGATTAAAAAGCATCCGATATTTAAACGTGAAGGCGATGACTTGCACTGTGAAGTTCCTATAAGTTTCTTTGACGCAGCTTTAGGTGGAGAGTTAGAAATTCCTACTTTAAATGGTAGAGTTAAGCTCAAAATACCTAAAGAAACCCAAACAGGAAAAGTCTTTAGGTTAAGAAACAAAGGTATTAAATCTGTTAATAGTCATTTTCAGGGAGATTTACTATGTAAAGTAGTTATTGAAACTCCTGTTCATCTAACAGATACACAAAAAGGCTTAATGAAAGAGCTACGTAGCACTTTTTCTCAAGAGACAGAAAAAGAGCATTCTCCACGAACCGAGTCATTTTTTAAACGAGTAAAAGATTTTTTTGACTCAATATAATTTTTTATATACACCTTTCATTTATTGAAGCTCGCATTTTTATGTGATTGGTGTATAGCTCAATACTAACTTATTGATATTTTTTATTTGCCAGCACTATAAATGTAAAATTATAGCAAATTGGCTAATTTTAATAGTGAACCCAGAATGGCTAAAAAACCTAAACATGGTAAACTCGATACTTCTATAGTTGTTAACAAGAAAGCTAGATTTGATTATCATCTAGATGATACTTACGAAGCTGGTATAGTTCTTAGTGGCTGGGAAGTTAAGAGTATCAGACAAAAAAAAATACAACTAGTAGACAGCTATGTAGTTCTAAAAGATGGCGAAGCTTGGTTGGTAGGAGCTTTAATTACTCCTTTAGATACAGCTTCTACACATGTTGTAGCTGACCCTAAACGCGATAGAAAACTTTTACTCCAACGTAAAGAATTAGCAAAATTATTTGCAATTACGCAACAAAAAGGTCATTCATGTGTCGCCACAAAAATATATTGGAAAAAACATTTAATTAAATGCAAAATAGCCCTTGCTCGAGGTAAAAAAGAATTTGATAAAAGAGCCGCGACTAAAGAGAAAGAGTGGAATATTGAAAAACAACGTTTATTTCGACTTAATAAACGATAAGAGATATATTAGGAAGGCACTTTTTTTCAACAAATAAAGGTATATTTATTTACAGGTCGATTTTTTAGTTAAGTATTGTGTAACATGAGGTAAAATTGTTTTAAGTATTCCCTAATATAAAGCATGCAATAATTAAAATTGATACTATAATAGTTGTTATATAAAGGGATTGCATATTTTCTATTTAGGGATACATTTTCATGGTCTAGTAAAAACTTCACTTTAGAACAAAATATTGTAGGAATGTTGGTTTTAAGGTTGCGGGAGTTGAAAAACAGTGATAAAAAACAATTTAAATGTTAGCAATAAATATTCTAACGACCCTAATAACATCACAGGCAAGGCATTACTGCAAGCTGGTAGATTCCTTACTTATCCTGTTTTTCAAGTTGCTAATGCTGTTACTAAGTTAGCTAGCGGTAATATTCGTCCTGGAAAAAGCCCAGATTCTCCTATAGATGACCCTAAAAAAACATCTTCCTTGCTATTACGAAAAATAACAAAAGTTGCTATTGTTAGTGTTTTTCTTATTCCTTCTTTAGTCCTTTCTTTAATTGGAATTCCGTTATGTATAATAGGGAATATGTTTTGTGCTGAAGCATCTATGATCAAATCATCTTGTCCTAGTAAAACCTATAACCCTAAAGAAGGGTTGCATATTATGACTTATAATACTGGGCTTATGCCTAATTATATACGTAATATAAATGATTTACGATCCTCTAATACACGGGCAAAAGAAATTAGTAAAAATATACTTAATCACCAAGATGTACAACCAGATATAATCTGTTTTCAAGAGGTGTTTGATAGAAAAGCATCGGGGCATTTATTAGAAAACCTAAAAGAGAATTATTCAAATATAGTCTACAATGTAGCACCTAGTGAAATAGGACTAAATAGTGGTTTAGCTATAGCTAGTAAGTATCCAGTGCTAGATATAAAGTTCCGAAAATTTCAAAATTTAGCTGGCGAGGATGCATTATCTAATAAGGGGTTATTACGAGTAATAGTTGATTTAGGGAATGGTAAATCTGCTACAATTTATAATACTCATTTACAAGCTAAAACTGGAGAAAAATATAACAAGATTAGACGTGAGGAGTTAAGGCAAATTCAGCGGTGGGTATCTGCAGACAGTAGCACATCTATTAGCAAATCAAAATATGAAAATCAAGGTGTGTTTTTCATGGGTGATCTTAATTTATCTATCGCAGATGAAGAAGGAAAAATAAAACAAGACCAAAGCTATGAACAAGGAATATCTGCCTTAGGAAAAAAATTTCATAATAGTTATTATGAGACTCATGATATAGAAACAGCTAATAGAAATAAAAATAGTACCTCTGTATTTACTGGCATCGATCAACCTGATAGTTTATTAAGAAAAGAACCTACAGGTACTTGGTATGAAGGAGCAGGATCTAACAATAGAAAGTTTTGGGGATCCTCAACATGGAAAGATAATCCTAAAGTTGCTAATAACTGTATTTATGACCATCAATTTATATTTGATCCTAATAAACAAGAGAAATGGGCGTCACATGCAGAAATTAGACATTTAACTTCTATTACTAAGACTACTCAAAATAGCGGTCTATCAGACCATATGCCTATGTCGGTTATTTATAAAGAACATGCTGGATTTGAAGATGTATTAAATGATCTTGAGAGCATGTATATTGGAAAACCGCATTTAAAAAATATTAAATTATTATTCGATAATATTAAATCCTGCAAAAACAAAAGTCCATTTGCTATAATAGATCATCATAGAAAATTCATATTGTCAATTGATAATAATAGAAAACATATTGCGAGTAAGCTTACAAATCAGGAAGTTACAGAGGAAGAACTTGCTCATATAGATTACATAGAAACATCTTTAAGAGAAATTTTTAAAATTAACAAGTAGGGCTCATAAATATGTGTTATCTATTAAAGTCTAATTATAAATGAATCTAGATCAGATGAGCTCTTAAGATATTTTTATACCACAAAATTGTTTTATCAAAAAGTGCCGTAAAACCCGTTCCTTTAGGTACGGGATATAAGGCAT
>CAKMZJ010000015.1 GCA_929200395.1 Candidatus Gorgonimonas eunicellae | reverse complement strand
TTTGCCTCGAATTAGATCTTTTTCTTTAGCCCTGAAACCTAGCATTTTCATCTGCTACGTGTATATACCTTCAAGTAAAAAGTGTATATTAGAAGATATATTTTTTAGTGATTAGTAACAAAGTTTATACAGGCGGCATATTAAAACTATGAATTTTTTGTGGTTTTAATATCAAACCTAATATAAGAATATTTATCTGTGTTTTCTTCTCCGGGTATAAGACTAACTAGTGTAAAAGAATTATCTCCAGTGTTTACAAGGTCAGTTTTTTTCTGTGAAACTGCATTAGCTATTGCGAAGTTGTTATTATCGTCAATATATTCAATATAAATTTGATATAAAAAATCATTGTCATTCATAAAGGAATCAATTTGATCAATACATTGTTCATTTTCAGGTTGGGGATTCGATAATAGATTGATAAAATATTTGATTGATGCTACAACTAGCTTATCTATATATTCTCCTGTTATTGAAGAATTTATATCCCATAATATTTTAGTTCTAGGAATCTTTTTGCTATTTAATACCAACTTGTTTTTATGAATCACTAAAGATTGATAAAAATATGCAATAAAATCACATAATTTATTTTTATCTGTTACTGATAAATTTTTTAACGTTGCTAGTTTTGCATCTGTTGCCGATGTTGATTGATTAACATTAATAGTTTCTAATGATGCTATTGATTTTTTAATATAATAGTTTACCCAGTTATTAACTTGTTCTTTAAAAACAGTAAGATTCAATGCTTTTTTGATACTGTTTAAAGTTTTAATAGCTTTGCTGTCTTCTTGTTTATTGATGTCAAAATGGAACCTATATTTTGACATCTGATCTGGATATTTATATCTAGAGAGATCTTTTATTGCTATGCTTATATTTTGAATGCTGTTATCAGAAACATATTCTCCGGACATATAATATATATTAGTATTTGATGTTATAAAACTATTGATTAGCTTTGTATGTGTAACTTCACTTTGCTCTGTTTCAGGATCAGATAGCCGCTCTAAATGAAAATTAACTAAAGAGATAATCAGATTATCTCTAAAATTATTATCTTTAATTAAATCATCTTTATTTACATCATGTGCAACCCAGATAGTAGACTTTTTAGTGAAAGATTTAATTGAGTCATTCAAGCAATCATAGAGTTTTTCAATAAATTCGCATAATACATGTTTGTTTTCTTCAGATAAGTGCATTAACTTTTCAAGACGGGTAGGGTTTAATCTTTTGAGTCTTTCTATTCTACATCTATCCCTAGCAGTAGAACAAAGAGAAAACCGTTGTCGTGTGATATCTGCTTCTAGATTGTCTATTTTTATTTTCAAACAAGTATTTAATAATTCTTCAGGTTTTTTTACAAGTGAAGCTGTTGGTAAAATATTTAAATCTTTTATTTTACTTAGTTTATATTGATCTAAATTTTTGTATTCTTTATAATTGCTAGTAGAAGATTGATTTATAGATGTTTTAGTAGCTGTTTCATATGGTATATTGCTTGCTTGAATATTAGGAAAGTTAACTTCAGCAATAGATGTATTAATATTCATAGTTATTAAAAGACCTTAATTTTTTTATTTTTAGATAAGAATAATTAAATTATACATTAAGCTAGGAGCTAATATGTTACAATTATATAGTAATGACAAACCACAATTAGCTATTTTATTGATCGCTATAATTGTAGGGTTATGTGTAGGTAAATTTCTTTACTACATAATTAATATGCTTCCTGCTAAATTAATGTATACATGGAAAACCGATAGCCAAGAATTTTTATTTCCAAACATAGATAATAAAAAAAAAATAAATAATAGTTCTAATTTATGGCAGTATTATTTTAGTAATAGCCTTGCTTGGTGGTGTTATTTACCTATAGTTGATTATTTTTCATGTAAAAAAAAATCTTCTATCATTTTACCTATAATAGAAATTTTAACAAGTGCATGTACATTTTTAATAGTTTATTTATATGGGGTTACTGTACTTTCTATCGCTTTTTGCATTCTATTTTGGTTTCTTATACCTCTAGCAGCTATAGATATTAAAACCCAGTTATTACCTGATGAGCTGACATTAACGTTATTATGGATAGGGTTACTAATTAACAGCTTTGATCTACTGGTTACATCACAACAAGCCATTATTGGTAGTGCTGTAGGTTATATATCACTTTGGTTGGTGCATATGACATTTAAATTTTTTACAGGTAAAGAAGGGATAGGATATGGAGATTTTAAGTTGTTTGCTGCTTTTGGTGCTTGGTTTGGCGTGATGAAACTACCTGCTATATTATTGGCAGCATCTATTACAGGAACATTATTTGGGTTAACTATGATTTTATTAAAAAAAATTACAAGATCAACAGCGTTTCCATTTGGTCCATTTTTAATAATAGCAGCAGCTTGTATAGCAATGTTCTCATACTAATACAAGCTACTTTGCTAAAACAGCCAAAGCTGTTTTTTCTACACTGCTTTTGTGTACCACAAAAGCAACACTATACAACTATAGCACTAATTAACCAATAGAGCTTTTCTTTATTTTATCAAGAACACGATCAACAACCTCTTTAGCCTCTTCCTGATCTTCTAATGAAATATTTGAATCTTCAGGAGCTACTTGCCATTCTATCACGCGCCTTGCTAACATTTTAGTTAATAATTCCAATACACTATCTAGATATGCAGCATCAAATATAGCGGAAGGCATAAACCGTAAATGCACTAATAATTTTTCTTGTTTATTTGGCTCCTTGATATGTATTGCAAAGTCACCACCATCTGAATTGCTTTGACTAATTGTCAATGTAAAATGATTACTATGCATAGTAGACTATCCTCCAAGTGCCAATACTTGCAATGTCGGCAATTACCATACAGCCTTAAATCTTGCTATTTATCCGTAAACAACACTAAATAATAATTGCCAACACTATATACCTTCTTACATATGAGTATATATCATCTTCTTATCTCTAGGTGTAATTAACCTGTTATAATACAAATTATTATAATAATTTTTTTTTTATAACTATTAAAATGTATACTTTTAATAGGTATTTATAAGATATAGAGGTTGTCAGTGTTTCATGGATTGTGATGACTACATCAAGATATAGCGAGTTATTTCATCGTTAAAACACCTTGTAAAGTAAAGGTATTTTATCGATGTTTTCCTTCGAATTATATCTTGTGCTCTAGCTCTAGAATTTAGAGTTTTTATCTACCTTGTGTGTTATGATAACTCTTTTTGCAACATAGCTACTAGATCTGTTTTCTCCCAGCTAAAGTTTGCTTCTGAACGTCCAAAATGCCCGTAGCATGATGTTTTACGATAAATAGGTTTTTTAAGATCTAAATAGTCTATTATTCCACCTACGCTAAAATCAAAACACTTTTTTATTGCTTTAATTAATTCTTCAGATGTATATGAACTAGTATTGAAAGTGTTAATAGATATTGAGGTAGGTTGTGATACTCCTATAGCATAGGATACCTGTATTTCGCATCTATCTGCTAAGCCTGCTGCTACTATATTTTTAGCCACGTATCTACATGCATAAGCAGCGGATCTATCCACCTTTGAAGGGTCTTTTCCTGAAAAAGCACCTCCGCCATGTCTAGCCATGCCACCATAAGTATCTACCATAAGCTTTCTTCCGGTTAACCCACAGTCTCCTACCGGTCCGCCTATTTCAAATTTTCCTGTTGGGTTTATATGATATTTAGTATTTTTATTTAGCCATTCCGCTGGAATAGTGGGTTTTATTATATATTCCATTACATCGCTACGAATTTCTTGTATTGTTACTCCTGGATTATGTTGTGTTGATAAAACTATAGAGTCTACTCCTAAAATTTTACCCTTAGAGTCATAAGCTAAGGTAACTTGTGCTTTAGCATCTGGTCTCAACCAACCTAATTTACCGTTTTTTCTTAGTTCTGCCTGGCGTAACATTAGTCTATGAGAGTAAGCTATTGGAGCGGGCATATATTCTGGGGTTTCGCGAGTAGCGTAACCAAACATCATGCCTTGATCACCTGCTCCGATATCTGCTTCACAGGTTGCATCTACTCCTATAGATATATCAGCTGATTGTTTACCAATAGCATTTAAAACAGCTACGCATTCGCCGTCAAATCCGAGATCGCCATGATTATATCCAGCACTTGTTACAACGTCTCTAACAATTTGTTCTATATCTACATAGGTATCGGTTCGTACTTCACCAGCAACTAAGACCATACCTGTTTTTACTAAAGTTTCTACAGCTACTCTAGCGTCTTTGTCATCTTTTAAAATAGCATCTAAAATAGCGTCTGAAATTTGATCTGCTATTTTATCTGGGTGTCCTTCGGAAACTGATTCAGAAGTAAATAATATATTATTAGACATATAAAAACTCACAAAATAAATATTTTAAATTTAAGATATTCAAGTTTGAACTAAGACAAGATACATTGTTATTTTAAAAAAGGCTATTTTTTAAATTTATAATCACAAATAGCTAGAAGGCAATTAGCTTTTTAGCAAATAAAATTATTCATGTATGCAGTATGCATTTTGGATAAAGGCTATTATCCTTTATTTTTCCTAAACCTATAAACTCGTTATTGGTTATTACTTTTTTATCATTACCGGCGTAAATTCGTAAAATTGTGTCTTCTTCGTAGTTATTTATTATTGCATCTAACTTTACAGAAGCCCCTTGTTTTAAAAAAGTAATATCTTCGTTATTAACTAATATACTATCAAAACAGAGAACTGCTTTATCGGATCTTAATAAATTGTTATCTAAAGTAATAAATTTATCAGCACTAGAGGATGTATTTTCTACTATGCTATCTTGCAGTTGTTCAATAGTAATAGTATCTGCATCTAAAAAATCTCCGGCTTTGAAACGATGCAATTTAGTAATATGTGCCACTGTACCTAATGCAATACCAATATCTTCAGCTAGAGTCCTTATATAAGTCCCTTTTGAACAATAAACTTTAATGGTAAAAGTATCTGAAGAATTGTAATCTAATAACTCAATTTTATATATATTGATAGATCTTTTAGCTATAGGAACATCTATTCCTTGGCGCGCATATTCGTATAATTTTTTGCCTTTATATTTTAAAGCAGAATAGATACTAGGAACTTGATCTATTAAGCCACAAAAACTTTTCAAAGTTTTTTGTAACAGACTAGAAGACACATCAACAGCTAAAGTTTTAACTATATCTCCTTCTGCATCTCCTGTAGTAGTAGCAATTCCTAATTTTACAGTAGCGATATATCCTTTATCTGCATCAATGCAATATTGACAAAACTTTGTGGTTCTGCCAAAAAATATAGGCAAAACTCCAGTAGCTAGAGGATCTAAAGTACCAGTATGCCCAGCTTTTTCTGCACAAAAAATATGCTTAACTTTTTGTAAAATTTTGTTTGAGCTAATGTCAATAGGCTTGTTAAGAAGAAAAATACCGTTAATCTTTCTCTTTAATTTTTTTTTATGCATTGCCACTAGTTAATTATTTCCGCCATTTTGATTGTCTCTAGCAATCGCTTTATCTATAAGGTCAGATATATAATTGCTACGTTTAGAGCTTTCATCTAAATGAAATCTAATCTCAGGAATAACTCTCAGTTTGATTTTTTTACTCAAAGAAGCACGAATAAAGCCCTCAGCATTTTTTAATATAGCAAACCTAGGTGCTAAATCTTTGCCATCAAGATCTAGAAGGGATACATGAATGTCAGCAAAAAATAAATCTTTGCTAATATTAACATCCAAAATGGTTACCATTCCTAATCTAGGGTCTTTGACATCTCTTTGAATGATTTGAGCTACTTCTTTTTGAATAACATCCGCAACTCGTTGTGTTCTGCTAAACTCTTTTGCCATAACTGATAACTACTAAAAATAAATTGAATGAACACTAAAAAAATTCAAGATATGGATTTTACAAAATAATCCCATATCTTGAACGTAGGTATTAAGAAGATAAAGTTCTTTGTACTTGGACTACTTGGAAAACTTCTATTTTGTCACCTTCTTTTACATCATTATAACTTTTAACAGCTATACCACATTCTGTACCTTGTTTCACTTCATTTACATCATCTTTAAAGCGTTTTAAAGACTCAAGCTCACCTTCAAAAATTACTACGTCATCACGTAATACGCGTATTTTTTTATTCCGATGAACTGTTCCTTCAAGAACTATACAGCCAGCAATATAACCGAATTTTGCACCGCTAAACACTTGACGTACTTCTGCCACACCGCAGATTTCTTCACGAGCATCAGACCCTAACATTCCTGACAATGCTTTCTCTACATCATCAAGTACATCATAAATAATGCTGTAGTATCTTAAGTCTAGCTGTTCTGCTTCTATAACTTTTCTTGATAACGAGTCTGCTCTGACATTAAAGCCAACTAATACGGCATTAGAAGCTAAAGCTAAATTAGCATCTGTTTCATTGATTCCGCCTACTCCGCTTGAAATAACGTTAACACATACTTCTTCATTACCAAGTTTTTGCAATGAATCTACTAATGCTTCTAGTGATCCTCTTACATCAGTTTTTAAGACAATGTTAAGATTTTTCTTTTTCTGAGCGCTAGACTTCATGCTATGCATGAGGTTTTCTAAATTAGTAGCTTGTTGCTTAGCCAGTTTACCTTCGCGGAATCTAGTTTGTCGCATATCAGCGATTTCACGTATTTTACGTTCATCATTTAAGACTACTAATTCATCCCCAGCATTAGGAACTCCATCTATTCCTAAAATTTCAACTGGGGTAGATGGCCCTGCTGTTTCAAGAGGTTTTCCTGAATCGCTGATGATAGCTCTGATACGACCTGAGTTATGTCCTGCCAGAACATAGTCGCCCATCTTTAATAGACCATTTTGTACTAAAGCAGTAGTTACCACGCCACGCCCTTTGTCTATTCGTGATTCAACAACTGTACCTCTAGCTAATCCTTCTTTAGAAGCTTGTAACTCTAATAGCTCAGACTCATTACTAATGCCTTCTAATAGATTATCTATGCCTTCACCAGTTAAAGCGGAAACAGGAATAAACTGGGAATCTCCACCCCATTCGTCTGGAACGACATTTCTACCAGATAATTCAGTTTTAACACGTTCTAAATCAGCTTCGGGTTTATCAATTTTATTTACAGCCACTATAATAGGAACTTCAGCAGCTTTAGCGTGATTGATTGCTTCTTCTGTTTGTGGCATCACGCCGTCATCTGCAGCAACAACTAAAACTACTATATCTGTTACTTTAGCTCCTCGTGCTCTCATTGCTGTAAATGCTGCGTGTCCTGGAGTATCAAGAAAAGTAATGCCGCCATGATCAGTATCAACATGATAAGCACCTATATGTTGAGTAATACCTCCAGACTCTCCAGATTGGACTTTAGCTTTACGAATATAATCTAATAATGATGTTTTACCATGGTCTACGTGTCCCATAACAGTAACAACAGGAGAACGAGGATATTTTTGATAAGTGTCATCATCTTTATTTTCTAATAAAGAGTCTTCAAGATAGTCTGCTTTTACCAGTTTGTATTTATGTCCCATTTCTTCGACTACAATACAAGCTGTTTCCTGATCGATAACTTGGTTAATTGTAGCCATAGATCCCATTTTGAATAAGACCTTAATAACATCTGCTGCTTTAACTGCCATTCTATTTGCTAATTCAGCAACAATTATAGTTTCAGGGATTTCTATATCTCTCACAACAGGAGCAGTAGGCTTGGTAAAGCCATGCATAGCTACTGACTCTGGAGCTGACGCCCTAGAGCTTTTGTTACGTTTAGATTTCCATTCATCTCTACCATCATAACGAGATTTTTTACCACCTTGTTTACCTTTAAAGCCATCTGATTCAAATTTATTATCCTTGTGCTTGTTTTTTTTCTTTGCCCTTCTGCTGTCAGTAGCAGGTATAGGTTGATTAGAAAATTTATCTGCATGAGTAACCGGGGCAGACGCAGGCGCAAAGGAAGATGGTTTCTTATTAACTACTCTTGAGTTTTTATCTGTAGTATTTTTTTCTCCCCTACTTTTGTCATACTTAGCTCCAGCTGTATTCTTAAACTCTGGCTTAGCACCTTGGTGTTTAGTAGGTCTTTTTTTATTAGCTTTATAATCCTTAGCCTTAGGAGTTTCTGCTTTTACTATAGGTCTCTTTTTTCTAACTTCAACATTAACAATTACTTTGCCTTTTGATTTAAAAGGCGATTTTGCTTTATTTTCTAACTTTTTGCCATCTGCATGTTTTTCTTGTTCTGTGTTATTTCCAGTATCTGTATGAACTTGTTTTAAATATGTTAAAAGTTTTTGTTTTTCCTCAAGGTTAATAACTTCATCTTGGGATTTTTTCCCTACACCAGCATCTTTTAGCTGTTTTAATAAACGCTCAACCGAAACACCAACTACTGCGGCGAGCCGTTCTACGGTAACTTCTGCCATTTACACTTCTCCTATTAGCGATCAACTTAATTACTAGCACTATCAAACCATGGTTTGCGTGCAGTCATAATTAGCTCTCCCGCTTTATCTACGTCGATGCCTTCAATTACTAGCAATTCATCTATTGATTGATCTGCTAAATCTTCCATGGATATAATCCCATTTCTAGCTAATTTAGTAGCTAGATCCGCATCCATTCCTTCCATATTTAGTAAATCTTCAGAAGGGGTTGTTGATGCTTCAAGTTTTTCTTGTTTAGCAAGTTCTAAAGTTAGTAATTTATCTTTAGCTTTTGCTTGTAACTCTTTTGCAAGCTCCAGTGTAACACCGGTAGCAGATGCAAATTCTTCGGCTGGTGCGCAGTCAATTTCTTTTAAACTTTGAAAACCCTCGGTGTATAGTGATTTAGCTAAATCGTTAGTTATATCTAGCATACTAATAAGACTTTCTATAGCTTTTGCCTTTTCTGATACGGCTTGTTTTTCAGACATAACATTTAGCTGCCAGCCAATTAAATCACTTGCTAATTTAACATTCTGACCGCCACGACCTATAGACTGTGCTAAATTATCTTCAGACACTACTAGATCCATACTTTTGTTGTTTTCATCTACTATGACAGAAATCACTTCAGCTGGTTGCATTGCATTTATAGCATACTGAACTGGATCTTGATCATAAAGCACAACATCAACTCTCTCGTTACAAAGTTCATTTGAAACAGCTTGAACTCTAGAGCCACGCATGCCAACACAGGCACCTATAGGATCAATGCGGCCATCATTTGTTTTTACAGATATTTTAGCTCTTGATCCTGGATCTCGTGATGCACTCTTAATTTCAATGATTTCTTCAAGGATTTCAGGCACTTCTAATCTAAATAGTTCTATAATGAAACGTGGTTCTATTCTTGATAAAATAATCTGTGGTTTGCTAGCGTCATCTACTATCTCTTTTAGAAAAGCTTTTATATGATCGCCAGTTCTAAAATGCTCCTTGGGAATTAATAAATCTTTTTTTATAATTCCTTCTGCTTTGTTAGCAAGATCTACAATTAGTTTATCTCGGGTTACTTTTTTTACAGTACCTTTTACTAAAGTTCCCACTTTATCTTTAAATAATTCAGCTGATTTAACTTTTTCAGCAAGTTTTATTTTGCTAAAGATAGATTGCTTAGCCATTTGTGTGGCAACCCGACTAAACTCGCGAGAATCAATGGTTTCTTCAACTGTGTCGTTTACTTGTACGTTTTCATCTAGCTGTTTAGCTTCAGACAGTTTGATATGATTAATATTTTCAGGATCAAATTCCTCATCATTAACAACTAACTTACGTCTTACAGTAGTCTGATCTCCTGTTTTTCTGTCTATACTAGCTTTCACATCTATATCATTTGAATATTTCTTTTTAACCGCTGTTTCTAATGCATATTCTAAAGATTCAAAAATAACTTCTGGAGACACACCTTTTTCATTAGAAACTAATTCAACCACTAACAGAATTTCTTTACTCATACTCTGCCTCTTTGCTTAATTACAACAATGCAGCAAAATTAACTGCTATAAATAAACCGCAACATTATTTACTTGCTATTTGAATTTATACAAGCATATAACTCTTATAAAAAATTTAATTTTTGGCAAAATATCCCAGGAATTCTAAAAAGTATTCCTCTTTACTTAACACCTTAAAAATAAATTAAAACTTTCTAATAGTTATGGAAACCTGCATATTCATCGCAAGGTACATAGTTGCCGTTAAAATAAATTTCTATATTTTAACAAAACAATAATCTTAAGTACTAAGATATAGATAATTGAGCGCACATAGTTTATACACTTTCTACTAGAAGATACGTAATACCTTAAACTAGATAAAAATGTGTAATTGAATGTATATTCTCAAAGAGAGTTAAACATTTTGTTTGCTCTTGATAACAAGTTTTTGAGGTTAAACGACTTTAATTTTTAAAGCTGACACTTCGTTTAAAAAACAAAAATCCACTACCTAAATAATGTGCTTTTTATCTGCAAGGGATATCTATACACCTTCAAGTAGAAGGTGTATATCTTTAAAACCACATAACAATACTTAAAACAGTGCTTGTATTAAAACAATATCTAGATTAGAGGCTAAAAGTATATGCTACTTAAAACTCGTATTTTTAAAAATAACAGATGCTTAGCCTAGCAAATATAATATCCTCTAAATACCATCATAATTTGGAACAATCTTAGCTTTTTTAATACAACTAAAAGGGATGACAATTTCTTCATTATTTGCTATCAATACTATATCAAAACCTTCTATCCCTTTGATAACACCTGTAAATGTTCTTTTGCCATCAAAAGGAGAAAAAAGAACGACTCGTGCTTCTTCTCCTATCATTGCCTGGTAATTGCTTAAGTCAAATAGAGGTCGGTCTAATCCAGGAGAAGATACTTCTAAGGTATAATCGCCTAACTCAAAATTCTCAACCTCAAAAAAATCAAGTAATTGTCTTGTAACTTTTTCACAATCAGATACCGAAATACCTCTATCTTGACAATCTATATAGACCCTAACTAAAAAGCCATTTTTCTTGCTAATCATCTCGATACCCCATAAAGAGTATTCTAGAGATGTAACAATTGGGTCTATCGATGTCCTTAACTTTTCAATAGATGTTGCCACGATTACTTAACCTCCAAAAACAAAAAAAGAGCTAAAAAAGCCCTGTGATTAGTTTTATAACAGTAAGTTAATAAAAATTTAAGTTATTTGGTAGCGGGAGCTGGATTTGAACCAACGACCTTCGGATTATGAGCCCGACGAGCTACCATGCTGCTCCATCCCGCGTCTATTTACAATACATAGAATATTATATATATAGCTCTCTACCTTAGCAAGAAAAATATAAATATTAATTAGATACTAAAAATAATACTCAGTTATTATTTAATAACTAATAACAAGCTTTGCTTTAACTAAAAATCAGTGCTTTAATAGTTTGGTGCCGAAGGCGGGACTTGAACCCGCATGGCTATAAAGCCACTGCCCCCTCAAGACAGCGTGTCTACCAATTCCACCACTTCGGCTACAAATATTAATACATACAGCTTCTATTTGAAGTTGTATGTTTGAAGTATTACACTACTTAAATTCACTATTTGTCGGAATTTGTTGTAGATTCTACTTCATTGTTAGTATCTAGGTCAAGAGGAGAATCAGTTTTTAACTGTATTTCTTTGTGTTCTATTTCTGTAGGATTAAACTCAAACTGTTCTTTACTGTTCTTTTTGGCAATAAAAGCTAACGATAAATTTGTTGCGAAAAAAATACAAGCTAGTAAAGTAATTAGCTTGGTTAAAAACCCTGTAGAGCTTTGGCTACCAAAAACAGTTTGCGAAGCGCCTGAGTTAAAGCTTACCCCTACTTGAGAGCCTTTGCCCTGCTGTAAAATTATAAAAAAAACTAGGCTAATAGAGGCCAAAACATGGACTGCTAAAATCATTGTCTCCATATTGTATTTGCAACCTTAATTATTGAATTAAATTTATCTAATGAAACAGAGGCTTTACCTAATAGACCTCCATCTATATCTTGTTGAGAGAGTAAATCATGTGCGTTTTCAGGATTAATGCTGCCACCATAAATAATTCTAGTTTGGTCAGCTAAATCACTGCTTACTTTAGAGCACAGGGATCTTATATATTCGTGCATCTCTTGAGCTAGCTCACTACTTGCACTTTCTCCAGTACCTATTGCCCACACTGGCTCATAAGCGATAATAAAATCTATTAACTGCTCGGCAGAGCTGGTAATCTCTAGTATTTGATCTAGCTGTTGCTTAATTATAGATTTTGCATTGCCAGATTTTCTTTGTTGTTGTGTCTCTCCAATGCAAACTATTGGAACTATACCTTCTTTAACTAAAGCAGTAAATTCTTTAGCGATTGCATCATCTTGCTCATGAAACAATTGCCTTCTTTCAGAGTGTCCGATAATAGCATGAGAACAGTTTACTGATTTTAGCATAGGTGCTGAGATCTCACCAGTATAAGAACCAGAGCTATACATAGAAACATTTTGTGCTCCTAGTTTAACAGACTTATTTTTTAATAAGTTGTGTACTTGATGCAAGTATACATAAGGTGGTAAGACTATCACTTCTAATTGTTGCGTATCATGAATAATCCCTGTAGACAAAGTTGTAGCGTCTTCAGGGAAAATATTCATTTTCCAATTACCTGCAATAATAGGAATTCGCTTGGTATTGTTATTCTGCATAGTTGTACCCAGTTTCTAACAGCGCTTTAATTAATTAAAGTAATTTTGTAATTCAATTATGAATTATGGATTATACACAACACACAAAATATAAGCAATACTAAAAGATAATTTGATTAAAAGTAAACACTATAAGATAAATAGCTTATTGAAACATTTCGCTAATAGATTTAGCATTAATAATTCTTCTTATGGCTTCTGCTATTAAAAATGAGATATCTAGCTGTCTGATTTTACCTGTTGCTTGTAGCTGAGCACTAAGGGGGATAGTATTTGTTACTACTAGGCTATCTATAGGAGAGCTAG
This sequence comes from Candidatus Gorgonimonas eunicellae, assembly GCA_929200395.1. Classification (GTDB taxonomy): domain Bacteria; phylum Pseudomonadota; class Gammaproteobacteria; order Pseudomonadales; family Endozoicomonadaceae; genus CAKMZJ01. The sequence continues at coordinate 23,778 of CAKMZJ010000015.1, read as the reverse complement.
CTATATTCTCTAATGCTTTACCAGAAAGTACAGGGTGAATAGAATATGCATGGACTGCTAATGCACCGCGATCTTTAAGTGCTTCCGCTGCCTTACATAAGGTACCTGCAGTATCTACCATATCATCAACCATGATACAAGTACGTCCTGAAATATCGCCAATAACATTCATCACTTGACTTTTATTAGCCTCAGGACGTCTTTTATCTATTATTGCCAAGTCTGTATCTATTCTTTTTGCTATTGCTCTTGCACGCACAACTCCTCCATGATCAGGAGAAACGACTATAGCATTTTTGTAATTTCTTTGTATTATATCTTCTAGAAACAAAGGAGATCCATAGATGTTATCTACGGGTATATTAAAAAAACCCTGAATTTGGTCAGCATGCAAATCACAAGTTAATATTCTATTAAACCCGACACTAGATAGCATATCTGCTACAACCTTTGCACTTATAGCTACTCGGCTTGATCTTGGTCTACGATCTTGACGCGAATAACCAAAATAAGGAATAACAGCTGTTATTCTAGCAGCTGAAGATCGACGTATCGCATCGGCAATAATCATTAGCTCCATTAGGTTATCATTAGTAGGGTAGCATACAGATTGTATTATAAAAACATCTTGACCACGTACATTTTCTTTAATTTCAACAGCACACTCGCCATCGCTAAAACGACCAACATGAGCATTCCCCATAGAAATATCTAAGTTATCCGCAACTTTTTTACTCAACTGAGGATTAGAATTGCCACTAAAAATTTTAAAATTACTCAACATTATATTTCCCTTATAAAATAATGAATAAAGCAATAAGCAGAAGATAAGTTATACAGATTAAGCCGCAAAGTTTATATATTTGTAATACACTTTAAAATTAAAAATGTATATCATTAATAATACACCTTGAAAATGAAGACGTGGGGCGTATATATAATAAGTTTTAAGATGTTAGTTTTGTGTTTCAAGATATCCTGCATATAATAGACTTTAGTGAATATAAGCATCGTATCTTAAACGTCAACATGTATGTTTTAAGCTTAAATCTGTATCAATCAATGACTAAATTATCATGCCATAAATATAAATAGCACAAACAATATATTATTTTGGCGTTTGCAGTCAAACTAAAACTTCTAAATTGCTGTGGATTATATAAGATTTTACAATGTTATTTCAAGATGTTTAATAGTTTTTAAACAGATATAATATAAATAATTTTTTCTGCTTGTATTTTATGTTGTTTCTAATGTTTTTTAATATGGTTCATCATATATGTGTTCTTTTTGAGTATTAGGGTTTTCAATCTCATAGTATATAGGTTCTACTGTTGTTGGTATAGGAGGAGATACTTGTTCCTTGACCTTATCATAAATATAAGATTTATTATTAGTGGTCTTAGTATTATTACAACAAATCTTATTTTTTAACACTCTAAAAAAAGTTATTATTCTATTAGGGGGGGGCTTGCTTTTATGTGTGCTGTTGTTATCTTGATTTGTTGCAATTAGTAGATTATTTTGTTCTATATTTGTTGAGTTAGGAGCCTGAAATTTTTTTTTGGATTTAAAGCTATTATTGTTTTCTATATAGTTTATACTATCGGATGAAGAAAACATTAAATTATTCATAGAAGCATTTAGAGTATTATTCATATTAATATCACTTAATTATTATATTGCTATTTAATGTAATTTCAATTATAAGCTTGATTGAATCAATTCACGAGTATAAGGATCTTGTGGGTTATTGAACACTTCGTCTGTCGCCCCGTGCTCAATTATTTTTCCAGCTTGCATGACCATAACTCTATGGCTTAATGCTTTAATAACAGCTAAATCATGACTTATAAATAAATAACTTAAATTATATTTTCTTTGTAAATTTTGTAATAAAGATATAATTTGCACTTGTACTGTTCGATCTAAAGCAGAAGATGGCTCATCTAAAATAATAAAAGTTGGTCTTAAAACTAAAATTCTAGCAATAGCAATGCGTTGTCTTTGTCCACCTGAAAATTCATGAGGGTATCTATTTAAACAGGATTCTGATAATCCGACATCGGTTAAAGCATTAAGGATTTTATTATGCCATTTATCTTTAGAGACTTTATCTTGAACCTCAAGACCTTCTTTTAATATTTGCTCTACATTCATTCGCGGACTTAAACTACCAAAAGGGTCTTGAAAAACAATCTGCATTTCATGTCGAAAAGGTTTGAATGTTTTTTCACTCATAGATGATATATTCTTATTTTTAAATTTTATTGTGCCTTGGTACTTATACAGTTTTAACAATGCTAAAGCAAGAGTAGTTTTTCCTGATCCGGATTCTCCTACTATCCCTAAAGTTTCTCCCTTTTTGATATAAAAATTAACATCTGTAACTGCTTTGATGTGATCTACAGTTTTTTTAAAAAAACCTCTTTTTATAGGAAACCATACAGATATTTTTTGTGCGTCTATCAATACGGGAGCATCAGAGACATCTGTTTTTATATCTCCTTTAGGCTCAGCATCTATTAAAGCTTTCGTGTAACTATGCTGTGGGTTAACAAATACTTTTTTAGTGTTACCTTTCTCAACTATACTACCACGTTTCATAACACAGATGTTATCAGATATTTTTTTTACTATATGTAAATCATGACTAATAAATAAAACAGTCATTTTTAGTTCGTCTTGAAGCTCACGTAAGAGCTCTAAGATTTGCTTTTGTACAGTAACATCGAGTGCTGTAGTTGGTTCATCTGCAATTAATAATTGTGGCCTACAGGCAAGAGCTATAGCAATAAGAACTCTTTGTCTTTGTCCTCCAGATAATTGATGCGGATAACAGCCCATACGAATATGTGGTTTTTTAATACCAACTCGCATTAATAGTTCTATTATTTTATTTGATATTTGTTCACTATTAAGATTAGAGTGTAATTGCAACACTTCTGCTAGCTGCCTTCTTATTGTATGCAATGGGTTCAATGCGGTCATAGGCTCTTGAAATATCATGCTTATATTTCCGCCTCTGATATCTAGCATTTGCTTTTCATTTAGTGAGCTGATGTCACGGTTGTTAAAAATTATTTGCCCAGTGCGTCTAGCATTACTAGGTAGCAAATCTAAAATGCTTAATGCACATAAAGATTTTCCAGAGCCTGACTCGCCAACTAGTCCTAATGTTTCTCCCTCATGAATTTTAAATGAGCAGTCATCAAGAGCTTTGCTTTGGCGGTTGCTATTATTAAAAGTAACATTTAAATTTTTTATTTCAAGTAAACAATTTGTCATAAATACGCTTACCTTTTCTCAGAATAATATTTACGCGGATCGAAAGCATCACGACAAGCTTCACCAATAAAAACCAACAGGGTTAGCATAATAGACATAGTCATAAATGCCGTAATTCCTAGCCATGGTGATTGTAAATTATTTTTTCCTTGAGCTATCAATTCTCCTAGCGAAGGTGAACCAGAAGGTAGTCCAAACCCTAAAAAGTCAAGGGATGTTAATGTAGTTATTGAACTAGTTAACAAAAATGGTAATAGAGTTAGAGTAGATACTAGAGCATTAGGTAAAATATGACGAAACATAATCTTTATGTCGCTTACACCTATAGATTTAGCGGCTCTTACATACTCAAAGTTGCGACATCGTAAAAATTCTGCGCGGACAATATCTACTAAGCTCATCCATTTAAATAATAGCATTATTCCTAATAGCCACCAAAAACTTGTCTCAACAAAGCTAGATAAAATAATTAATAAAAATAAACTGGGCATTCCCGACCAAATTTCTATAAAGCGTTGTCCTAATAAATCTATTCTGCCGCCGTAATATCCCTGTAATGCACCTACACTAATACCTACGATTGAGCTTAACGCAGTAAGCAAAACCCCAAAAAAGATAGAAATTCTAAAGCCGTAAATTACTCTAGCTAGTACATCGCGCCCTTGATCGTCTGTTCCTAAAAGATTTTCTCTTGAAGGAGGTGCAGGCGATACGCTATTGTAATTTATTGTATCGTATGAATACTTGATAGGCGCCCAAATAATCCAACCGCCCTGAGATTTAATTAAATCTGTAGCATATTCATGGCGATAATCAATTGCTAGTTCTAACTCGCCGCCAAAATCTTTTTCTGAATATGTATGCAAGATGGGGAAATATATTTTATTATTAGTGTAAACTATCCATGGTTTATCATTGGCAACTAGCTCAGCAAACAAACTTATAAAAAACAATACTGTAAAAATAATTAGAGAGTAAAACCCTCTTCTGTTTTTTTTAAAGTTATTCCATTTCCGATGATAAATAGAATTTTTATTTTTGGTACTCACTGTCAACCCCTAGACTCAAAGTCAATCCGTGGATCAACTACAAAATAAGAAATATCACTAAGAAGTTTAATCAGCATACTAAGAAGTGTAAAAATATACAAAGTACCAAAAATTACAGGGTAATCTCTATTGATGGCAGCTTCATAACCTAAAAGGCCTAAACCATCTAAAGAAAATACTATTTCTATTAATAGCGAGCTGGTAAGAAGCATGCTCAGTAAAGCATGCGGAAAACCAGAAATTACTACTAGCATAGCATTGCGAAATACATGCTTAAACAACACTTGATTTTCTGATGCTCCTTTGGCTTTAGCTGTTAACACATATTGTTTTTGAATCTCGTCTAAAAATGAATTTTTAGTTAGCATGGTAAGAGAAGCAAAACTGCCAACGACCATACAAAATATCGGAAGAGCCATATGCCAAGCGTAGTCTAAAAGCTTGCCAAAAACCGATAAGCTTTCAAAGTTATCAGATACTAGTCCACGTAGAGGAAATATATTCCAATAACTACCACCTGCAAATAAAACTATTAGTAGTAATGCTAGCAGAAAACTTGGTATAGCATAACCTATAGCAATCATGATACTTGTCCAGATATCGAATCTGCTACCTTGCCTGACAGCTTTACGAATTCCTAAAGGAATAGAAATCAAATAAATTAATAATGTACCCCATAGCCCAAGTGATATAGATACTGGGAGTTTTTGCATAATTAAATCTATTACTTTAGCACTTCTAAAAAATGAATCTCCTAAATCAAAGTGTAAATAATTGGTTATCATTTGGATAAATCTTTCTGTTGCAGGCTTGTCGAAGCCATAAAGCTTTTCTATATCTTTTAATAGCTCTGGATCAATGCCTCTTCTTCCACGGTATTCAGATAAATCATCAAAACCAACATCTAAAGTTGAACTAGTACCAGATATCCTACTAGTAGCACTAGTATCAAATCCCTCTAGATTAGCAATCATTTGCTCAACTGGGCCACCAGGAGAAGCTTGCACTATTAAAAAATTAATCAATATAATACCAAAAAGAGTTGGTATTATAAGAGCTAATCGTCTTAGTATATAATAATTCATAACACCATATCAGTTAGGTGGTTAACAATATACTTTCTATTTGAAGGTATATACAATTTTTGCTTTAAAAATCTTTGTATCAAACAATCACAATCTCTTAATTAGGTATAATTAGATTAACTAATGATAAAAAATCATCAACATAATTAATAAGATTAAATCATATAAGTTCAATATTTATTTTATCTTTTTTTCTTTTCTTTCTAGCTTTAGCTAGAATAAGAATACTCAAAAAAACAATAAAAACAAGAGCGCATAGTAATAATAGATTATCTTTAAAGTAAGACTTTTCTAGTATTAGATCTGTATTTTTAGCTTGAGATATAGCCTTAAGATCAAAATACCAGCTATGAATATCAATACCGTATAGCGGTTTTGAGGACGGTAATAGTACCGAAGATGATGAAATTATACGATACTTAGGGAAATACCATTGCGGTATTGTATAATACCCCCAAAGTAAAACTCGGTCTAAAGCTTTTACGCTATCTCGAAGCTCTTGTTTGTTTTTAGCTTTAACTATGTTAGTGATCATATCATCAACAATTGGGCTATTAATTCCCGCTAAATTATTAGTCATTGGTGTATCTGCAAATTGGCTACCCCAATAAAAATATTGTTCGCTTCCAGGAGTTGAAGACTGGTTCCATGCGTACATTATCATATCAAAGTCAAAATTTCTAAGATTATTTGTATATACTGGTAGATCTACTGAGCGAATAGACACTGCTATTCCTAATGATTTTAAATAATCAGCAAAAGCACTGATGATATTATCATACATATTGTTATATGTAAGAAAATCTATAGAGAAAACCTTTTTGTCTTTATCTATTAATTGACCTTGATGCAAAGAAAACCCGGCTTTTTTAAATAATTCTAAAGCTATTGATTTTCTTTCTTTGGAATTCCCTGAAGGCAAGGTAAATTTTTGAGTAAACAACTCTTCAGGCAAATGGTTGCTCCATGGTTGTAATAATTGCAACTCTCCATCAATTGGAGTTCCTGTTGCTGACATAACTGAATTAGGGAAATAACTATTAGCGCGTAAATAACTATTATAAAACAAGCTACGGTTTATTTTATTAAAATCAAATAATTGTGTTAAAGCTTGCCGGATATATATATTTTTAAATTTACTTTTTCGATGATTAAATACAAATCCTTGAAATGGGGAGGTGTCTAATGTTGAAATTTCTCGCATCAGTAATAAATTTTTTTTAACTGCTTTGCTGTTTTTAAACGACTCCCAATTTTGAGATGTAACTTCCATAAAAAAGTCATACTTTCCTGACTTTAATGCTTCACGAGCAAGGTTAATGTCTAAAAAATAATCATATATTAGAGAATCAAAATTATAACGACCTTTATTTACCGATAGATCTTTCCCCCAATAGTTATCAACTTTTTTTAAAGTAATGCGCTGCGATGGATTAATTGATTCTATTTTATAAGGTCCACTTCCTAAAGGAATATCTAATGCATTGTTGTAAGATTTTGTAGCACCGTTGCGGTTAAAATGTTTTGGTAATACAGGCAGTTGGGCTATCATGTAGGGAAGATCAGTATTGCTTGTGTGAATAAAATTAAATTGCACTTGGTGAGTAGTTAATACTTTCACAGAATCAATCTCGCTATAGTAGCTTTTATAAAAAAAACTGCCTTGCTGAGTAAATGCTTTAAAGCTAAAAACTACATCTTCTGCAGTAACTGGATGACCGTCATGAAATTTAGCATTTGGATTTAAATTAAAAATAACCCCGCTGTTATCTGGTAACAATTGCAGAGATGTTGCTAGCAATGGATATAAAGTAGCAGGCTCTTCTTTATTAGCTTGCATTAGTTTGTCGTATATTAATTCTATACTTTCAGCGGTTATCCCTTTTTTAGCAAAAATATTTAAATTTTCAAATGTTCCTATTTGTATAATCCTAAATGTACCACCTTTAGGGGCTTCTGGGTTGACATAGCTAAAATATTGTAGCTCATCTGCATTGTATTGAGAAGTACTGTGCAAGCTAATAGATGATAATAATTTACTACTCAATAAAGAAGAGGCTTTTATTGAATTTTTAGCTGTACTGTTAGTCTCATTTTCTGAGCCTTTATTAGCATTTGCAATTGCAATAGAACAACAAAAAAATATATAGAGAAAAAAACGCATAAGTTTTATTGCCAAAAAATAATATTAAGCATAGAAATAAATTTAACTTTCTAGGTGTTAGAACTGTTGTTACCGAGGCATTGAGGTGAGGTTGGCGGAGTATGTCGTTGTGTTCTCCATTCATTTTCAGTATAAGTATGTAATGCTAAAGCATGTATTTCATTAGTTAACAGATCATTTATAAGCTTATAAATTAATCTATGGCGTTCAACCCGACTTACATTTATAAATTTATCACTTACAATAGTTAATTTAAAATGAGACTCTGTTGGGTTTTTTTGTTGACTAACATGTTTATGGCTCTCATTTTCTATAGATAAAAAAACAGGCTCGAAAAACGCTACTATTTTCTCTTCTAGAATTTTTTTAATTTGCATTTTATAACCCAAATTCAGACAGCTTTAATATATCTAAAATAAACACCTAATAGATGAAGATGCAGGTTTTCAGCAAGTGATCATAAGTTTTTAGCTAAGGCAGTGTTTTGCAGGTTTAGTGTCGACTAAATCAAGAAATACTAACGCAAGATAAAATCGTATAAGCCTTGCCCTTCGGGAGCCACTAAAAAGATTAACTTCATCGTTAAATCGTCTTGAAATGTAATAAACATTCCTACGACAATTTGCCTTGAATTTAATCTTTTTATTTAGCTCTGAAATTCTGCATCTTCATCTATTAGGTGTATAAACACGCTGAAACTATTTAGATATAAAATAGTATTAACTAGTATCTTTTTATACATGTGGCTGATGAAAGTGCTAGCACTTGCAAACAAAGTTTCTACTAGCCACCAATCTAATATCCTATTACCGAAATACCTTTACTTGGTATCTTGTTAAATTATAACAAATATAGTTATTTTATACAGGTCAATCTTTAACTAGAGACCATTATATGGTAAAAAATAAAATTATCAATATAAGAAGCATGTATTTATTGCAATATCTTTTAATTTGTGTGTTACACAGTGGTACTATATGCATTTTACATTTGACTGTTATTCTAGTCCTGAAACCTAGCATTTTCATTTGCCACGTATATATTCTATTTATTTTAGAAAAATATTTTATATTATTGAATAACATGTTAATATCCTTATTTCAACTAAATATAATATAAAATAATTATTTAGGGCTTAAGAATTGACAAATAAAATATGTTGTAAAAACCAGTATTTTAAAGTATTTTAGGTAAAATATCTAGCTTTGTTTTAGGGTTAATACTTTTTATTATGTTTGCAATACAATGATAAACTCATTTTCTTCTTTGTTATACCTTTTTTCTTGAATTGGGTTATCGAAAGAGTTATTCGATAATAAACGTGTAAACTGATCATGGCTATATGTACCATTTAATAATTCAGATATATTAGTACTGTAGTTTTTCCAAAATAAGAAATTAAGTAACCTGAGTATAAATTAATAATTTTAATATTCATAGATTTATTATATACTGAAATTTGTTTGCTGTGTAACTTGAATTAATAATAAAATTAACTAAAAAATATTATCTACTATAATTATCCTTAATTAAAAATTTCATAAAATATAAAACAAAATGAAACTATCTTTATTATTACTAATGCCACTTTTAATAAAATCTTTTATAATAACACATAATAATAATATGCCAGCAATAACTATTGCTAATGATGAAATTATTTGCCGTTATTTTTCTTTCACTCTATTTAGATATATAGAGTCAACTTTTTTTGATCCAAGTGAAGAAAATCAAAATGCATTTATTATTAAGAAAAAAGCTGAATATAGCTGTGGTATACAAATTAAACGTAGTCTTTATAATAAAGCAGTGGGCAGATATTTAAATTACGATGTTTTTCAATTAACCGCTATCAGAAAAGAAAAATGTAACAACAATAAAGCTGTAACTTTTTGTGATCATGGAGTAGATTGTGATGAATATAGAAATAACTGTTGTAAAGGTGATTTTTGTAATGACTATAATAATATAAACTTTACTAAGGGTTTATATTTATTTGATACACAAAAATTTTTAAACAGTACTACACATGCGTTGTGTTATAAAATTTATAACATAGACACTAGACTACCTGTCCCAGGTATCGATGAATCTATTAATGGTAGAAAAAATACCACTTGTTTTATTATAGAATTCAAACAAAATGCATTATCTACAAATAATATTATTAATAGAAGTAATAAAATTACTTCAGTGATAAATCTTGCTGAAAATGAAATTATTTGTAATTTCTGTGTTTTTCCTGTTTTTTCCAGCAAGCAAAATTATAATAAAGAATATAAAGAGCATTGTGAGAATATGGCATTTATAATTACTAACAAATCTAAATATTATTGTGGTTTCCAAGGAGTGAATGTTCGCACTAATTTTGCAAAGTTCTCTACAATAGCTGATCGTTCTTTGTTTAAATCGCTGTCATATTTTGAAATAGGAGCTATTAAAAAAAATGAATGTAGAACTAAAAACTATGCTTTTATGTGTGATGTTAAAATAGGAGTGTTCAATAACCAGGCAGTAACGATTCTGTGTTGCCAAAAAAATAACTGCAATAGTTATAATAATATTATGTTTTCTACTGATATATATTCAACCTATAAGAACAGATTTTTAAAAAATACCTCAATTGAAGATGAAAAGCCACCCACGTTTTCTTATCCAGGTGAAAAACCATGCACATTTATGAAATTCAATACTACCAAAATAAATGAATTAGCTGCTATTAAAGATAAATCTGAAAACACAAATAAAAATATGTGCGATTGTAACAACCAGGATAATCTAGTATCTTCATATGCAAATTTATTAATATTAGTTTTGTCTACATTTTTTTATAATAATAATTAAATAGGAATAATATTATATGAACAATACATTAAACACGCCAGTAGTTTCAACACAGTATAGTATAACTTGCAAGAATAACACTGATCTAGCAGAACTTGGCTGCGTAACTGGTTGTATGGCTACCATATGTTGTATGCTTAAATCAACAGATCCAAAATTGCTAATATCCGATTTAATTATTAATTCTGTATGTGGATTGTGCTTGGGAGCTGTGGTAAATAAAGTTATTGAGAATAGAACAATAATAACAATAGAAACAAAACCCTTAACTGTTACCCAGCAGCCATATGGTAAAAAAGGTATAGTATAGTTAATAAAAAGATTGGTTCCACTATGTTAGTTATTTTTTGTAGGATTGAAGGTTATTATGCATAATTATAATATTGTTATTGATTTTTGGTTTAAAGAATTAACTAACAAAGATTGGTTTATAAAAAATAAGTTGCTTGATCAACAAATAACCCAAAGGTTCTCTGGTTTATTAGATCGGGCTGTATCTTGCGAACTATTTAGTTGGCGTAGTACAGCATTAGGCAGGCTAGCAGAAATTCTTTTAATTGATCAATTTTCACGAAATATTTACCGCAACACTCCACGAGCTTTTAGGAATGATTCTTTAGCATTAGCTCTAGCACAAGAAGCTATTGCAATACAAGATGATATTAAGTTAACAAAAATAGAAAGAAGTTTTTTATATATGCCATTTATGCATAGCGAATCAAAGTTAGTACATGAGCAAGCCGTGATATTATTTAAAAGTTTAAATCAACCAAACAATTATGATTATGAGCTTAAACACAAAGCTATTATAGACCGATTTGGTCGTTACCCGCATAGAAATGATATATTAAAACGGCAAAGCACTGATGAAGAGGTTTTATTTTTACAAACGGAAGGATCTTCTTTTTAAATTTTTTGTTTATTGAATCCTTATAGTTTAGGGTTGCATTCATAAAGATGGGTCATGGTGTAAACCGTGATAAATATACCACAAATGCGAAATATTAACACTATAAAAGCTCACTTAACAAGTTCTAGGGGGTTTGTATCAACTGAATTATATATTATTCTTTAAATTAAAAAGTATTTTTATTAATATGTTGATACTTCATAATAAATCTTGGATAAACTAAAATATTATTTGACTTTTCTAATATATTTAATAATCTATCTTTATGGTGATAAATTAAACCATTGAACTTAATAAAAATAATTATGTCTAATAAAATATTTGTGCTGTTATTTAAATATAAAAATATTATTTTATTTAATAAATGAACTAATTTAATTTTAGTCAATCTCTTAAAGGTGTTGGTTGAAAATAAATGTATAAATATAAACCCACATATATTTTTTATTATTAAAGTTTATTATTTTGATTGCTTAAAAATATGTCTTCTACTTGGAAATAAATAATTTTAGGGTTTAAAAATTTAATTACAAGTGAAATATCGCAAAAATGTTAATACATTTTAAAATTTTTAATACTGAAGTAAGTTTTTAAGACTTCTCAAGTTAATGCTTTTAATGCTTTAAACTTTGTTATTGATTTGTGGTTTATAAAAACTATAAACCAAGCAGCTTGTTTAGTAAGCTAAAAAGCAATTATTGAGGCAACATATTTTTAAGCAAAATACACATAAAGCTTTAGTAAAACGAAAATAAATATAATTTATTGTAAATAATCAGCTAATCAAATAAATCTAAATTAATCTTGATTACTGATAAATATGTTAATAAGGAGATTGTAATGCTTATTTTAACTCGTAGAATAGGAGAGACACTCATGGTTGGAGATGATGTCACGATTACAGTTCTAGGCGTTAGAGGCAATCAGGTAAGAATAGGGGTTAATGCTCCTAGGAGAGTTGCTGTGCATCGTGAAGAAATATACCAGCGTATTCGTAAAGAAGAAGAAGAAGAAAGAGAACTGTTTGAAGATAGAGAAGAAGAAACTTTATAAATTGTAAAATAAAAGTTAAAAATCAATTCTACTATTTTCTTTGAGTCTTTAATTATTATTACAACAGATAGTTGGTGTTTATTAATAATTATTTAATAGTGCTACAAAGCTCATTGTTTTTGGCACTAGATATAAATAATATTGATAAACATTACTTGAAAGATAATCGTTTTATTAAAGATGTTATTAAAAAATTAATTTGTTACATTGTAAAAGGTTTATTGTGAATTCAGCCCATTATGTGGAATATACCCATCCTACAGAAATATTGTTACCAGAGGAAGATGCACAAATTGTATCTACATCTCAACTACAAACTACTAAAAAATATTCCTTTGAAGATATTCGTAATCTAGTCCTAGAGTTAGAAGAAAATACCTATGATTTCTTTACACATAAATTAAAAATAGTAAAAAATTTTAGAGCTTATTCTAAATGTAATATACAATCATGTAACAAAGATATATTTGATCCTACCAAAAAGTTAATTTTATTATCTTGTAGACACATAATTCATGAGGAATGCTCACGCAGACCACTTTCTATTGATCCGTATTGTTCATTTTGTAAGAACGACTTTATAACTTTAGAACAATACAAAAATGTTAATGATTTTGTAGATAAAATTAAACTAAACTGTATACATGAAGATTGTTATTTTACTACACAATATAGTATATTAAAACATTATAGTAGTGAGGTGTTAACATCGATTTTTGATCAAATATTATTTAAGAAAGAGCAAAATTTAAAAGCCTATCTTGCAAAAAAGTTTGTAGACGAAGTTCAACAAGAATTTGCAAATGCAGTTTATCAAAAAGGTTTTTTGCCTATTAAAGAAAGAAAAGAAGTTGATGATTTAGTTAAAGATATATCTATAGACAGCAAAATACAGATTTTACCTCAATTAAATATAGGTAAAATGAAACAAAATATTGCAGAGGAAAACGAAGAAAAGTGCCCATATCCTTTTGCAAATTATCAAGATAAAACACTAAGTATTTTTTTAAAAGAAAAACAAGCATTTCTCATGAACTTTATAAAAAAAACTTTACAAGAAAGAAAGTATTTTGCAGCTAAAAAGTCTTTTGCAGGTAAACGCTTTCAAGATCCAGTGGTATTTACAGATACAGGATTTGAAATTAGTTTATTAAATTTATGCAATATTAGTTCTTCTTATAAAGCAAACCTTCAATATAACTATTCTGATATACAAGCAAGCACTGTCACTGCTATTGATGGTTTTAAAAGCTTAATTAGTTATTTAAAAACAGATCTAGCTATATTAGACTTACTGTATGACCATAAAATTTCATTTTACGGTAATATATATAAAGTCTATATTAAACCAAATTGGAATGCTATAGATGACTTTATTATAATTGCAGATGGCGAAAGAGAGGCAAAAATTAGGTTAAGCTCTTTTATCGATGCAAATACTGGTAAGGCTAATATAGATCAGCTTACGCAAGAAATGGCTCTGCAAGAATTCAATTATCAAGATTTTAAGACATCTTGTTAGAAATAAAGCTACTATTCGCAAATTTTAGAATCTTTAGTAAAGGTCAACTCGAGTTGTGTTTTATTACTAGTTGATATATTACTAAGGGTAATTTCATGGCTATATGATTTAACATCGGTGCTTTCAGTTAATCTCGCTACAATATCTACGTTGTCAACTTCAGACAACAATTTAGAGTCCATTGATACACTCGCATCATTTAATATTAGCGTAACAGGGTGCTTGTTAGCCGCTACTGTTTCTACTGCTAAAGGCAGGCTGTTTTTTCTTGGTACCCTAGCGAAAACAACTATTCTACTATTTGGTTTTAAATTAATGTTGGTTGTATCTATATGTATACGAATTGGTATTGTGGCTACAGATTCTCCTAATTTGCTTTTTGCTTGTAAAATTCCGGCTTTTAAAGCTTGTTTACCTTCAATAGAGACTTCTTGCTCTAGTGCTAGCTCCCAAGCCTGTTTTGCTTGTTTATATTGATTACGAGAAAAACAATCAATGCCTTTAAGTTCGAGAGCAGTTATATCATTTGCATTTATCTCCAAAGCTACTTGGTAGTATCTACGTATTTCTGTTGATACAACGTTATTATTAGATAAAAATAATAATTGCCCTAATTCTGACCAATATAAACTAGCTTTAGGATTTAATTTAAGTAATTTACGATAAATTTTTTCTGCTTTTATAAAATTATTATTTTGTATCTGCCATTTAGCGACCATCCAATTTGCCATTTCATTATTGGGTTTATGTTTTACCCAATCGGCTATTAGCTCATAAAATTCTGTAGTAGATATATTCTTATTTAACTGCCTTGATAAATTTAGCTCATAGTTAAATCCTAGTGTTTTATAGAGGTAAACAGTAGCTATAGCAAAAAAAAAGATAGAGGCAAGCACTGTTGCTTGCTTGCGTTTGCAATACTTAGTTTCATTTGCTTTGTTATTACAATATAGCAATGAATTACTAGTATTATTAATGTACTGTTTGTTTTTAGAAACATTTAATTTAGTGTTGCAAGAAATTATTACTAGACAGGCAGCGAATAATATCATGCAAGATACTATCAGCCATAAAACTAACATTTAATATCACCCTCTTTCATATATAGTTACTTTCTAAATTTCTTAGAAGTATTCATTAAAATAAGTAGCCCTGTTAAGATAATAAAGAAAGGAAATAACCACAACCAAATTCCAACTCCATTGTATTTTGGTTTGTATAGAATATATTCTTTATATTTCAATATTAAATTATCTATTATTGCGTCATCATTATATCCTGATTTTATCATCGCAAAAACTTCATCACGAATATTTTCTGACATTAATGAATTAGAATCATAAATAGATTGGTTAGGGCAAGTGGGGCAACGCAAAATATGTACTAAATTATCAAATCGTTTTGAATCTATCTTAGAATCAAAATTATAATATTCTGTAACTGAATATAAATTTGCTGTATTAAATATCAATATCAAGTATAGAAATAATCTTAGCATAAATTACAAATCCGTCTTGTTTTTAAGATCGAGCATTATGATTGTATTTTTATAAGCAGTTTCTAACTCCTCTCCCCAAGAGACACCAGAAAGTTTATTGCTAATTTGATAACGAATGATGCCTTTATCATCTGTTATAAAAGTTGCTGGTAATTTCTTTTTTACGCCTAATGCTTTAGCTAAATCCCCTTTGTTATCCGTTAAGCAAAGATGATAAGGCAATCTTGTATTTTTAGATAGTCTATCTTCAACATTAATTCCTATAATTATAATACCTAAAGTGTTTATCATAGCTAGTATTTTTTGTTGCTGGTTAGATAGTTCATTGTCTTTAGACCACAGATGTACTACCTTTGCTCGTCCAATAAGTATTTTTTCTGATAACTTTTCGCCTTTATCCCCTAATGCATGCAAATTAAATTGAGGGAATTTTTTACCTATTAATTTTATATTTGTATTTTCTGTATCAGCTGCTATAGCTTGTAGAGATAAAAATAAGATAAAAAAAGTTATTAATGAATATATATTTAATCGTAACATCATTTAATATCCTGTAATAAGTTATTATCTAGTATTGCTGTTTTTTTTGTTAGTAAACGTCTACTTAGAATTGATAAAATAGCACCTGCGATCATTAATAAACCTCCTAACCATATCCATCTAATCATAGTTTTAATTTGGATGCGTAATGACCAACTGTTGTTGTCAGATGCTAAAGGTTCTCCAAGTGCGATATATAAGTCACGCCAAAAGCCTGCGTTTATAGATGTTTCTGTTATTGGTATATTATTTTGATAAAAGCGTTTTTCAGGGTGCATGGTTGTTAAATATTTTTGTTTATAGTATACATCTACAGATGCAAAATTAGTTGTATAGTTAACACCTGTTTGTTGCTCCATTTGCGTAAACTTAAAACTATAATTTCCTAAGTGTGTAGTCTCAGCGACACTCAATGCTACATCTTTATTTAAGCTAAATGTAGAGGTGGCTAACACGCCTATCATTGATATTGCAAATCCTAAATGTGCAAGTTGCATTCCCCAATATGATAATTTAATAGATTTAATAGCTGTAATTGATTTTTTATATTGTAGCTTATTTTTTATGTCTAAAATACAACATGCAATAACCCAAGATATTGCAAAACTAGCTAGTCCTTGATAAATAAGTTCATAATTAAAAACTGACCATAATAAGACTATACTGATAACCAAACAAAGTATAGCTATTTTTTTCATTTGTAAAAATATTTTAGCAGACTTATTTTTTTTCCATGAGAGCAATATCCCTAAGCCTAGAAATATCGATGTAACTAACATTAGCGGTATAAATACAGCATTAAAGTATGGAGCTCCAACAGATACGCTTCCTAGACCTAAAGCTTCAATAATTAGTGGGAAAATAGTACCAAATAAAATAACTATAGCAGCTACTATCAATAGCCAGTTATTAGCTAATAGCATGGTTTCACGAGACCACCAGCTAAAACTAACATCATCGTGATTTGTTTGAGGACGAAAGATAAATAATAATAATGAACAGATAATTGTAATTGCTAAGAACACCAAAAGAAACATGCCACGCTTTGGATCGCTAGCAAAAGAATGTACAGAAGATACAACTCCTGATCTTACTAAAAACGTACCGACAATGGTGAAGATAAATGCAAAAAAAGATAATAAAATAGTCCAGCTTTTAAATATTTTTCTTTTTTCAGTGATAGCAAGAGAGTGAATTAGTGAAACCCCGATTAACCATGGAATAAAAGAAGCATTTTCTACTGGATCCCAAAACCACCAACCTCCCCAGCCTAGTTCATAATAAGCCCACCAGCTTCCTAAGGTTATGCCTAAGGTTAGAAATATCCAAGATGCAGTAGCCCAAGAGCGAATCCATTTTGTTAACTCAGGGTTTAAATCATAGCGAGCAAGTAAAATGGCGCAGCTAAAGGCAAAAGGAATGGAAAACCCTACGTAACCAGTATAGAGAATGGGGGGGTGAATAATCATTGCGAAATCCTGTAACAACGGATTCAAATCCATGCCAGAGTTAGGCGGAAAAGGCAGGTTACGTTCAAAAGGATTAGAAGAAAATAGAATTATTATTAAAATACTAAAAGAAATCCAGCCCAAAATAGCTATTGTTGTTGCAGATAATTCAATTGGTAGTTTATCGCTTTTATATGCAAATAATACATTCCAAATAGATAATATAACAGCCCATAGTAATAATGATCCTTCGTGTCCGCCCCAGGTTGCACTTATTTTGTAATAAGTAGGCAACAGGGCGCTAGAATTATTAGCTACATAAATAACAGAAAAATCATTTAAACAAAAAACTAATATTAGACAAAAAAAAGCAAATCCAATAAAAACAAGTTGAGAATATGCCAAAGGTTTAGCGGCAGATAACCAGTCAATATTTTTAGTGGCTATCTTTAATAAAGGAATAACTCCTATTAATAAACTAAATAACGTTGCTAAAATTAATGCTATAAGCCCTATTTCGGCTATCATAAAATATCCTAGTAAATCATCTGTTAATTTGTTTGTTTATGTTTTCTTTGGCTTTATCCATAGCTTGCTTTACTTCTTTAGGCATGTAATAGGAGTCATGTTTTGCTAAAACTTCTTTGGCAATAAATACTCCTTGTGTGTTTACATAGCCAACAACAACAGATGCTGAGTTTTCGGTAAATAAATCGGGTAAAATACCTTCATAATTTACCTGTACGCTATTTACGCCATCACTAATAATAAACTTAGTATTAAGAGAGTTAGTTGATCTTTGAATTGATCCAGGAACAACAATGCCGCCACCTCTAATTTTTTTATTTAGTGGTATCTGATTATTAGTTATTTGTGTTGGAGTAAAATAGTGATTAACATTATCTTTTAATGCTACTATTGCTAAAGTAATAGCAATGCATATTCCTAAAATAAAAAATAAAACAATATATAAACGTTGTCGATGAAGAGCGGTCACAGTGTATCCTAAAATATTACTTTTTAATTCGGTTTTATAGTTTTACTAGAAACAATAGCCGATTTTTGCTGAATTTTATGTTTAACCATAATTGGGCTAATAAAATTCCACAACAGTATAACCGTGGTGATAGCATAACTACTCCATACATATTTGCCATGATTTCCCATATTTAACATACTTTCTAAACTATCAAAAAACATTTTAACCTTGAAAAGAAAACTTAGTTTGGAATAAAAAGAGAGTTTACCCATTTGGTTTTGGATTCTCTCAACAACAAATTATTACGTACCCTTAATAATAACACAAAAACAAAAAACAAATAAAATGCTACTATCGATAATAATAGCGGATGTAACATTTCTGTTGCTATAGTAGATGCACCGGTGATTTTTAAAGTTGCTCCTTGGTGCAGGGTGTTCCACCAATCTACTGAAAATTTAATTATAGGTATATTAATAGCTCCAACTACGGTTAGTATCGCGCAGCCTCTATCGGCATTTTTTCTAGAGGTCGCTGCTTGTCTAAAAGCAATTATACCTAAATATAAAAATAATAATATTAACATTGATGTTAATCTTGCATCCCAGACCCACCAGGTTCCCCATGTAGGTTTACCCCATATAGCTCCCGTTACTAAAGCTAAAAGACAAAAAGAAGCTCCTATTGGGGCTAAGGACTCCAAAAATACATCAGTTAGTTTTACTCGCCAAATAAAAAATAAAAAAGCACAAACTGCTAGCATGCAATAGATGCTTTCTGCTAAAAAAGCACTAGGGACATGAATAAATATTATTCTGTAGCTATTCCCTTGAAGATAATCAGCAGGTGCGTACGCTAAACCCCAAACAAAAGCAATAATCATTAAAGCTAGGCTTAGTATACCTATTGGTTTT
The DNA here is from genome assembly GCA_929200395.1 of Candidatus Gorgonimonas eunicellae. GTDB lineage: Bacteria > Pseudomonadota > Gammaproteobacteria > Pseudomonadales > Endozoicomonadaceae > CAKMZJ01. The sequence goes on along the minus strand of CAKMZJ010000015.1, from coordinate 4,484 downwards.
ACCCAAGATGTCGTCATGGAATAAAACCATTTAGGAGAGCCTAGTTTATAAAACCAAGAAAAATTCATAAGATATTATACCAAGTATTTTTAAATCCAGATAACATTATATATGATATAGCCTTAATTCTACTATAAATTAGTAAAGTTTTTTATGGTAGTCTGTAATAATTACATTTTTTATCAAAGAGCGCGATAAAATTTATTCTTTTAGGTTTGGAAGGAAGTAACATTGAATGCATAGCACAAATATATATCAAAAATTTTTTATTTTTATGAAATTGTGTAATTTTAATTCCTAAGTATAAAGGCTTAACTTCAATACTTCATCGTTAAAACACCTTGAAATGCACTTGCATTCCTGCAGTGTTTTGCCTCGAATTAAACTATTTTACTTAGCCCTGAAACCTAGTATTTTCAACTACCACGTGTATATATCAGAAACTGCCATGTTTAGATATAAAACTTCTATTAGTAGAAACCTAAGTTTCAGAAATTTAAGGCATCGCCGAAACCGCCACTGCCGCCACTGCCGCCAAAGCCGCCAAAGCCGCCAAAATCCAAATCACGACGATTGCGGTGATTAGGTTCAACTTGTGAGTTAAAGTTCTTATTTTTTTAAACTAGTGCTGGAGTATAATCTTATACTTCACTAGTAGAATTCATGCTCGGAGTAGTGCTACTATTTACGGCTAAAGCAGTTCCATTATTTACGGCTGAATCGGTATTATTTGTGCGGGGTGAAGTAGCATTTAAATTACTTGGAGTGATATTTCTGCTACAAATCGCCATACCTGCAACTCCAGCCCCACAAATAAAGAGAACAGCAGCTGCTGTCGCTACTTTTTTAGCACACTCATAAGAATTTTTTTTTTCTACAGTTCTTTGTTGAAATTTAGCATGTTTAAATTGTTTAACTAGTGCTTTTTTTTCCATTGGTGTTAGGTTGGTAGCTCCAAGCTCTCCTCTTTCCATTTGTGATACATGGTCATATCTAGAGGTATTATTTATTGGTATTGGCATTTAAAACGTCCTTGTTTTGTAATTAATATAAATATTAAATACGATTATTAATTTAAGTAACGTGATTTCAAGATGTAGTTTACAGAATAAAAATATAATTGCAAATGCAACTATTAATTTAATTATCTAGCTGATTTTTATATTTATTATGTAGTTGTTGTTGTATTAAACGTTAGTTTAAAGCACAAAAGCATATAAAATTAAGAAGTTGATTTTTACATTTCTAAGTTTATATGCTAATTAAAAAGTTAATATTTTTCTTGGTCTATTATTCAACTGTTTAATAGATGCTAATACTTTTTTAAAGTCTGTTTTTAGAAAAATATTGTCAGACTAAATCAGTATTATTTTTATTTAATCATCGTTAATATAAGCTATAAGGATCAGCAAATTAAAACTTTACATCCAATGCTGATGCTGTTTTTTCATGGCATGCAAACTCTTTGCTGTTATCTGCAGTAATAGTAAAAATTTTATTTTAAAAAGGTTTAAGGAGCCTCTAAAAAACTATTAATAATATACTACAATAGTTTAATTTATATTAGGGTGCTAAAATTAATCAACTAAACTTTATTAATAAAATAAATGCAATCATTCCATGGATATTGATTTGTAATTTATCAGTAATACTCAACCTAAGCAAAGTTTTTAATTAATGTGAAAGATGCTCTATTTGATCTTTTGAAAGATAAGAATGTTCGCCTATATACACGTGGAAGTTAGAAATGCTGGTTTTCAGCAAGTGATTATAAGCTTTTAACCAAGGCAGTGTTTCGCAGATTTAGTGTCGACTAAATCAAGAAATACTAACGCAGGATAAAAGCTTAGAAGCCTTGCCCTCTGGGGGCTATTAAAAAAATCTACTTCATCGTTAAAACACTTTGAAATGCACTTGCATTCCCGCAGTATTTTGTCTCGAATTAAACCATTTTATTTAGCCCTGAAACTTAGCATTTTCATCTGCCATGTGTATAGATGTTGTAGTAAATGAATCATGATTAATAAGTTTTATACTACTAGCAATAACATTAGCCTCTGCTTCGTCGTTAAGCCCTGTTAAGTATTGTAATACCGATTTATTAGCAACGTAGCCACCCATAGAGCTACCTAAAACACTTACTTTATTGAATTTATCTAATGCGTATCTAGGTGTATCTTCACCATCATTTGCAATGGTTTCAGCATAAATCTTAACAAACCTGTATCTTGATTAATTCCAGTCCCGCTATAATCGTAGAGAATTATTGGACATTTTTTATCATTATACTAACGATAAATGTAGTGAGAATACAGCTATGTTTATTGAAAATATGTTTACATCTTTTTTAATGGGAAGATTACAAAATAAAACAATAAATTTACAACAATTTATGCAACTTTCTAATGAAGATTACCAGCAATGGTTAGAGCGAGCAGTTACCGAGCTTTGATATTGGACAGCAACACAACCTAAAATAAAACAAGATATCCAAGAAAATCAGCAAATTAATAACGAAGATTGCTTTGCCGTTCATGTTAATCAAAAAAAGTTACCAGAATTTTTATTTGATGATACTACTGTATTAGAACATTTACAATATCCAAAAAGTTTTATCGTAGAAGACCAGCGTGGGGAAACGCATAATACCCTTGGTATGTATAATGGTACTTTTCCACTGTTAGCATTAATCAATTTTATGATTTTATTTAATACTAGGCTTAATGAATATAAAACATAAAATAAAGAGAACTAATTAAAAATATCTTTCTCTATATACGCAAGTATAAAGTTAAGCGATAACGGAAAACAATGTTTTTTTTAAGTACATAGCTTGAGTTGTTTAGGCTAAAATAATTTAAATATAAAAATTATTTTAATTAATTATTTTGCTACTAATTATCCAACTTTATACTATTTTTTTCTAAAAAATAATATTAAGGTAAGTATTATGATACCAGTAAATTTAACTCCTCAGCCAACAATATTTAAATCAGTACATGATAATAATATTACCGCTTTTCTTGCAACATATCAGAGCTCTTTTTCAGGAAAAACTGTTAATACAATTATTGTAGCAAGAAATCAACCACGTTATATAAATGCGGAATATTTACATAGCTTTGACATAAGTACTAATAAAAAAATTACTGATATAGAATTTAGTAAAGAGCATGAGCAACTTTTTTTCTTAGGTCATAATGATAAAAAAACAAAGCTATGCAAAATTACATTTGATAATATCATGCGTTGCGGTGCACAACATTTAATAAAAACAAGTTATAAAAAACAAACTCTTCCTTTTAATGCAAAATGTTTATCGGTAAATAATACAGATGACAATATAAAATTATTTGGTTTTGAAGATAATAGACTCAGGTTATTAGAACTAAATAGCAAATCAGCAGATACTAAAAAAATTTCGCCAACTAGAATAGAAGAAATACAATTAGAAGCTGATATGGAAGCAATTGACTTTGATAAAAAAAATAAAAAAGTTATTGCTCTTCTTAAAACTAATGAATTAATTATTTTAAATTATGTAGGTGACTCATGGAATACAGAATATAAGTTAACTGGTTGCAGTAGTATTCCCGTTTGTTATGGAATTAACAATAGAACCATGGTATTTAGAGATACTAGCTTTACCATGCAAATAAAATCATTATCATCTGAAAATCAGTTAGAAACAGTATTACAAGAAGAGAGTCTAAGCAAAATAACAGATATTTGTTTAAATTCAGCAGAAAATGAATTAGCGGTTTTCTATAGCAACCATAAATATAAATATATTACAAAAGAGAGCAATGGTAAATGGAAAAAGTATCCAGTAAGAAGTATTTCATCTACACTTAAGTATGATTATAAAATAATACAAGGAGAAACACATTCTGTTTACTTCGGTTCTACATTATGTGTATTTTATAAGTATGGTGATATTGAACTTCAAGAACATACTAAACGACCTGTGTCACCTAAAACTACAAAAAAAACTGATTTTAATACTAGATCATCTAGTACTAATAATTCATTTATGACAAGTTCTTATAATAGCGATCAAAGTGATACTTTTTATGATTCTACGTCCCATGGTGATGGTGGATGTTGTCACTCTACGTCTGGTGGTGGCGGTAATGAGTAAAACAATTAGAATAAGGAATTTCATGCTAGTTTTTATATAATTGATAATTTCCTGGGGTATCAGTAGGAGTACCTGAGTATTCTGCTGCTGGAGTAGTAGCAAGCTATACACCTTCAAGTATAAGGTGTATAGCATCAGGATTTTCATAATTTAGTTTAAGATGTTATACCAGAATCTTGCAGTAGTTGCGGTATATTATCTTTATACTCTGGTCGTATCTCTATATGGTTTTCTAACAAAATATTTATCAAATAAGTTGCAGTTTCTATGTAGTCATCATAACCCATAAATGTAGTAGCATTAACTTCTATCACTGTTACATTTTCTTTTTGCAGTCTTGCCA
>CAKMZJ010000014.1:8935-36941 GCA_929200395.1 Candidatus Gorgonimonas eunicellae | reverse complement strand
GCAATTCGCTGTGAATTAGGAAGCCCCTTCCTTTAGGGAGGGGAGCATGTCACATAATTAGTTCAATATTATTTTACAGAATCACCTGAATTTGTATGATTTTTGTTGAATAAGCTAAAAAGATTTGCCATCTATACACATAGAAAATGAAATCTAGCCTGTTTATTATCTATGTGGATATATTTCATTCTAAAAAAATAGAGCTATTAATTTTCTACTAAAGGATTATTAACTGCGCCTATCATTATTATATTTTTAAGCTCATAACGTTTGTTAAATGGTCTCTCTTCTATTTTCTCAACTTCACTAATCATATAGTAAAAACCATTATCTATAATAATTTCTTTAGGTACTTCAGTGCTACCGCAAAAATATGTAAGCATACCGGTAATTGCTTCAGCTATAGTTCCTTCTTCATCTACTTTAATTATGCATTCTTGTTCTAGGTCAATATCTTTACTTTTAAAACTAGGAACCATTTCTTTTAGCATGCTAGAGATATTAATTTTTTTCTTAAATGTAAATAAAGGCATTTGTAGATTTATACTATATTTATAACTACTACTATTAGAGTTTTTGATAAGGTTAGTGATTATTTTAGTTTTATCTGTATTTGTATATTCTGCTTCTGCTTGCGGTACTATTATATCTAAAACATAATTATTTTTATAAAATATGCGTACGGACTTCCATCCAGTCGTATCATCATAAGTAATACCACCATCAATGCTATTTTTCATATAATCAACTGTTAATTGTTGATTATTAAAAGAGGTAAAATTATACTTACCTATTTTTTTAAAGTTACCATCTAGCCATTTAGCCTCAAACCTTAAAGCTGAAAAAATTTTTAAATATATTGATAACATAGGCTCTTCAGACCAAAACGGTTCATAGTTTAACTTTTGTTTACCTTTAAATTTTTGTTGTAATACGCTTTGAATTTTTTGCTTAAATTCATCGCGTTTAGCTTGTTGTTGTTGGTTATTATCGGGGGCTAAAATTTTTTCTCCTAATATTATTTTTGACTGCTTTATTTTATCTTTTTCTTCAGCTGTTACATCATTTCGAGTTAATATAGTGGTAAAGAATTGTAAACTAGCTTTGTCGTCGTCACTAAAAAATAGTTGTTGATCGTTTATACCACTATTTTTTATTGCTGTTTCTAGTTCTGTTTTCTCTTGATCGTATAACATATATCTTAATGCTGATACACAGCTATTAACTCCAAAAGGAGAGTAAATTTGATTATCTGTATTAGAGCCTCTTATATTAAAAAAACTTTCTAAAGCAAAAGAAATATATTTTTTATCTTGAGTTTCAAGTGCAGAGCATGGCAATTGTAACAAAGTAAGTATTAATAATGAAAAAAAATAAATATTTATTGTTGTTTTAAATTTGTTCATATTTATAGACCGTATAGATAAATAATTTATTGTTATATTAGTTATGGGATTTATTTTTAATAAGTAATTTTTAACTAATAAATAAGGAGTTTACCTTGTGACTGAGTAGCAATAAAATATAGTTTATAAGTTAGATCACAATATAAATTTAAAGATCTTTATCAAATAATTTAGTTTTGTTAATAGCTTATCAGTCTGTTAATATATTAATCATTAATTTAATATATTACAATGAGTACATCAAAATATATTTTATTTTGATGTATAAAATCATTTATTTTTAATTAAATTATAAAATTAATGAATATTACTAAACTATTAAGGATAATCGATTATGGTTAATAGTACACCTGCTATAAGTATTGATAAGCTAGGTAATTACTTGCTACCTAAAAAAGAATTAACTGATAAACAGTTAACAGAAGCATTGAATTATATTAGCAGTGTAGGAGGTAATATTACACCTACAAGGTTTCAAGTGCCACAAAAAAACTTGCAAGGTAGAAAGGCACAATTTTTAACTCCGAGCATTTCGCTTAAAATTTCTCGCGAGTAAAGAATATTTTAGCTGCAATTTAATATCAGGTATATCAATAAAAGATAGTAAACATATTAGTATAAAGTATACCAGAAGGAACATTATATTTAGGTTTGCAAAGTTTACTTTTTAAAGTTTTTTTAGCAGGCTGAAATAGTTTTTCATATGACACACCTTCTTTAGTTAAATCATCTCGTAAGTGATCAAAATTTATACTCAATTGATTAATGTCAAGAAAATTATCAACCGGAACTTCATGTGTTGTATCGTTGTTTTTTATTATACAGTATGTTGTACCGTCTTTAATACTCCAAGTTTTTATATACGTTTTAGAGTCTTTATCGGAAGTATTTGGATATAACATCATTAATTTTATTATGAGTTTATCAGTTTCAACTTCTTTCCAGAGTTCTGTTATTGCCGCTGAAGCTTTAATACAATTTTTAGTATAGGAGGTTATATTATATATTACTCCTTCAGGTAATAAATATTTTATACTCTGCTGAGCTGGAAAAAAATTTAGGTATACGTTGTTACTCTCTCGTATTGTCTTTGGATAAGGTTTAAAAATCATATCTTGTTGGAGCATTGCCTTATCTATTAAGACTATAATTTTTTCTAAATTATCTTCGTTTAATAATTCTTTGCTAGCTTGGCTTTTAAATTTAGTTGCTAAATATGGGCATGGGTATTGAGAAATATGCATATCTGGACCATCAATAATATTATTTGCCTGTTTTTTTTCTAATTCATACTCAGTTTCAGAAATAGCAAAAAAACATCCTGTACTTATGCATTTTAATCGCGGATTTTTTTTGTCTAGTATCGTTACTTTATGATAGGCCTGAGGGCAACACTCGTTAGATGCTAAATGATTTTTTTTTATATTGAGGTTATTCGTAGTATGTGGTGTTGCAATGTTAACTGTCTTTATTAGTGAATGACCGTTAAAATATAGTATATGTTCGTTATTTATTTGTTTTACTTTGGCTACAGAGGTTGTAGCTTGGAAATTATTAAAAGTGTTATTATTTATAGAAGACATTTTTATCGATCCTAGTTATTTTATCAATTAATCATTAGAGATAAAATAATAGGCATATAGTTCATGAAAAATATAAGTTAAAATCTTTCGTAGCTATCTTCTGTTAGATTTTCATTTGCTTTGAGAATTTCAAAGTCTATTTTAGGCATTTTTACTGTTATAGTTACATTTCCTAAATTATCAATCTGCTCCTTAATTATAGATTTTTTTTCATGCAGTAATGCACGCACTTTACCCTGAGATGGGTTAAGGGTAATATTTCCGAACCAGCTGTTTTTAGTTAAACATTCAGAAATGCACTGCTCTAACAGTTGTATACCGTTATGTTCTGTTGCTGATATGGATACTTGTACCGGTACTCCCATTTCGTTTCTTTTAATTTTAGGAGTGCTATCACCCTTTACATCTATTTTATTCAAAACTTCTAGAACTTGTATATGATCAGCACCTATTTCTTGTAATACTAAATGTACTTGTTCTACACAGCTATGAAAATCTTCATTGCTATAGTCGATAATATGTAATAGTAAATCTGCCTGGCAAACTTCTTCAAGAGTAGCTTTAAAAGAATCAATCAAAGCATGGGGGAGGTGTCTAATAAAACCCACGGTATCTGCAATTGTTAAACGCCCTATGTTAGGTAAATCTATTTTACGAATAGTAGGGTCTAAGGTAGCGAATAATCTATCTTCTGCTAGTACTTGATCCCCAGTTAATAGATTAAATAAAGTAGATTTTCCTGCATTGGTATAACCAACTAATGATACTTGTTGTATTAAAGATTTTTTACGATAATTCCTACTGACTTCACGTTGTTTTTTGATTTTATCTAGGCGTTTTTTTAAAGTGCTAACTCTATTGCGTAGTAGTCTTCTGTCTGTTTCTAGTTGTTTTTCTCCTGGGCCGCGTAACCCTATACCACCTTTTTGTCTTTCCAGATGCTGCCAGCCTCGAACAAGCCTAGTACTTATATGCTGTAATTGAGCTAACTCTACCTGTAGCTTACCTTCAAATGTTTTTGCTCTTTTGGCAAAAATATCTAGTATTAAACCAGTTCTATCGATAACACGACATTTAATGTGGGCTTCTAAGTTTCTTTCTTGGGTTGGGCTAAGGGTATGGTTTATAATTACTACGTTTGCATTGGTAGCAACTACTGAGTTATAAATTTCATCGGCTTTACCTGTACCCATAAAAAAATGTGGATGTATAAAATTGGATTTACCTTTTACGAAATCTGCTACTTCTAAATTTGCGGATTGAACTAATGTTAAAAACTCTTCTGCGTTTTCGTTTTCTTTATCATTATTAAAATCTAGATGGACTAGTACAGCTGATTCTCCACCTTTTTCACGCTCAAAAAACAATTTATGCCTCTTGTTAAAATAAAAATAAGCCCTGATATACAGGGCTAATATATTAAAGTTATAATTAAATTTTATTGTTGAGTATTAAATTCTGCTGGACCTTCCATATTTTGAGTGTTAACTCTAATTGGTCTGCCTGGTACAACAGTAGAAATAGCATGTTTATATACCATTTGGTTTACAGTATTTTTTAATAAAATAACATATTTATCGAAAGATTCTATTTGACCTTGTAATTTAATTCCGTTTACTAAGTAAATAGAAACTGGAATACGATCTTTTCTAAGAACGTTTAAATAAGGGTCTTGTAAGTTATGCCCTTTTGACATAATTATTACTCCTAATAGTATTTATTGAGTATTAGTTAGCTTGCTTACTTTTGTATAAAACATATAAACCGACGACATTAAACATTTATTATACGTGAAGTAACGTAATAAAGTGGTATTCAATATACAACCGATTTAGATACTAATATTAGCTTATATTTATAGCATAATGTATGCAAATTATAGCACTATAGTACTAAATATTTATAAAATATAGTCTTGCTATATAAGACTAGTTAATACTAATATTATTTAACATAACATTTAAAAACAGTTGTGTTAAATTATACAAAGTATTGCTATACTAATAATATTGTCCATAATATATATTATGCCAACATGCTGTGGTGTTTAGCAAGATATTCTTTTATGCTAGTTTGTATAACACCGTTATTTTTTTCATCGATATTATCGATAACATTACAATTTTTCCAGCTTCTTAGCCAAGTAATTTGGCGTTTAGCTAGCTGTCTAGTTGCTGCAATTGCTTTGTCAAAGCTCTGTTGCTTAGTTGTTTTATTTGTTAAATATTCCCAAATTTGTCGATACCCAACAGCACGCATAGAAGGTAAACTTATATCCATACCTGGGTTTTCGAAGAGCTTTTTAGCCTCATCAATAAAACCATTTTCAATCATATGATAAAATCTGCATTTTATTTTATGATGAAGCTGTTCTCTGTTATTCGGCATAATAGCAAAAGTTAACATATTATAAGGTAAACTTTGTAACTTTTGTTGTTTATGCCATACAGATAACGGTTTTTTGGTTAATTTGTAGACTTCTAAAGCTCGCTGTAACCTTTGGGTATCAGTAACTTTAATCCGCAAAGCGCTTTCTTGATCGATACTACAAAGTTGTCGATGTAAAAAATCCCATCCTTTTTCATTAGCGATATTATTAAGTTGTTTACGAATATCGCTATTAGCTTCTGGAAGTTGGGCAATCCCATTCAGTAATATTTTAAAATATAGCATAGAGCCACCAACTAAAACTGGGAGCTTATTTCGACTGATAATATCATCTATACAAGAGATAGCATCTTGACGAAATTGCGCAGCAGAATAAATTTCTGTTGGTTCTAAAATATCAATTAAATGGTGTGGTGCTATACTTTGCTCTAAGCAAGTTGGCTTAGCTGTACCGATATCCATACCGCGATATATCAAGGCTGAATCAACACTAACAATTTCAATTGGTAGTGATTTTGCTAACGATAGCGCTACAGCTGTCTTCCCTGATGCCGTTGGTCCAGTAATAATAATAACCGGCGGTTTAGGAGAGTTAGTTTTTTTGTTAGCTTCCAAAGCTTTTATATCATACATTAAAAATCAAAAATAATCAAGATTAATTTATTTTAAACCAAACATACACATTGCCTTAAAATAATTATTTTTAAGTATGAAGGTGTATACAATTTACATATTATGGCTAAATTACATTTTCGTAAGTAAAAATGTAAAAAATGCCACCTAATTATATAAAAATTAAATAAATAAATCAAATATAATTGATTCTAAGTTATGGTATAGAGCATCTTTTAGATGCGCTTGCTATCAGGATTTACAATCTTAATTGTAATACCTTTAAATATCCCAGCTCTATTTCTATTAGCTTCAGCAACTAGTTTTCCTTGATTAGCTATATTAAATTGATGAATTTCTTCATCCCATGATTCAATGTTTAAATCATTATTACTGCCAGTTAATACAGCTAATGAATGCGGTTTTTTGGTGTCAAGTATTGATGCTACATTTGTTAACAACCCATACAGACTTCCTTTTTGACTTGGCTGGATTCCCCCGCATGCTAAATCTTGGTGACACATGCATAAACCTTTATTCATAACAATTAAATCATATTTTTTTTGTGCTGATTTTTTTAGTTGCTGGGTAAAAGGTTTAGTGTTATCTAAATTAATAATTTTTATATTACAGTACTTTTTAATGTCTTTAGGGGTAAAGAGCTTATTAGCGCCATTATGCTCTATATAGACGTGTGATCTATCCGTAGAAGCTAAATCTGCTGAAGTTATTTTTCGGTTATCGTTGTTAAGAGCATGAGTAGATTTTTCTATTTTAAAAGCAGTTCCTTTTAAAAAAATATATCCGTCAGCTAAAGATATTATATTTTCATAGGGGAATGACTGTGAGTCAGTAACTTTTAACTTTCCTTGAGCTATACTTCTTATTTGTTTAAAATCTTTATAATCAGGAGTTTCATGATTTTCCGCTATATATTCTTCTAATAATTCTATATTAGTAGAATTTAATGCATTTAACTTTTTTAGACCTTCTTTAATATCATCTATTATATTTTTTACTAGATGTGTAGAAGAAATTATAGCTATCATACTATTATGGCTAGATATATAATGCTTACCTTTAATTTCAGGAGGCTGTATATCTCTCATACCGTCTTTATTTTTCGCTATAGTACTAACAAATATATCAATTAAATCTATTTCTTCTATACCTCTTTCTTTTAATAACTGATCGTTAAATTGACAAAATATTTTAGTTTTATTATCGCTAGTTCCTACGGAGAAATATAAGGGTATGTTTTTTTTAATGCTTTTATTAAAGCATGAAACTTCACTTTGTTTTGATGGTGTTGCTGTTTGATAAGAATCGTTTACTGGGGTATAGCCGGCTGCTCCAGTTGTTTTAACTGGTATAAACTCTGTAGTGCTCATTATATTTACAAAATCCTTTTAATTTCTTAATAAATTTTAATATTTAATTAATGTATTCAATTAAGAAGCTACTAATTATATTAAAAATGAAAGTCCGTATTTTTAGTATTTAAATGGTTTACTTTAGGGATGATCGCGTGTTTTTTAATTGCAACATTAGCCATTGTATTATATTCTAAGTGATATTTAAATAAATAAACGAATTTAATTATAGGCTAAAGTATAGAGCATCTTTTAGAGCGTCTGCTATCAGGATTAACAACCTCGCACTCGTTATCAGGATTGACAACCTTAATTGTAATGCCTTTAAATATTCCCGCTCTATTTCTAGCAGCTTCAGCAACTAGCTTTCCTTGATTAGCTATATTAAATTGTTGAATTTCTCCATCCCATAATTTGATATTATAATCACTGTTTTCTCCGGCTAATACAGCTAATGAATGCGATTTAGTGGTGTCAAGTATTGATGCTACATTTGTTAACAGATCATATAAACTTCCTTTGTTACTTGCTCGGATTCCCCCACATGCAAAATCTTCTTCACATACGCATAAACCTTTATCCATAACGATTAAATCATATTTTTTTTGCACTATTTTTTTTAATTGGCTGGTAAAAGGTCTAGTGTTATCTAAATTAATGATTTGTATATTAAAGTGTTTTTTTATATTTTTAGGGGTAAATAGCCTATTAGGATTATAGTTTAAATAGATACGTGATCTACCAGTAGATGCTAAATCTGCTGAGGTTATTTGTATGTCATCGCCAATATCACGAGTAGCGCGTTTTATTCGAAAGGAAGTGCTATGTACAAAATTTGGGCCATCAGCTAAAGACATTATCTTTTTATAGGGAAATAAGTGCATATCGGTGGTTTGTGTATTTCGGAATATTCTTTTTATTTGTTTAAAAGTTGGATAATTACTAGTTTCATGATTTTCTCCTATAGAGGCTTCTACTGTTTCTATATTAGTAAGATCTAATATATTTAACTTTTTTAGAGCTTCTTTAATCTCCTCTATTGTAGATTTTGTTAGAGTCGCAGGAAAAGTTATAGACATTATCTGATTATTTTCAGTGGAAAGATATTTAGAATTTATGAATGGCTTGTTTTTATAAGGCGGACTAGATTTTGAGGGGGCTTCATTGTTTGTTGGGTATATATTGAATAACTTAAGTATATCTGCTTTTGTTACGCATCTTTCTTCTAAAGTTGTAGTTAATAACCGATCATTAAATTGGCAAGTTATTTCGGTTATATTGTTGCTAGTTCCTGCGGAAAAATATAAGGGTATGTTTTTTTTGATTTTTCTATTAAAGCATGAAGCTTCACTTTGTTCTGATGATGTAGTTGTTTGATAAGAATCGTTTACTAGGGTATAGCCAGCTGCTCCAGTTGTTTTAGCTGATATAAACTCTGTAGCACTCATTATATTTACAAAATCCTTTTGATTTTTTAATAAATTTTAATATTTTATTAGTGTATTCAATTAAGAAGCTATTAATTATATTAAAAATTAAAATCCATATTTTTAGTATTTAAATGGGTTACTCTAGAAACATTTGGATATTTTTTAATTGCAATATTTGCGGCTATATTGTATTCTAAGCGATATTTAAATAAATAAACGAACTTAATTATTTAAAATATTATTTATATAGGAATACCATATATCTATGCCACAATTATATTTTTATTATTCAACAATGAATGCAGGGAAGTCAACTAATTTATTGCAAGCGGCATTTAATTATCGCGAACAAGGAATGAATCCTCTAGTTTATAATGCGGAAATTGATGACCGCTTCGGAAAAGGAAAAGTTGCATCTAGAATTGGTTTAGAAGAAAAAGCTAATATGTTTAATGCTAAAACAAATTTATATGATGAGATTTTTCAATATAATAATAATAAAAAAGTAGATTGTATCTTAGTAGATGAAAGCCAATTTTTAACTAAAGATCAGGTATATCAACTTAGTGAAGTTGTTGACAAACAAGGTATTCCTGTACTCTGTTACGGAATAAGAACAGATTTCTTAGGTGAATTATTTGAAGGTAGTCACTATTTGTTAGCCTGGGCAGATAGACTAATAGAAATAAAAACAATTTGTTCTTGTGGTAAAAAGGCAAATAGATTAGTAAGATTAGACCAAAATGGTAAAGTAGTAAAACAAGGAGAACAGGTAGATATTTCAGATATGGACAGATACGAATCTTTATGTAGAAAGCACTATAAAATAAAATTTAACGGCTAAAAGTTTATATTTGTTATAAATCACATGAGGGGTATAAGATGTTTATATATTTTTTTATGCTATTTAATAATTGGCTTATTGTAAATAATGTAATTAGTATTCCTGCAACCTACTATATAACTACTAATATTACTCCTCCTGTTATTACTAAATCATTTGTATCAACTGCTCCTAGTAATTTTTCAACGACTGCTAGCAACAGTCAGCACCATACGACAATTAACGATAAAATAATACTTGCTACAGTGGCGGTGCTAACAGCAATTGCTGTTATAGCAATTGTGTTATATTGTAGCTCTGGTCATTTTAAGCGGTTTTTAAAGAAAAGAAAGCAAGCTTTGATAGGATATGATGAAATAAAGTAACAAACTTATTAGTGAAGTTATTTAGGGTTGATGAATAACAATTTCTATGTTTTGATCATTTGCATGTTGGTTGAATCTTCGGTTAACTTCCTCTGCTAATGATTGTAATCGTAGTTGAGTTTTATCATACGGTTGTATGCACCTTACTTTAGAAATTATTTTTTGATACAACAATGCATCTACAGCGGATGCAGATACTTTATCTTGTAGTTCTGAAAATATATGCATAAGACTTAACGGGTTGCTATAATCAATATTATAAGCTTTTGACTGCATAAAATCATCTAATGCATTTACTTCTTGTTGAACTTGAGGGGCAATTGTTTTACCGTGAGCTACTATTTTTTGTTGGAGTGTATGTCTTAAGTTGCTGGCAGATATCTGAAAATAAGGCGGTAAATCTTGAGATTTTTTTGCAGTATTATCTTTTTGAATAGCAATAAAATCTTGAATATTAGCATCTATAATTAAATCTAGATTTTTTTCAATTTCTTGTTCTTGCAGTTGTGATATTTTTTTAAATGTAGTAATACCAATACGTTCCATTTCTTGGTATTTGTTATTAGCAATGCGGTGAATGTCGTTTATATCTCCAGTTGAAGTAAAAACTACTTCTTCCATCATGGAGTTGATAGTATTATGAAGAGACTGAGGAGAGTTAAGTCCAAACCGACCAATTTCTGATAAAACCTTTTCTGCTAATGGTGAATCTAGTTTATCTAATAAACTAAAAAATGTTCTTAATGATTCATTATCTAATAATGTTGCAAATCGAGCACACATTCCGGTTGAATCTTTTAATAAATAAGCAACTAAACAACCAAGTAATTCCCAGTTAATGGTATTAATACCCATATTGCGTTCATGCCCTGTTGCATTTAAATACATTGAAAGGTTTATGGTTTCTTTAATACCCCACAATAAAAACGATTGTTCAAATTTTGTGCTAGCACGTTCTGCAAATATGTAGTGCCAAAATTGTTGTTCAAATGAAAGATTGTTTGGAGTGTACTCTCTTTTGATAGTTTTTTTACTAGCAGCTATAACATTATTAAATACTGAATCGCTAAGACTAACCGATTTACCTTGAAGCTTATCAACAACTTTTTGTGCTATATGCCAAGGAGTAAATGTATAGTAGTATAAATTAGCACACTGTGCTGCATATATTAATCCTAATGAAGTTATTCCAGCAATACGATGTAGCATTGCATTAACATGAGTTTGAATAGATTTTTCTATTTCAGATATGTTATTATAATCTATTAAATTATCAATTAATTCGGAGCCATAAGTCTCTTTTAATAACTTCACCTGATAGCTATTTAAGCATCTAGTATTTTTTGAGAGTACATCCATACTCCAAATAAATCTGTCGTATTTTGATTTCATCACTTGGTAATCTGAAATACCAGCTTTCTCATTAATCGCTTCAAAAAAATCCGCTTCTTTTAAAAATAATAAAAAAGCTAAAGTTCCACTTTTTGTACTAAATACATCAATAAACTCTTTTGCTGAATTATATCCTAGCATTCTAATTAGTGTTTTAAATTTTCTATCGCTAGCAGCTACGCAGACTCTTTCTTTAAATTCATTAAGAGAATGTGGTCGTTTTGGTATTGCCATAGAAAAAGCTCCACAGGTCATATAGCGCAAAGCCCAGATACTCCAGTTAAGAGCATACATTGGAGATAACCTACTGATATATTTGGGTGTTTTATTAAATAAGGTATCAAGATTATCAAGACAAAATTCTTTTACAGTTTTGGCTCCAGGGTATACGACTTTAGTGTTTTTTTTATGTGATGGTAGTTGCTTAGCTGAAACCAACAATAGTTTTTCAGTAATTGCGGGGGAAAAATCTTGAAAAATATTAGGCAACGATGAATATTCTTTGATACCTTTAATATAATTATCTACGTCTTGAGCCCAACCAGAAAAACAAGCTATAGCACCAGATGATATACTCACAAATGTAGTTATTGCATTTGGCCAATTAACAAATGATCCTGGTGGAAAAGAGTCGCTACCGCCTGAAGGACAATCTTGGGCATCTTTATAGTACAGTGATTGTAAAAAAGATACGGCGTTGTTTTCCGCTGAATTAGCCGCTCCTGTAAATGAAATATTTTCTGGCATGTTAATATTTTTATAGATATCAGCCGAACAACTACTAGCATTTAAGCTAGCATCAAGAGGAACTGCATACAGAATTGATGCATTTTCAGCAAGTCCAGGAACTAGTGTTTCCATTCGTGAAAAAATCTGTTTCATTGATATAATCGCATTAAAGAGTTTAGGAGCATTTTTTTGTAAGTTACGTAACAATTCCGTACCTTGTATAGTAAAAAACATATTAACTACAGCGGCAGCAACAAATGCACCGGGAATAAAAGCACTGTTTTTTGAACAATAATTAATTATTTTTTTTATAGTATTAAAAATACGGCTCTGCTTGCCAAAATATTTTTCAAAAAAATTCAATTCAAATAATTTATCGAGATGGCGATTAAAATTTTCCATTAATAGATTAGTATCTTCATTAGAAGATATATAGTTAAATGCTAGTATCATATTAGCAAGAGATTTATCTTGAAGTATACGGTAAGATTGCTTACAGGTTTGCTCTAATTGTTCCAGTTTTTCTGCGTGTCTATCAGGACTTCTATATAATTTAAATGCCATTTGTTCAGTAAGTGATTTTAGATGATCATTATAGTGAATTATACTAGTTTTAAATTTGCTAAAAATTTGTTTATCATTAGCAGTTTTATTAGTGTCGCTTTTTATAATAAAACTTCCAAGGTGAAATGCCATAATTTTCTGATATATAAGTACTGTTTCTAGCGATGGTGGTAATTTTTTTGCTAGTATAGAATCAAAAGTAGTAGTAAAGCATTCATCATAAATTTTAAATAGAGAAACAATAAAAAATTTTTTATCTTCTGGAAGCTTAGTATTATTTATTATTTTTGCAAAAGATTTATCTTCAACAGAGTGAAGATATTCTTTTAGATAATTAATCCAAGACATAGAACATTCTTTATTATAGAGTGTTTTTAAAAAATTATTGTAATCATTAGATAAGCTATTAAAATGTAGTTGTAAATCATCTTTTAATTTTAGTATTTCGTCGTTTGTTTTATAAATAGTATTTAGAGCATTAATTATCCATTTCATTGGGTTAATAATGCGAGTTTCGGTTATGTCGCCAATATTTTTAATTTGACAATCTAGATAATTGTCAAGTTTTTTAAGGGTATACTCATTAAAGAAGAGTTTTTGCATTGCTAATTTTGTTTGCTGAAGTGCGTATTGGCATAAATTTTTTAATCTTGTATGGTCTTTATCTTGCATTAGAATATAATTCTTTTTACGAATATTTTCAGCTGGAACAAGAGTGGTTTTATCTCGTGATAAATCTGGTCGAAACAAATTTTCAGATATAACTTTAGGTGCTGATAAAAAAGAGCTTCTCCCGTTTATCTTTTGCTGTATTTGTTTGAAAGTTAATTTATGAATATTAGTTGCATACTTTTTAGTTTTTTTTGATGATTTATATGGATCATTAATTAGATTCTCTATTAATGACAGCTTAGTATTTCCTGATGAATTGCTATCTGTATAAGCACAAATTAAAGTGCCAAGTAGGTGTTTAT
Source organism: Candidatus Gorgonimonas eunicellae (assembly GCA_929200395.1). GTDB lineage: Bacteria > Pseudomonadota > Gammaproteobacteria > Pseudomonadales > Endozoicomonadaceae > CAKMZJ01. The sequence continues at coordinate 23,281 of CAKMZJ010000014.1, read as the reverse complement.
TTTTTTCCATTTGCTCTAGTGTTGTTTTGTTATATTTATTATTTGTAGAAGCTATGCTTTCATCTAATACATCTTGAGTAGTCAAAGAATTTACAGAATGTTTTTTTGTTTTTAATTGTTGTAATTCGATAGTTTCATGTAGGTTATTTTTATTATTAATTGAGGTTTTTGTTGTTGGTTGTTTAGTGTTAATATCTCTAAAAAAATGTACACAATTTGCCAATAAGGCAGCAGAAAACTCTTCTTGTGCTTTAGCAATATGATGACTTATAGAATGATAAGCTGTTTTAAATGCAGTTGCTAGTTTTTCTGCTGCTAACATTGATTGATTTGTAGTTTGTTCTTGCTGTAATTCTCTACTTACCTGATTGATAAGCTCAGCAACGCAATAATCATATAAAAAATGTTCATTATTACCTAATTCTTGATATAATGCCTCGATTATTTCACTAAAACCTTTTAAAATAGCTTTTCTTATTTCTATTTTTTCATTGAAAGCCACCATAAAATCATCAGACATTATATTGTTATCAAGATTTCTTAAACTATTTAGAGATATTTCTCTCCAGTTGTTGACCTTATTGCTAGCATTTTTAATAGGCAGAGTTGCTAATTTATTACAGCTAAAATTATGGTCTAAATCCATTATGTGTTCATTGAGGTGCAAAAGTATTTTATCGGCAATACTTTTTCGCAGTGTTTGCATTATATTAGTAACAGTTGTTTTTTTATCATAAGCGAAAGGTGATATGCTTTGTAGGCAGTTAGTTAACATCTGAGGCATGCTATATAAGCTGTTAATTAAATCATCAGCAATAAGAAGTAAATGTCTTTTATCTTCTGTTCTACTAGCTATTTCAAATTGTGTTGTAGAGTAAGATTTCTCATTTAAGCTATTAAAAAAACCGCCTATAATGCTATCAAATGTCGATAGCAAATAACTAAAATTTGCCTTTTCTAGCAATAGTTCGTGCTCAGCTAAAATTTTAGATGATTTTGCCGAGCATTCGATGATTTTTTGTTTATTAATTTCCGATAAATCAGAAAAAATAATATTTTTATCATACATGACTTGATTTACATGAAGGAAAAAATCACTTATTTTTTGGTTGAATTCATCATATCTGCGAATTATTTTTTCTACAGAATGTTTATCAGTTTTAATGTTGTAATTTATGGCTAAAAAGAAAGCAGCTAATTTTGGTGTTCTAAAAGTATATATAGATTCAAAATTAGGTTTTGTGCTAATACTTAAATTAAAAGCTTCATTATTATTAAAAATATATGATTTTAAATGTTGATAAATAGTTTCAAGTTTAAATTTTGTAGGGTTGTTTGTTATTTTTAAAAAATATTCCAAAATATGAGTATCAGCAACTTCAGGGCAGGCATATATTAAAATTGTATTAAGTTTAATAAATGTAATTAAATTATAAGTAGATTCCTTTTTTTTAATATTTAAGATATTAAATTCTTTTAAAAAAGTATTTGTTTTTAATATTAATAATAATATATCTTTATTTACTTGAATGCTATTGTTGTAGTTAATATTATAAAAGTTTATTTTTTTTTGTAGTAAATCAAAAAACTCATGCAATGATGCCATAGTATTTTCTAATGTAGTATTACTATAAAGCGACATTTGTTCTATGTCTTGTAGTTGCTCTTCAATCTTAATAATGTAATCTAGGTATGGATCTTGATTGAAATTAGCAGGTATTATTAAACTTTGTTTCCAAGGTAATGCTATGTTGTATTGTTGTAAAGAATGAGATGGATCATCGGGATGTTCTGCATTAAAAATAGTTCTTGTTGCTAAATTTGAAGCTTTTTGTTTAAGATATTTAAGCACTTCACTAAATAGATTGTTTTTATTAGTATCTAATAAATAATTTTTTTGTTCTGAATCTTGTGTAGACTTGAAGTTAAAAAAGTTATCTATATAAGATTGATTACTTTTTATTTTTGAATCCATGGTTTTTATCTTATTATAAATTAATATACTAGTTGATTATTTTTTTATTTGTAAATTTGTTATCTTGTGTTAGATAATTAATAATAGTTAAATTAAAATATTATAGTTGTATTAATTTAATTCTAAATTATTTTTATAGGTAAGTAAATTTTTTACCTAGAGTATTTAATATTTAATATCTAATAATAAAATTACGCACTAAATTATAATTAGTAATAATTTTTTCTTAAAAAAAGAATTTATAAAGTTTTTTTGACCAAAATTTATTTTTAACGTAACATCTTTATAATATTTTTTAGAACTAAAAATAGTCTTTTGTAAACAGGGTTATTAATGATAAAAAATAAAATCGTAAGATTAGTAAAAATAAGTAATAATTTGTATTGGTTAGTATTTCTGTGTTTTTTTACATCATCTAAATGTGTGGCTAAAATAACTACAGAAGATGTATCTATAATTGTAAAAAAAAGTATAGAAGATCAAGCAAATTTAGAATATTTAGCACCATATAGAGAGCTAATATTTATAACATTAAAAGAGTTGTTTGATCAATATACAGGTAAATTTTTGTTCCTGATATATAAAACAGAATTACATAAAATTAAACAAGGTATAAAAGGCAATTATACTACACAAGCAAGCATAGCTGCTATACCAGTAGGTCCTGAAACCTTGCAAGCTAAGTATGTTCTTTATAATATCATTAGCCATAAAGTTTTTTTAGGATTAATTATTAATTTTATATCTCCTGTATTTAATAGCTCCTTAACAGAAGAAAAATTAAGATACATTATTAGCCAACATGACATATCTAAATTAAAGTATATTGAAGGTTATCAACAATTATATTCTCTGCTAGAAAGTGGCTATAAAACTGCAAAAAAACTCATAGATGCTACCCCAGATTCAGATGTGTACCGTGCAATGAACGAGCATAAACGATTGTCATCGCATCACCCTAGATACTGGTGGGAAGTAAAAGGTACTAAAAACATTCCAGATGAATATTTAGTCGAAATGTTTGCCGATCAGTTATCAATTGACTTGTATCGTGGTGGCGAACAGAAAACAACAACACAAAAAATAGATCATTATAAAGAATATTTAGTAAAAAATAAATTTGCTAATGGGAAGGAATGGGAAGGAAAATACTTACTTATGAAAAAGTTATTTGAGTATGCAGAAAAAATACAAATAAGATACCGTAATAATACTAAAAAGTTTGGTGTTTTGATAGGCCTTATTGATTAACTTAGAGAGATTTTATTTTACAAATATTATCTGAATTGTACGTTAAGTATGTGTTTTTAATTAGTATTTAGTAATCATAATATTGCAGTCAAAAAATCCTGTGGTATTTCCCTTTGTTGTATAAGCATAAAATTAAAGGAAATTATTAATGAATAATGATATCAATTTTAATACAAAAAAAAATATATATGATGAAGTAGAAAATAAACTTGACGTAAATATAAAAAGAGAAGAATTACCAAAAAGATATTTTTATAATAATAGAAATATTAGTCTAGCTGATGGAATTAACATTTCCAATGATATGTCTAACAGTATAGAACATATTTATGAAGAAATAAACTATGGGAATGAAATAAAATCTTCAAAGTGTTCATCAAAAAAAAAAATTTTTTAAATGTCTATAAAGCAATAAAGAATAAAGTAACTAAAAAAAATTCTAAGGTTACTAAGTATGTAGATAAAAGGCAAGATAAAACAATAAGCAATAATAATGACTATGAATATATATATGACTCATTCAATGAACTATCGTCTAAACCAAAAAAACATGTGAAATACGATAAATTTAAAAACAGGTTAGCGACACTAAAAAATAAGTGCTTTTATAAAAACAAAGGCCATGGTAATGAAAATAATTTGCAAAATGAAAACTGTAATAACGATAAATCTAGTTTATCGATGAATAATACTATTTATAATGACTACAATATAAAAGCTCATAGAAGGCTATTAGATGCAGGTGGTTATGAAGTACCAATATGTCAACAAAAACATTTTTTATCTAGTAAAAATAAACAAGATATTACTTCTATAGATAATACAGATTCTCAAAATAGTGAAAAAAAACGCACTAAAAAATTGCAAACTACAAATTTAGTAAAACCTAGTGGAGTATCTAAAAATTTGAAAGCTTCATCAGCTATTGATAATCAAGATGAAAAAACATTAAATAATTTGCAAGGTATTGTGCATAAAAGAATAACGATGTTTGAAAAAATTGATACTCTAAATGGCTTTGTTGAATAAGGATAAATTATAAGGTGTTCTAGACTAAATATTTTAATTTCAAGTAAACCTCAGTGTCTAAAAGTAAGTATAAATTATTTAATTGCTTTGGTTATAATATTTCTTTTATCAGTAGAGGAGATATTGCCTTTTAGATTGATGAAAATATTACAAGTCATTGGTCTTTTGATGATACATTTAATAAAAGGTAAGAAATATATTTTTCTGGTTTATCTATAGAAACAGCACTTAATATAAAAAATATGCCATATTTAACCTTAACTTAACAACTAAAGTTATGCATTTACTATTCACCACTAATTTTACGTATTTCCCCTGTAAATACATTTGTAAATGTAAAGTTTGTTTTTAGTAGATCTCTAATAGTTTTACTATTAAATTTATTGATTATTGGATATTCTTTTTCTTTTTGAATGTTTTCATCTAGAGGTTTTACTAATTCATATAAGTTATTGTCTTTTACATCGTTAAACAAGCTTTCCCAGTCGGAAGCAACTGTCATGCTGCCTAATTCCTGTTCATTATTGTCTTTAGAATAATATTCTACAAAAAAACAACTTCCATTTGTTAGCCGACCAACCATGATCGAAGACGCACTTTTTTCACTTTCATTAGATTTTGGAGTTGAAATTTTGATATTATGTTTATAAATTATTGTAGCAATATCCAAGCAATCATCTTTATATGTACTATTATTTTTAGTGATAACTCCATTTTCAAGAGAGTATCTACGAATTTTATTAGAATCATTACTATACTGACGAATATTAGATATAACTTTACTTTCATTTGTGTTTATTGATTTAAAATCAGTAAATTTTTTAATATATCTATTTCTTAAAAAATTATTATTTATACTTTGTTTTGTATAGCTTTGAAATAAAAGTGGCTTGCTATTTATTTTAGCATTAGCTACTGTAAAATTATTCATAGATGCTATTTTAATTGTAGCATTATGAATTAAGTCACATATAAATGGTTTTTGTAATTGTCTTGAAAGTGCTTGCATAATATTTTTTATACCTAGTTATTAAAATTATATAGCTGATAAAGTAAATTAAACTAATAGAATTTCAAATTACAACAGAAAATAAAATTTATTATACAATAAAATAATTAATATTAAAAAGATTAACCTCTAATATACAGATTGCAACTATGATAATAACAAGGGAGATATTTTAAACTAAAATAGTTGATATATAATTAATCTAATGAACTCATTTGTTTTGTGTCGATTATTATATGGTAGAAATAATATATAAAAATACTGATTTCCTTAAGCTCAGAAAAGCATTAGTGGTTATATTGTTAGATACTTACCTGAGCTATTACTAGTTTTTATTAAATTGTACCTTCACGATACTTTGGGTTAGATTGAACTAATAGATTATATTCCATACCATTAGGAGCAAAATTAAGGCGATCTAATAATCTTTCTGCTGATAGATAAGGTATTTCTTCTTGTGAACTATCATTTGATAACAAACAATCTGGAGATACAATAGCTTGTAAGTGCGCTATTTTTTCCTCCGAGGTTTTCTTGCTATATAGCTCTTTTCTAAGAAGATCGAGAGTTGTGGAAAGATATTGGGCAACCCTGTCAGCAATAAATTTTTCTTTATTGGCAATTAGATCTATGAAGTCCTGCCCACTGTTTTCATCATAGATATTACTAATTTGGATGTATCTTGGATCCAGCATTGTTTTATTAATAGTGCTACTATCTATGAAGTATACTTTTTTCCATGCTTTGATTTGAGTGTTATAAAATTCTAAAACATCAGACTGAGATAGTTTTTTTGTAGAGCCTTCCTTATTTTCTGATAATAATTCTTCTATATGATGGTTTATTTTTAGATTACCAACGTAATAACATGGTTTATTGTTTGCTGTTCCTCTAGTAAGTATAAGTGCATCATCTACTTCCGCCTTAGAAATTCCCGCTTTATAAAGTTTATCTTGTACAACTTCAGAAAAGCGGACTTGTTGCGGATTTTTATTTAGATTTGTTGATATGAAATATACTTTACATGTTGGGTCGTTAGCTATTTCTTGCTCGATGAAATCAGTTAAATCAGTATTCACTGGACCTATGGTACGTTGAATTAAATCAGGTTTAAGGTTTTCATTAGTAGGTGTAGATGTATTGGCAATAGCTAGATTAGTTTCTAATATTTTAGACTTTGATACAACACTGACTTTTGTAGTTTCTTTTTTTTGATTTTCATTTTCATCTGTTTCTACAGAATTGGTAGCTGATAAAGCATTGTTTCCATTATGAGTTTGATTAATCATAAGAATATCCTTAAAATAGTGAAAAAAATTATTTTTTTAATATAGCGCTAACCGTTAATATACATAGGGCTTATGCATTGACAGCTTTTTAGTTTATATATGACATAAAAACATATAAAAACAGTTACTTTTTAGTTACAAAATAATACAAATTCTATAAAAATTAGTGTTTTTCACATTAGCGATAAATCTTAATAAACAGACAAGCTACCCAAACACCTTGATTTTAATGGGGTTACGTAAAATTTTGTTTTGTCAATGATGCGTAAGTTCTAACATAGAGTTATTTCTATCATCTGATAACTAGCAATAGTTATTAGCCGTAGAATATCTTAATGTCTAAGTTATAGCGAACAGTGCTATAGTATCTCTCATATTTATTATTTAGAATAATAAATTGCTATTTAGTTCTAAATACATTAAAATTTTTCTTTATAAAAAACCAAATACTTCTATTGTATTGTAAAACAGATAAGTAAAATGAGATTATAATAATATGATAAAAATAACAACAAACCGTAACGATACTTATATTGAACATCTAGATCACAATAAAAAAATTGTCATTAATAACGGCATAACCTATATACCTCAAGCTAAATGCTTGGTTTCTAACTGTTATATTCCAGAGGAAAGACAATTAGCTGAAACAAAAATAAATATTTTAAAATTAGAATCTAGTATGTTAAAAGATTCAAATAAAATAAAAAATATTTCATTGCCTATAGATGATCCTGTTTCTATTAAAACGGCAAAAACTGTTAGTCCAAATAACAAATATTTAGCAACTATTACAGACTCAGGTGCTATAAAAATATATGATTTACTATGTCCAGATAACAATAGCATCGAAGAGTATAAAGAGTTGAATATAAATTTTAATTGTTACGAAAGTAATTTATCAACTAAAGAATTTAAAAGATTTGAAGTACTCTATAAATATAATATGATGGGATTTAGTCCAGATAGTAAAAAATTAATAGTTGTATCCGATGAGCATATAACTTTATTATCTTTAGAAAATAAAGATAGTTGGAAAGTATGCTCACAACTACTTATGCCTAGAGAAGTAGTTGTATCTGAAGATGAAACTAGCTATGGTTACCTAAATTTTAATAGTTTTAATATTACAGACAATAGTGTTACTATTGCAATGTTAAGTTCTAATACCAAAAAAGAGTCTCCTATTGATGAAGAAGAATACAAAGAACTTTCTAGAATAAAAAAAGAAAACTTTTTAAATAGTCTTCCACTTCATTGCAGAGGCATAGAACGTGTTATTTATTATAAATTTCCTACTACAAGTTACCAAATTAAACTACTCAATGTGGATCTAGCTGATGAGTCTTCTGATGTTCAATTAAAAGAAGTTGCTAACATAGATATTGAAGATGATCCTTCAGAAATACTGCTATCTCCAGATAATAATTTTCTGTTAGTAAGAGAGGGAATATATTTAAAAATATTTTCTAAAAACAGTGATAACTTATGGACATTAAATCAACCAATTATCAATATAATGGACAGTTATAAAGGTTCAGTATGTAAGAGAAATTTTGATGGATTCCCAAGCAATGCGCTATGTAAATTTAGTGCTAGTGGTAATAGGTTATTGCTTAGATTAGGGGGCGATGAAATTCAAGTATATGCGTTAACTAATAACAAGTGGACTAGTGTAAACTTTGCAGTTCCTGCAACATCAAACAATTTTAATTACTCATTTATAAAAGTAGCGGCAATATCTGCTGATGGAGGATATATTGCTATTTCTGATGTTAATAACAATATAAGTATCTTTAAAGAAGTAACAGAAGAAGGCAAGATAAACTATATTCATAATCAATCAATCATATCTAAAGATATAAGAAGCCTTATCCTTATACAAAATATAAACTTTAGTGAAGATCAGCAATATATTATTGCGTCTCAATGTACACATACTACTATTTATAAAATACAAGACCCAACATATCTGCACCATTTTCTTTCTTTTGTAGGAGCTGCCAGTTAGTATTTGAAAAAATAAAGGGTGTATTTCAAGACAGTTAACTAAAGGTTGTGATAATCTTTATTCTGGAAGATTGTAGCCAAAGCTTTGTAGGGCTTTAGCGTTATCAGCCCATCCCGATTTTACTTTAACCCATAATCTTAGCATTACCTTGATATCAAATTGTATCTCTAAATATTTTCTAGCTTCTGTACCAATTTGTTTCAATCTATCACCTTTATTGCCAATGATTATAGCTTTTTGACTTTTACGATTAACGTATATAGTGGCTTCAATAGTTAACAATGGTTTTTTAGGGTTATCAGTATAGCTAAATTTTTCTAATGATACAGCCACATCGTATGGTAGTTCATCGCCAACTTGACGGAATATTTGTTCGCGAATAAATTCTGCTGCAATAAAACGTTCACTACGATCGGTAATTTGATCTTCAGGAAAATGATGCTCACCTTGAGGGATATAACTATTTATACATTGTATTAATTGCTCTAGGTTAGTTTTATTTTTAGCTGATACGGTAATTATTTTATCAAACTGTTTACTCGCGGCTAGTTTTTCTAAATTTGTAGCTAATCTAAATTTATCTTTAAGTTTGTCTACTTTATTAACAACTAAAATAATCGGGCGCTTACAAGCAGAAATATCTTTATAAATAGCATTGTCTTTTTCTGAAAGAATATCGTTATCTATAACAAAAAGTATGGCATCAGCTGAAATTAAAGCTGTTTTAGCAGCTTTATTCATATAACGATTTAAAGTTTTTACTTGCGTGTCATGTATTCCTGGGGTATCGATAAAAACAATTTGGATGTTGTCTTTGGTTCTAATTCCACTGATTTGGTGTCTTGTGGTTTGTGGTCTTCTTGAAGTTATGGCTATTTTCTGTTCTATCAGTTGATTTAATAACGTGGATTTACCAACATTAGGTTTACCTGCAATGGCTACATAACCACAAAAGCTATTCATTGACATATATTTCTCATTAAAAAAATATTAATTATATATTAGTTTATTAAATTTTGTAACTAGTTGTTACTTGTTTTATGCTAAACCTCTAACATATGCCTAATATCAGTAGGAGTTTGCATTCCAGCTTCTTTAATATCTTCAATGGTTTTAGTAATATCTGATATATTACTCTCCCCACTAAAAATTCCTTGTGTAAGTTGTAATAGTAAAGGGTTGCCATTAACATAAGGTGGTATGTGTTGCTTAAAATAGGCTTTCTCTTTATCCGATACTGGGGAATTATTGGCAGAGTTGAAAGAAATAGCTTGTAAATTATCTTGAGTTTCTTGATTGTCAGAGTTTGCTTCATTGAAAGTACATTGTAGAAAGCTGTCTGTTGTTTGTGTTATCATTGTATTTAGTATCTTATCATCAAGATATTTTTTAGGTGATAAGATACCAAAATCAATCATTTTAATTGTACCCTGGCTAAAAAATAAGACATAATTGCAGGGCTTTATATCTAAATTAAAAATATTAAATTTTAAGCAGGCTAACATAGCACTAAAAGTATCGTGCCCTATCTTTGCTAATTGTTTGTCATTTATGCTTATTTCTGGATGTTGCTTTATATATTGAATGTATTCTTGTAAGTTAGTGTCTCCACACTCCATAATAATATGGGCATTACATTCTGATTTACTGTGTAAAGAAAAACATAATTGTACTATATGGTCTTGATTTTCTAAAATTCGCAAGGCATTAACTTCATTATAAAAATCTTTTTCATAATAACATAGAGAAGATATAGTTTTTACAGCTACTGCTCTTTGCCCATACTCATTTTGTAATGATCCTTTTGATACCGTTCCAAAACCTCCTTCACCTATAAATTGAGCGCCTGAATTAGAACAATTTTCTATGAAAGCTTTACCATCAACTAAAGATATTTTTGTATCGGTGAAGAATAAATTACATGGCTTATGTTCTTGGTTAGACTCTGATATTTTTCTTATGATTGTTAATGTTTTTATGTTTTTAGAAGGTTGATTATTATCTTGGGTATTTTGATATGGGAATGCTTGAGAAGCTGTAGCTTGAGCTTGTGCTGAAGTTGATGGTATTGGCATCCTGTACATCCTTGTAAAACAGGGAAATTTATTTCCGTATAATAAAGTTAATATTTTATCATAAATTATTATTTTTTTAAAGTGCTTTTAATATTACAAATAGGGCTATAGCATAGGTCTTATATCAGTAAGAGCTTGGAATCCAACTACATTTTTAACTTTTGTTAAGGTTTTCTTAATATCTGATAGCTTACCGTTGTAACCAAAAACACCTTGTATAAGTTTTAACAGTAAAGGGTTATCATTAACATAGGATGCTATCATTTTCTTAAAATATTCTTTATCTGCATCCGATGGAAAATCATGAGCAAAGTCTAAAGCAATAGTTTGTAACTTGTTTTGAATTTCTTGATTGTCAAAGTTTGCTTTATTTAATAAAGCACATTGTGTAAAAGTGCTTGCTGTTTGTACTATCATTGTGTCTAGTATTTCATCATCAAGATGTTTTTCATATGATAAGATACCAAAATCAGCTATTTTAATTGTATCGCTTCCAAGAAATATGAGAAAATTTTTTGGTTTTATATCAATATTAAAAATATTGTTTAGTATGCAAGCTAAGGTACCACTATAAATACCCCACCCCATTTTTGCTAATTGTTGTTCATTTATGTTTAGTTCTGGATGCTGTCGTATAAATTCAAGATATTCTTCTAAGTCTATATCTCCAAGCTCCATAACAATATGACAATTAAAACTTGATGTGTCATGTAAAGCAAAATAAAATTGTACTACATGGTCTTGATTTTCTAAAGTTTGCAAGGCCTTAACTTCATTATAAAAATCTTTATCATCATAATATTCAGAAAAAATAGTTTTTACTGCTACTTCTATTTGTAGTCCATTTTTATGTTGTAATAATCCTTTTGATACCGTTCCAAAACATCCTTCACCTAGAAGTTTAATATCTGAATGATAACAGTTTTCTATGGTTGCGTTTCCATTAGCTACAGATACTTTTCTAGCGGTTTGAGAGTCATGAAAGAATAAAACACATGGATTATGTTCTTGGTTTGCTTCTGATGTTTTTCTTATGACCGTTAATATTTCTATACCCTCAGAAAGCTTATTATCTTGGGTATTTTGATATTGTAATACTTGAGAAGCTGTAGCTTGAGCTTGTGCTGAAATTGCTGGTATTGACATTCTGTACATCCTTGTAAAACAGAAAAATTTATTTTCGTATAAAACAACTCAATATTCTATCATAAATTATTATTTTTTTAAAGTACTTTTAATATTAAAAGTAGGGCTATAGCATATGCCTGATATCAGTAAGAGCTTGCAATCCAACCTTAGTTTTAATATCGCTAATGGCTTTAGTAATATCTGATATATTACTCTCTCCACTAAAAATTCCTTGTGTAAGTTGTAGTAGAAAAGAGTTATCATTAACATAGGTTGGTATGTGTTGCTTAAAATAGGCTTTATCTTCATCCGATACTGATAAATCATCAGAAGCCTTTAAAGAAATAAGCCGTAACTTTTGTTGAATTTCTTGATGGTCAGAGTTTGCTTTACTTAAAATACATTGTATAAAGCTGTCTGTTGTTTGTGTTATCATTGTATTTAGTATCTTATCATCAAGATGTTTTTTAGGTGATAAGACACCTAAATCGATGATTTTAATTTTATCTTGACTAAAAAAAATAACGCAATTTGTTGGTTTGATATCTAAATTAAAAATATTAGATTCTAAGCAAGCTAGCATACCACTAAATGTATCGTGGCCTATTTTTGCTAATTGTTGTTCATTTATGTTTAGTTCTGGATGTTGCTGCATAAATTCAAGGTATTCTTCTAAGTCTATGTCTCCAAGTTCCATAATAATATGACAATTAAAACCTGATGTGTCATGTAAAGCAAAATAAAATTGTACTATATGGTCTTGATTTTCTAAAGTTTGTAAGGCTTTAACTTCATTATAAAAATCTTCATCGTTAGCATATTTAGAATAAATAGTTTTTATAGCTACTTCTTTTTGTTGTCCATTTTTATACTGTAATAATCCTTTTAACACTTTTCCAAAAAAACCTTGACCTAGAAATTCTTTAGGAGGTTGAACATCTAGTGGAGAAGTCATTTCAAGATTTTCTATGGTAGCTTTTTTACCAACTACAGATACTTGTTTATCGGTTATTAAATCATAAAAGAATAAACTACATTGATTATGTTCTTGGTTAGCGTCTGATGTTTTTCTTATGACTGTTAATATTTCTATATCTTTAGAAAGCTTATTATCATCTTGGGTATTTTGATATTGTACTACTTGCAAAGCTGTAGCTTGAGCTGAAATTACTGGTATTGGCATTTTGTGGATTCTTATAAAATAGAGTAAGTTATTTTCGTATAAAATAACTCAATATTCTATCATAAATTATTATTTTTTTAAAGTACTTTTAATATTAAAAGTAGGGCTATAGCATATGCCTGATATCAGTAGGGGGCTGTAATTCAAGTTCATTTTTAATATTTGTAGTGGTTTTATTAATATCTAATGGATTTTCCTTGTTACTAAAAACACCTTGTGTGAGTTTTAACAGTAAGGGGTTGTTATCAACAAAAGGTAGCATTTCTTTACTAAAATAAGCTTTATCTTCATTTGATATACTAGCGGCTGCATTACTGCGTGAAGAAATAAAAGCTAGTTGTTTTTGGGTTTCTACATTATTAGTAGTATTGCGACTAAAGACGGACTTCACAAAGCAATTTGCGGTTTTCCTTATCATTTTAAGCTGTACACTTCCATCTCGTCTGTTTGAGGCTAAGATACCAAAATCAGCTAGTTTAATTATACCTTTATCCAAAAACATAATAAAATTATCTAATTTTATATCTATATTCCAAACGTTATATTTTAGGCAAGCTAATAGGGCACTAAAAATATCATATCCTATTTTAGCTAGTTGTTTAATATTTATCTCTATATCTGAATGTGTTCTTGTAAAACGAAGGTAATTGTCTAAATTCATGTCTCCACATTCCATAACAAGATAATTATGTAAACCTAACGGATCGTACAAAGCAAACAAAAGAGTTACAATGTGCTCTTCATTTTTTAAAGTATGCAATGCGTTAGCTTCTGAGTAGAGACATTTTGTAGCATTAAATTCAAAAATAAGATTTTTTATAGCTACTTCTATTTGCCCATGCTCATTTTGTAATAATCCTTTCGATACTTGCCCAAAGGCTCCTGAACCTAAAGGTTTTCTAGAAAGTTGAGCGCATGACGGAGGAGTTTCTTTCACGTTTTCTATAGTAGCATCTCCATTAACTATAGATACTTGCCTGCCTGTTGTCTTTTTATAAAAGAATAAATTACATTGATGATTTTCTCCGTTAGCTTCCGGAGTTATTTTTTTTACTACTGTTAATGCGTGTATATTTTTAGAAGGTTTATCCTCATATTGGGTGTTTTGATATAGTGATGGTATAGAACCCGTAGCTTGTGCAGAAGCTGATAGTATTGGCATATTCTACGTCCTTGTTAAATAGAGACATTTATTTCCGTATAATAAAGTCAATATGTTATCATAAATTTAAACTGTTGTTAACATTAGAAAAGTGTATTGCAAATATCAAAGACAGACTATATTTTCAGAGCTACTATGATTGCTTTTAGTAAAAAACGCTGTCAAGATAGTTGTTTTAGGTGTTGGGAAGAGTTTACTATTTGAGAGGTTGTATGTTCGAGATACTAGTTTTCA
>CAKMZJ010000014.1:0-8835 GCA_929200395.1 Candidatus Gorgonimonas eunicellae | reverse complement strand
TAAGTGATTATAAGCTTTTATCTGATGTAATATTTTGCAGATTTAGTGTCGACTAAATCGAAAAACACTACACAAGATAAAAGCTTAAAAGCCTTATAAATATAACAATGTATTGCTAGATTAATCAGCCATTTCAACAATTAGCTTGTTTAATCGTTTAACATAAGAACCTGGATCATCAAGCTTGCCGCCAGCTGCTAGGTTAGATTGATCAAAAATTATATGACATAATTCTGCAAATCTATCTTCATCTGGTTCTTTATCTAGTCTAGTAATTAATGGATGATTTGGGTTTATTTCGAATATAGGCTTAGTTTCTGGCATGCTTTGCCCTGAAGCTTCCATTATTCTGCGCATTTGTATGCCCATATCGTTTTCATTGATTACTAAGCATCCTGGAGATTCAGTAAGTCTATGAGTAATTTGTACTTTTTCTACTTGGTCTTTTAAAACTTCAGTAATTCTTTTGAGTAAGCTCTCTTTCTCTTTAGCTGAAGATTCTTTTGCTTGTTTATCTTCTTCTGAATCAAGTTTACCTAAATCTAACTCGCCACGACCGATGTCAGCAAATGCTTTGCCATTGAAATCACGTAAACTAGAAATTAGCCATTCGTCTACTCTATCTGAAAGTAATAGCACTTCGATATTCTTTTTCTTGAAAACTTCTAAGTGTGGACTATTAGCTGCTGCTTTATGTGTTTCTGCGGTTATATAGTATATTTTTTCTTGGTCTGCTTTCATATGAGCTATATATTCTTCTAAAGATTGATCTTGTGCAGCACCTTTAGACTTTGTAGAACAGAAGCGTAATAATTTAGCAATTTTCTCTTTATTAGCAAAATCTTCTGCTGGCCCTTCTTTAAGTACTTGACCAAACTCTGCCCAAAATTTAGCGTAGTTGTCTTTATCGTTAGCCGCCATTTTAGTTAGCATATCTAAAACTCTTTTAGTAAGAGCTGATTTCATGTTACTAACAACATGATCTTTCTGTAAAATTTCACGAGAAATATTAAGCGGTAAATCACTTGAATCTACTATACCTTTGATAAAACGCAAATACATAGGTAAAAACTCTTCGGCTTTATCCATAATAAACACACGTTTAATGTAGAGTTTTAAGCCTTTTTGCATTTCTCTATTGTACATATCAAAAGGAGCTTTTGATGGAATAAATAGCATGCTGGTATATTCTAATTTACCTTCAACGCTATTGTGGCTCCAGCTTAAAGGCTCGCTAAAATCGTGGCTTATATGCTTGTAAAATTCTTTATATTCTTCATCAGAAATATTTTGACGTGAACGTGTCCATAAAGCTTTAGCTGTATTTACTGTTTCCCATTCGATTTCTTTAGGAGCTTTAGCTTCTTCTTTATTTTTTTCGTCTTCTTCAGATATTGGGGTCTCTACCTTATGCATTAAAATAGGTAGTGAGATATGATCAGAATATTTGCGAATTATCGATCTTAAGCGCCAATCATCTGCAAACTCATTAGCTTCTGGCTTAAGGTGTAGAGTTATAGTTGTGCCTCTAGATGGTTTACTAATTGTTTCAATGGTAAATTCTCCTGAACCATCAGACTCCCACTTAACTGCTTCAGTTTCACCAGCCTTTAATGTTTCTACAGTTACTTTGTCTGCCACAATAAAAGAAGAGTAAAAACCAACACCAAACTTACCTATTAGTTGGGAATCTTTCTTTTGATCTCCTGTTAATCTTTTAAGGAAGTCGGAGGTACCAGATTTTGCTATAGTTCCTAAGTGCTTAATAGCATCGTTACGTGACATACCTATGCCGTTATCGGCTATTTGTATAGTGTTTGCGTCTTTATCAAACGATATTTTTATTGCTAAATTAGGATCTTGCTTAGCAAATTCTTTATTGTGTAAAGCTTCAAACCTTAGTTTATCAGCGGCATCTGAAGCATTGGATATTAATTCACGTAAAAAAATTTCTTTATTAGAATATAATGAATGTATCATTAAATCTAAAAGTTGTTTAACCTCTGTTTGAAACCCAAGAGTTTCCTTATTCTGATTACTCATGTGCTATAACCTTGCATTTGTCTATATATACGCTTTCTAAAGGCGTATAAAATTATCTAGCCTAAAGATTCTGAGTTTTCTAAAAGTTGTATGTTGTAGCATTCTCTAGATACAACTTAATTACTTATAGATTAACCATATATAGGGATTATTTAATATGTTTTCAACCCATAACTTAATTAATTTATACTTTATTAGTTGCTGTAAACTTGTA
Organism: Candidatus Gorgonimonas eunicellae; assembly: GCA_929200395.1. Classification (GTDB taxonomy): domain Bacteria; phylum Pseudomonadota; class Gammaproteobacteria; order Pseudomonadales; family Endozoicomonadaceae; genus CAKMZJ01. The sequence goes on along the minus strand of CAKMZJ010000014.1, from coordinate 6,578 downwards.
TTTATAAACTATACTCTTATTTAAAATACTATACATTATGAAGTACTTTAGGGGAGGCGAGTGTGTCATCACTAGATCCAGTAAGAGGTTCTGATATAGATAAACCAAAGGATAATAAAAAAAAAGATAAAAAAGAGGTTAAAGAAAAGTATCATGAGCCATCGGTATCCTTAGCACAAAGTGCTGATGTAGGCTTGCTTCACGATAATTTTGATAATACAGATATAGAAGCAAGAAAAATAGAAAATATAGATCATTTTTTAACTGTAAGCAGTGATGAAGAATTAAGTTATATAGCTAAAGAATATTTAAAAAAAAATAAATCTTTAATAATCCACCCAGATACTACCGCCTATGACTTCCTTAAAGCTAAACAAAAAATTCCTACCAAACATGTTATTTATCAGTTATTTCCCTATTTTGCATTAAAATATGTTAACAATGATGAAACTAAATTAACAGATAGTTTGGCACAAGTATTTAGAATAGCTAAATCGTTACATATAGAAAACATATCTAAAATATCATTTGAAGATATAGTTAAGCTAAAAAATTCCTTAAGAAGTAATTTTAAACAGGGACAACAAGAAGATGTTAATGATGATACAGAAATAGTAACTAATGTAGATGATGAGAGAGCTTCTAATATAATACAAACTGATAATTCTAATGTCTATCTTGATGAAATAGACATATCTTACATACAAGAAACTACTACAGGTAAACTATCTACAACGGAGGTTGTTGATAGAGCAAAAAGAAAGTTACTTAATAAACGTTATGATATATCAATAAAGATAGTTCCTATGATTCTTGCTATATTTATTTTCATTCTGCCAATTATTAGTATAGCTCCTATTTATGCAGCGATTAGTTTAGCATTTTTAATTGTACTACCAGTTCTTTATTCATCTATTGCTTTTGGTGTAACTAGAGTAAAAATTGGGTTAGCGAATCGTTATATTGCAAAAAATTTAGATAGAGGTTTAGAGATACTAAATAGTAATAAAGAATTATCTACTGATGAAGCTAAAACAATAAAAAAATTAAGAGAATATTACGCTTTTCTTTTTGATGTCACATATTCCTCTGAAATACGTAACCTATATGCAGAGATGGAAAAGTTACAGCAAGAAATAACTATAACAGATAACAATAGTTTGCAAACTTTGAAAGATGAAATTAATAAGATTAAAAATAAAGAAAAAATAAAAATTAAGCAACAAAACATAACAGAATATCTACAACTATATGAAAGAATGTATTTTTTAGAAATGAAAGAACTTGAATATAATTCCATTCAATTTGAAAAAACATTTATACCTAGGTTAAACGAAGTTTTTTTTCCATTGCCATTAGAGCAGCAGCAACAAATAATTGATAAAGTTGTAGAATCTAAAGGGCTAAAGCAACAAATAAATTTTATTAGCCTATTAGCTGTAAATACAGATACTAGTGAGATAAAAGACTCTGTGTCGGAAAAACAGCAGTCTAAAAATATAATTAAAGATAACTTGTTAAATATTATTTATTGTTGTAAAGATGTAGCTAAAGATAGAATACAAAGTACATTAGAATATTCTAGTAAAGTTTTATTATCGCATCTTGTAATGAAACAAGATATTGGCAATATTACTAATATTATTACAACTCCTATTGTATCGTCTCATGGGTATTACATGTTTTTTTTTAGTATGCTTGTAGATTCTATAGAAGATAAATTTAGCACTTATAGAAATAAAAAAAGAATGTTAGATATAAAATTAGGTAAACCAGAAACAACAGGTATACTTTTTGGGATAATAAACCCACGACTACGAACTAAGCGTGAACAAATTGCAACTATAATTGAGGAGCAAAAAAAAACTTCGATGCAGCAATTGAAATTAATGAAACAATATAATAATAAAATAAAACAGCATATAAAAAAATTACAGAAAAACGCAACAATATCTCCAGAAGAGTTAGTAGAAATGATAATTGGTGTTCAACAGTATCATTTGCAATCTGTACTGTTAGCTAATAAGAGTACCGCAAGTTTTTTATATCTAATGCAGGAAAAAATAAAAGAACTACAACAGGAGTTTGTTATTACAGAAAAAAATTAAGCTAAAATTTTTACTAAGGCTAAAAAGGCAAGTTCGTATACTTGTGATCCTAGACCAGATATAGTACCTATAGCTATATCACTAAAAAATGATTTATGTCTAAAGCTCTCACGCTTAAAAACATTAGAGATATGCACCTCAATGAATTTAATATCAACTGCTAGTAGCGCATCACGTATCGCAACACTTGTATGCGTATAGGCCGCAGGATTAATAATAATTGCTGCGACATTGCTATTTTTAGCTTGTTGGATTTTATCTATTAACTCGCCTTCATGATTGCTTTGAAAAAAATCTAGACTATAACTATGTTGATTTGCAAGTGTTCGCAAATTAGTTTCTATGGTTTTTAAGTTATCAGCCCCATAAAAATTTACTTCTCGACAACCAAGTAAATTTAAATTAGGACCGTTTAATACTAGTATTGTTTTCATCAAGATTTATGTATCTATTAGCTATCACGCAACTTCGCATTTAACTTAGCTTGCATATTATCGATGATGCTATCGATATCTGCTTTGATTTCTGCATCTTCTAAGGTGCGAGTTATGTCTTGGAAAAATAAATTAATAGCTATACTTTTTACGCCTTTAGCTAGTTTATCACTACTAAAAACATCGAAGATACTGCAATTGACTAACTTTTTTGTTGCTGCCGAGTTAATGCAATTGATAACATCTTGTGCAATAATTGATTGGTCAATTAAAAAAGCTAAATCTCTTTTTACTTCAGGGTATTTAGATACTGGTTTAGCTGCTACTATATTATTAGCGGTTATAGCGTCGTAGTTAATTTCTGCTATAAATAGTTGTTGGCTAATATCAGCTTTAGTCGCAACTGAAGGGTGTATCTTTCCTAAATAACCAACAACAGTGCCATCGAGGATTATTTTTGCGCATTGTCCAGGATGCATGGCATCCTGAGTGGCAGGTTCGTAGCTTATAGTAGCGTTATTATTAGACTGTAATAATATGGTTATATCTTGCTTTAAGGTATAAAAATCTACAGTTTTAGTTGGATTATTCCAGTTAGTTGGAAGTTCGTTTCCTGCTACTAGCATAGCAAATGAATTTCCTGCAACTTTGTTATTTTCTGTGGTGAATATTTGACCAATTTCAAAAAATCTTATGCGGTTTTGTTGTCGGTTTATATTGTATTTTGCAGTTTGTAATAATCCAGGAATTAACGAGTTACGCATTATCGACTGCTCTTTAGAAATAGGATTAGCTAATTCTAATTTAGCAGTTTTAGGACTACAAATATGTGCTAGTTTGGTATCGATAAAGCTATAAGAAATTACTTCATAGTAACCTCTAGATGCTAATAATTTATGTGGAGTCAACTCCATTTCATTAGCAGATTTTAATGCTGAAAAGTTAAATCTAGAGCTGTTGGTGTCACTATGGATATTATTGTAACCGTAAAGTCTGGCTATTTCTTCGATCAAATCAGCTTCTATTGTTATATCAAACCGCCAGCTCGGTGGAATAACTGTAAAAGTATCAGCTGATTCTGCAGCTAGAGCTACTGAACATCCTAAGCGTTGTAGGGTTGTTTGAATATAGCTACTCTCAATTGTAGTACCAAGTAATTTATTGAGTCTGTCTACTCTTAAAGTGATTTGATTACGGCTAGGTAATTTTTCTGCTGTTGTTTTATCTATAATTGCTCCAGCTTGACCACCGCAGATATCAAGAATTAATTGTGTAGCACGTTCAAGAGCTTTTTGTGGTAGTTCGAAATCGACCCCACGCTCGAACCGATGTGAAGATTCTGTGTGTAAGCCGTATGATCTAGCTTTTCCAGCAATTGCTTCTGGATTAAAAAATGCACTTTCTAACAGGATATTTTTAGTAGCAGTAGTAACGCCTGAATCTTCACCGCCCATAATACCAGCTATAGCCAACGCTTTGTTAGCATCAGCTATTACTAGAGTATCGCTAGTTAATTCAATTGTACTGCCATCTAGTAGAGTTAGTTTTTCGCCATCTTTAGCCATTCTTACTTGAATGTTATTATCGATTTTGGCTAAGTCGTAACCATGAAGTGGCTGCCCTAGCTCTAACATTACATAATTGGTTATATCAACAATTGGATCTATAGTTCTAATGCCACTTCTTCTTAAGCGTTCGCTAATCCAACTAGGGGTTATTGTGTTAATATTAACATTACGAATAAGGCAACATGTATAGCGTGGGCAAGCTTCTGTATCTTCTACAATAACTTCAAAATCATCTGGCGTACGAGATACCGTTGTTTCTGTATAAGGTAAACTAGAACTTTGGTCATATATTGCACCTAATTCACAAGCCAAGCCCATAATTCCTAAACAATCGCCACGATTAGGAGTTAAGTCAATATCAATTATGCTGTCATTTAATTGTAAAAATTCAGCAACATCGGTGCCTACAGGAGCTTGATCTTCAAAAATATATAAACCTGTAGATTTTTCTTCTAGTCCTAGCTCATCTCCGGCACATAGCATACCAAAGGAATCTACTGATTTAAGCGTTGCTTTTTCTATATTTATATTGTTAGGTAATTTAGCACCAACCTGAGCAAAAGGCACTTTTATACCTTTGCTAACATTATTAGCACCACATACCACTTGTACTAGCTGATTATTGCCAGCATTTACTGTTACTATTTTTAGTTTGTCTGCTTGAGGATGAGGTTCAAGATTAACTACTTCGGCAATTATTACCTTAGAAAACTCAGCAGTTTGCTGGCTAATGTCGTCTACTTCTAAGCCCGCTGTAGTTAAGGCTTCAGCTATTTCATGTGTGTTGGCATCAGGGTTAATCCAATTACGAAGCCATTTTTCACTAAATTTCATATTATTCCACTTTTAATTAGAAAATTTGTTAAGTCTATTTAAACTGAGCTAGAAAGCGTATGTCGTTATCGTAAAACTGTCTTAAATCATTTATTCCATGTTGCAGCATACAAAAACGCTCTACTCCCAAACCAAAGGCAAATCCTGAATATATTTCGGTATCAATACCAACATTAGCTAAAACTTGTGGATGCACCATGCCACAACCTAAAACTTCAAGCCATTTAGTGGAGCCATCTGGGTTCTTGCCCCATTCGATATCTACTTCAGCTGATGGTTCGGTAAAAGGAAAATAAGAAGGTCGGAATCTTATTTTTAACTCGTTACTAACAAAAAAATTACGGATAAACTCAGTAAGTAAACTTTTTAATTCTGCAAAGCTAGTTTGTTTAGCTACAAACAAGCCTTCTATTTGATGAAACATAGGACTATGAGTTTGGTCGTGATCGCAGCGATAAACCTTACCAGGACAAATAATAGCTAAAGACTCTTCACCGCTAGTTGCCCATTGTTTTAATGTTCTAATTTGTACTGGGGAAGTATGTGTGCGTAATAAATAGTCGGCATCGAGGTAAAAAGTATCGTGCATTGCGCGTGCAGGATGATGCTTAGGAATATTAAGAGCTTCAAAGTTGTGGTAGTTATCTTCTATTTCTGGACCTGACTCAACTTTAAATCCTAAACTCTGAAACATACCGCATATTTTAGCAGTTGTTTGTGTTATTGGATGTAGCGCACCTAAATCTTGGCCATTACCTTCTAAGGTGACATCTATGGTTTCGCTAGTTAATTTTTGTTGCAATACGATTTGTTCAAGTTGCTGTTGTTTATTATTTATTGCTATTGTTAGTTTTTGCTTGCTTTCATTGATTAACTGACCAGCTTTAGGCCTTTCTTCCTTGCTTAAAGATCCTAAATTACGTAATAATAAAGTTAATTTACCTTTTTTCCCTAGGTATTCTACTTTAATATCATTTAGTAAAGCAAAAGAAGATGCTTTGTTAACTTCTATCAATGCTTCTTCTAGTATATTATTCAAATTTTCCATAAAATTTCCAAGTGGCAACAAGCAAAATAATTTAATTACTAAATGAATGCCCGATCAATTTACTCTGTGTCAATAATTACTTCATAAAGTAGTTAGTTACTTTAATAAGCGAGATTAAATATAAATGAAATTATATAACAAATTATCTTCTGTGTTAATTATTTTTAGTTGTTTAATTATTAGTGGCTGTTTTGCCCCGCGTTATAAAGCTATCAACCCGAATGCATTATATAACCCAATGAATATTGTCAATTTTACCAATATCCCTTGGCCACTGCAAGCTTGGATACCTAAAGTTAAAAAAAGTTCTAAATTACGCATCTATATAGAAGGTGATGGTAGAGCATGGATACATAGAAGTATTCCATCGGCAGACCCAACTCCTAAGAGCAACTTAGTGCATAATTTATTAGCTCAAGATCAAACACATGATGTAGCCTATTTAAGTCAGCCCTGTCAATTTATTATGAATGCTAGCTGTAACCCCGATGTTTGGACTTTTGGACGCTACTCAGCAACGGCCTTGCAATCAATGAATACGGTTATTGATAAAATAAAAAAAATGAATGATTATAGCGAAATTGAA
>CAKMZJ010000013.1 GCA_929200395.1 Candidatus Gorgonimonas eunicellae | reverse complement strand
TATAAAACTATTTATTATTTGCTTCATCAACAGTAAGTAAATTCATGGTAACTGCGTGTAGTTCACCAGTTTTAATTAGGTTGTCAAGACAGTTATACACTAACTGTTGTCTTTTAACCGCTCGTAGTCCAACAAAAATATTGCTAATTATTTTAATACTGAAGTCACAACCTTCACCAGTTATGTTAATCGTTGCATCATTAAATTTTTGCAATAGCAATTGCTTTACTTTTTCAGGTAGCATAATAAGATTAAATCTCTATTGATAATATTTTTAAGTTGATTGCTTTTTACTAAATAACTTTTTAAAATAAGTTAACTTAATTGTTTTAAGCGTAATTCTTTAGGTAGCATAAAGTTGATATTTTCTTTCTCTGCGTCTAGTTCTTCTACTGAGCAATTATACCAGCTTTTAATCTGTTGTATTATTTGCTGTACTAAGTGTTCTGGTGCAGATGCTCCAGCGGTAATACCAATAATTTTAATATTTTTTAACCATGATTTATTTATTTCGGTTTCGTCGTCTATTTGATATGCTTTAGTACCGCATCTTATAGCTAATTCTTTTAGCCGAGTTGAATTTGAACTATTTGCTGACCCCACAACAAGTAATAAATCTACCTCTTTAGCTAGAAGCTTTACTGCATCTTGTCTATTTTGTGTTGCATAGCAGATATCATCTTTTTTAGGTGTGTGGATATCTTGATATTTAGAGCGTAATACTTCAACTATTTCTTTGGTATCATCTACCGACAAAGTAGTTTGGGTAACATATGCTAGCTTGGTATTTGGGGATATATTAAGATTAACAGCATCTTCCTTAGTTTCAATTAAGTGCATATTTTTTCCAGTTTGCTTTTTATATTGACCTAAAGTGCCAATAACTTCAGGATGACCACTATGGCCAATTAATATACACTCCATATTTAATTTGGTAAATTTTACTACTTCCATATGTACTTTTTTTACTAATGGACAAGAAGCATCAAATACTGTCAGTTGTCTTTTTTCTGCCTCTTCTTCTACTTCTGGTGAAACTCCATGTGCACTAAAAATAACTATTGAATTATCTGGTACTTCATGTAGTTCATCAACAAAAATAACACCACGACTTTTTAAATTATTTACTACTGTAATATTATGAACTACCTCATGTCTTACATAAATAGTAGTATGGAAAGTTTCTAAAGCTAACTCAACAATATTGATTGCTCTTTCAACTCCAGCACAAAAACCGCGTGGGTTTGCTAGTTTTATTGTTAATGACATAATTATTTCTTTCTATACCTTAAATTCTAAAATGTATATAATCAGCAAAAAAATTATTTATAAGCACTTATGTTTTTAGCTGGAATTCTATAATTACTTACTGATAGTATTTCAAATTCAAAAAAAATATCTTTTCCTGCCAAGGGGTGATTAAAATCTACAGTTATATTTTCACCATCATTTTTTATTACTACCGCAGGAATCGGGTTATCATTAGCGTCAGTGAATTCTACTACTGTACCTATTGTTAGGTTTTCCTTAAAAGAAAATCTATTTCTTGGTAGCACATGAATATTCTTAGGATTGATGTTACCAAATGCTTGTTCTTTAGTTTTCAAAACCTTTTTTTTGTCTTTAGGTTTGCACCCTAGTAATTCCATTTCAAAGTTTTTAGGTAGGCTGTTATCGCCAATAATTAAATCTGCTGGTTGTTTATTAAAAGTTTCATCTATAACTTCTCCTGTTTTTAGAGATAGTCTAAAATGCATCTTTACCTTACTACCTTCTGCTATAGTTTCTTTCATGTTTTGTATCCCTGCTGTATATAACTTATTTAGTTAAATTATTTTTTTGAAAATATAAATTTATTATTAAGATAACAGCACCTAAGCTTATAAAAGTATCAGCTATGTTAAATGCGGGGAAATACCAGTTTTTGTATCCAAAAAGAATAAAGTCTGTAACTTGCCCCGTGTTAATACGATCAATTAAATTACCGCTAGCGCCACCTAAAATAAATGATAACCCCCATATGGTTCTTTTATTTTTTATATCTATAAGCATCCAAATTAATATAAAAACTACAGCTATTATTGATACTGAAGATAAAAATATACGCTGCCAACCTCCGGCATTACTTAACATGCTAAAAGCTGCACCAGAATTATAGGTTAAAATTATAGAAAAAAAAGGAGTTATTTCTATATTTTCTCCGTATTGCAAATAATTTGCAATTGCATACTTAGTTATTTGATCAGCTGCTATAATAGCTGTACTCAATAGTAGAAAACTAAGATACCTGTATTTATAGTTAGTTAATAATGTGTAAAGATGCTGAATGTTTATCATAATGTATTAGCTTGATGTTGCTCGGCTGCTTGGATAGTATTTTCTATTAACGAGACTACAGTCATAGGACCAACACCACCTGGTACTGGTGTAATCCATGAAGCCTTTTCTTTAGCGCTGTTAAATAGTACATCGCCAACTATTTTACCACTTTCGGTTCTATTTATACCGACATCTATTACTATAGCTCCAGGTTTAATACTTGCACTGTTAATAATATTGGGTTTACCTATAGCAACAATGAGTATATCCGCCATGCTTATTTCAGCATCTAGATTTTTAGTGAACCTATGCGCAATAGTCGTGGTACACCCGGCTATAAGCAATTCTAGCGCCATAGGTCTACCTACTATAGAAGATGCTCCAATTATTAATGCCTTTTTTCCTTTTAAGTTTTCTTTAGTATGAGCTAATAGCTTCATAATGCCTTTAGGGGTGCAAGGGCGTAACAGTGGCTTGCGTTGCAATAGTTTACCAACATTATACGGATGAAAACCATCTACATCTTTTTTAGGATCGATTAATTCCATTATTTTATCTGTATTTATATGATTTGGCAAAGGTAATTGCACTAAAATCCCATGAATATCGCTTCTAGAGTTCAATTTTTTAATCAGTTGAGCTAATTCAATTTCAGGTATTGTATCTGGTAAATTATATTCTTCAGAGATAATACCAGCTTGCTTGCATGCTTCTTTCTTTTTATTTACATAAATAGCAGAGGCTTTGTCAGAGCTAACTAAAATAACTGCTAAACCTGGGATTTGCTGTTTTTGTTGCTTCATTATTGCAATTTTAGCTTTTAAATTGTGCATTATCTGCTCAGATATAGCTTTTCCATTAAGTATTTTTGCTGACATTTCATGTTTTCCGGTTTATTTGAATAACCCACTTATGTTAAATTAAGAGCTACAGCCGCTATTGAAAAGCTAAAAATCCTTAAATTATGATCATTTCCAAAAGAGTTACTTGTATAGCAAAATTAGACTGCAATGTAGTTAATATTATACCTTAAAATTATTTTTTTTTCACTAATAGATTTTAACTAATAGCTACTAGAATCTTTACAAAGCAGAAAATATTACGCTATAATGGCACTTCTTAATTTGATATTAAGAAAAATAACAAACATAAATGATTTAACTGACTTTTAAATAAGAAAAAATTATGACAAATATAAAAAAAATTATTGCAGGCTTTTTATTAATGTTTTTATTTACTGTTTCTGCTTTTGCTTCAAATATTACAACAATCGCTATTAAAATGAATGAATGTTTTTCTTGTATAGAAAAAATGGCTCGTTATGAACATGAAAATAACGTGCAGTCAGCAAATAATCTACTTAAACAGTTTCTTTATAAAAGACTAAATTATTTTAATGACATACTTTTAGACTGTGAACAGGAGAAGGTTCATAATTTTAAAAATTTTGCTGAAGAAGTTATACGTATAGCATTTGAGCTTAAAGATATGATGTTATTAGACTTTAAGAGAGGAAACTATATTAAAGATTATAATAAAAGTTTAACATTATCATCTACTGCTGCTGAAATATTTGCAATAAAATTTGAAGATCTTATTGCTGATATTTACGCTTATTTAGAAAATAAGAATGTCTTTTCTGAGAAACAATATAACGATTTTACTGCAGGATTTAATAATAACACGTTATTATCAGAAAAAGAACAAAAAGCACTTTTTAATTCTCTTATTCAATGTAAAATTGAAAAATACTAATTTATGAAATATCTTATAAAATAATTTTATCATTCTAGTAATATTTAGCTTGTTAAATAAGATAGCTATTGTTACTATTTTTAACTAATAAATATTCTAAAAAAATTTAAAGAGAAAGCACTTTGTAAGTAAAGCTATTATAATATAATAAAACTGAAGGTTGGAATATGTATTACAACGATATTACTGATTTAAAACCACTACAAAGTTTTAGTTATATATATAAAAATAAAGGAACTTACATTATAAATAAAAAATGTAATAAGAAAATACAGAAATCTACTTCTGATACTAAGTCGCTTTCATTGCATCCAAGTGAATTTAAAATAAAATATAACTACATATGTAAAAAAAGTCATAAATATAGAATAGAAAACTTATACCGCATTAATTACAACAATTTATATAGCTTAGTTAAATATATTTCATCTGCTTACATAGTTATAAATTCCAATTTAACATTTCAGGTTTCCAATTGTAACAATCTATTAAATATGTTGGAGTACTTTATTGAAAATAAATTACCACTATATATTAACCAAACAATAACAGATTCTCTTAAAGAGAATGCAGATAACGAAGCTTTCTTAAAAATAAACCTAGATACTAACAAAATAAGACAACTCTCTAATAATGATTTCCATATTGTTTTAACAAAACTATTAGCAACAGTAAAACAGCCAGTAGAAATAAAGTATCTTAGTGATGTTATAACAGCCATTGCAATAAAAGGTATATTTACTGATAAACAAATAGCATCTTACCAACAAGAAATAGCAAATAAAATAATGTTAGGAATAAAACATGTATTAAATTATAAAAAAGAAAACCCTCATTACAACCCACAAGAAGTTCTCTATAAAATACATTCTTTAATTTGTTTAGTAGAATATGAAAACATTGTATTGCAATCTACCCTTAAAAAAAAATTAACTCAAGAGATAATGTTTTTATTTAATGAGTTTGTTCGAAATATAGACTTTAGTATCCCCGATTTAAATATTATAAAAAAACAGTTTGATAATCTTGACTTATTTATTAACAGTATTGTTAGTATATTAGTAAAAAACATTGCTAAATATCCAGACAGACTTATTGCCAACATAACCAACATGCAGCTCAAATTAAGGGATAAGACTAACTCAATATTGCAACAAACAGAAACATCATTAAATAGCTTATTGTATTATCGTAATGCCATGGATGCTAGTATTATTAATATTTCTGGTATTATTAAAGATATAGTTAAACTAGATTTAAATATACAAAATATTATTAACGATCAAAAAAAAATAAATTTTGCAGGTGATATCGATGTTAATGAGACAACTTTTAGCTCTCTAGTAAAGCGAAAAAATTTGTTAGTTCTAATCGATAATGAAAACAATTACAACTTAAAATTAACAAATTGTATTAGTAAATTTAAAAAAGAAACTAGCTATCTTTTTGCAATATATAATGCATATGATCAAGAATATAACATATTTAATAAGCATATAGATTATTATAAAAATAGCATAACTACTGAAAAAATAAAATATTATCAAACGTTTATAATAGAAAATTTAATAGTTTATTTAAAAAATTCATTCTATATGCGGATTAAAAGAAATATTAAATTCCCAGATAATACCAATTTAATAAATGTTATAGATAACGAGCTGATTTCTAAAATATCTGATATAGAAAAGGTAATTGTAATAGCTATTATGTACTATGCTGTAGAAATATTATTAGTAGATAAAATAATTATAGATCTAAATGATTTTATAGCTAAAATAAAAGAATTACAACAACAAAATATCATCGACAACATTCTAAATGAATACACTTGTTCTATCAAAGGAAAATAATATTTGTGTTTGTATTTGTGTTTGTATTTGTTACAATGTTGCAGCTAAGAATATTTAGCTAACTTAATAATTTATTTTTATAAAAGCAATTACTTAAAACACATAATTATTTTTAATAAATTAAATATTAGAATGTATTTTTTAGACAAGATGTATCCACTTAAAATTATCTTAATTAAAAATTTGTTAAAATTACATATCTTTTTTAATGGATTATTAAATTATTTCTAATGCCTTTTATAAAAACATTCTAATATACTTAAATTTTAAAATGGAGTTTAAAATATGCCAGATACTTGGAATAAACCACGCTTAGATACTCGTGATTTTTCAACACCAATATACCCAACAGCACCTCAACAATCTGAAGCTTCAACTAGCCAAACTAGTAATACAGGGGCTACAGCGGTAGGGGCAACAAATTTTGTAGACCAAGCCTCTAATAATTTTAATCAACCTCATATTAACCAAACTAATATAGAAGGTAGAAACATAGCTTCAGCAGCAAATGCAGCTTCTCTTGCAGATATTGCTAACAAGAGACAACCAATAGATGCACGAGATTCATCAACACCAATACACCCAACAGCACCATCATATTCTGAAAATCCAGTTAATCAACCTAAGAATGATGCAGTTAAAGGTGCAGTTGCATCACCAGAAGTTGCAGCACCTGTTTTAAGTGATCCGTTAACAAATGGCTTAAAACTTACAGCTAATGAATTTCTTACAGGTAGTTTTTCACCGGAAGAAATGCAAGCAATAGATGAAATAATTATCGATGATACAATAGATTTTACTTATAAAAATGCAGTAGATCAGCTGATTTCTATCTATAAACTTAACCCCAAGATAGAGTTTAAAATTACAAGTGCGATGCTTAATAAACAAAGTGTTAAACACCTAATTAGGGTTTTAGGTAAGCTTCCAGCAATAGCCTATATGAATATTTCAGGTGATTTTGACATAAACGCTAAATTTCTTATTTCAAGCAGTATAGAAAAACTAGAGATCAATGGAAATGCAACAATAGAGTATAGCGAAAAATTTCACCACTACCTCCGTTTCAATGGTTGGAAGGATATAAAGGAACTAAATGTATCTGGAACTCTTACAGTTTCAGAATATTTTTTGACTGATATAAATACACACATGGATCATGTAACATGTGGTGGAAAGGTTATTTATAATTATTTACATTACAACAAGAGTTATAGGAGTGATAAACCAACATCTTTCGTATACCTGCTTGATAGAGATACTAAGGTAAAGCATCAATATTGTGGCACTAATACAGCTATGGAACTTCAAATTTTCTTGGAAGGTTGTGATGAAAATATATTAAAGGTGCTTGAAACTGATGCAGCGCCTTTTTCTTCGGATCGTCTTCTAAATGGTCTAGCATGTACAATAGATAAAGCACGCAAGAACGGGGAAGAAGAACTATTAATAATTTCTACTAAGATATATGCTAATCTCCTTCAAGCATTTATGACAGAACTACTTAATGTTAAAAAACAAGGATCTGATAAATTTAAAAAGAAGTTTTATCTAACTCGTGATATTGCTAATAAGGGGCCATTTGAGTTTAGCAATCATTGGGGGGTTCCTGAAAGTATAGACACAAGCATTAAGTTTTCTGCCGGAGATATAAAAAAGCTATCTTCTCATGGTTTGTTTTCTGGAGAAAAAGCACATTTTAATTATTATTGCGATGCTATAAGTAAGAGTTTTGCACCAATAGCAAGCAAGATATTAGATGTAGCTGATAAAATAGGTATAGAGTCTGATTCTATGATTAGAACAGTTGCAAAAGGTATTTCAGAAGCCTTTAAATATTCTAGCAACAATAATTACTTGTATATGCTTACTGATCCGAAAATATTTAATCAAACAGATAAATCATGGATGTAGTGTTTATCAAGTAAGTTTAGGTATTTTCTTTAATTACGGCTTATTAATTTTATAGCTATGTTAAATCAACTATTTAGCTGTTGAGTTCCAGCTTGTTAACAATAAAGTATGCAATATGCTATACTTTAGTTGTTAACAGTGCTATCGCTACTTAGTTGCTTGCTAGATAGCATTAAAGCACAAAAATAGAGCATATATTGTTAAATTTTGCTACTTTATATTGCAATATTATTTATACACGTGGCAGATGGAAAGTGTATATAAGGCTAGGAGTTAAATATGGCTGCAAATAAAGCAAATAATCAAAAAAAAACTAATATTCTATTCAAGGCTATGTCTTTAGGTATTCCCTTTAAGTTTTTTCTTTCCGATTATCTTGATGTTGAAGTACTCATAGAAAACTTGTATAAACTTGCAAGTTCTTTATATGAAGATGGCGAGTATGAAAAAGCAGGACATTTTTTTGGAATACTTTGTCTGTTAGATTATAACGAGCCTAAATTTTCTATGGGTGCAGGAGCTTGTATGCAAGGATTAAAAAAATATCTAGAAGCAAATTTTTGCTATACGCATGCCACAATGCTAAATGTTGATGACCCTAAGCCAGCATTTCATGGTGGTGAATGCTGTTTAGCTGTAGGTGACACTGGAGGAGCTATGATTTTTTATGATAGTGCTGCTAAGTCTAAGAATCAAGATGCTCATAGTAAAGAGTTGCGCAAACAAGCATCTCAGATATTAAAGGTGCTAAAAAAAACTAAATTTTCGAAAGATTAAACTTTAAAACACATAAAATAATTTATTTAGCACAAAGTATATGGCTGTAAAGCGGGAATTGTGCAAACAAATATTTTAACTTTCAAGGGCTTTTATTCCACCAGTTAAAAAATTAAGAATGCTTTCTTTTCGAGTGCCAGTATAATCATTATTAAAATAATCTATAAAATATTTACAACTCTCATGCATATTTAGCATATTATTAGCTGCTTCTACAGCTGTTCTTCCTGCTAGTTGTGCCGCTAACCCAGATAAAACAGGAAACTCTTTGTTTTTGCGTATGAAAAGTAAAATAATATTAAGCATAAAAATTCCATTTTTACCATATTTATATATTAATTTTGTTTCTCTATTTTCAAAATGACGTACATCTGCATCATACATTTCAAACTTTAATTGTCCATAAGCTTTACGCATAGTTTTTAACTTATCTAATACTTTTTTTAAAACATAAAATTCATTAAATAATAATTTTTCTGCTTTAATTGCATTACGTGGACTAATTTTTTTTAACTTGTTTTTGAAAGAATCTAGTTTATCTATTTTTAGAATGGCTAATTTCTTTAATAGCTTAATTGTTACATCGCATTTATTTCTTAAATTTAACAAAGCATCACCAATTGTTAAGTAAAACTTAATAGCCTCAGGAGTCATTAAACACATATGAAATACATGATAAATATCATGAAGCTGAAACTCTAATATTTCTTTAACTAAATATCCATGCACTTTTTGAGGAAACGGATGACTAGGAAAAGGTATAGCAAAATCCCGTAGTAAGCAATATGCGCTATCTCTGATATCTTGTGGTGTGCTTATCCCTATAACTGGGTTGATTTTACATAAATTATTAATAAATGTTGCATTTAAAAAGTTTTGGCATAAAGTAATGCTAGCAGAGATTCTGTTGTTTTGATAAATTGCAAAAAACTTCATGCCAGAATTCAGTAGTCTTTTATATAAACTATTGTTATCAATAGCTGTAGCTAATGGAAATAATATAAAGCAATTATTGACAGCAGAATTTGAAGGCGACTGTTGTTTAAGAGTTGATATAATTTCAGAACTGTTTATTTGAAGCACATTTTTATTTAAACTATTATTACAGCTTTCTATGGTTGAGATTATAATTTCCCATGCTGTTTCATTATAGCTATTATCTGTATTAAATAATTTGTATAGTTGGGGATTAGTTTCAGGATTTAGTAATTTTTGCTCGTTATAAACTTCATGCCAAGTCTGCAAGCTTGCAAATTCAAATACAGATAAAATACCTAACTGCAATGCTTTTAATATAATAAAAGGGAATTTTTTATCGCTAAAAAAAGCATTTTCTGTTGTTAATATTAATTCAGGTTGCTGGCTAATTTGTTGTAGTTTAGCTAATTCTTGATTGTTAACGCAATTCAACTGGTTATTTATAAATTCTAATTCGCTTTTTCTGATTCTTCTAGTAACTTCAATAAATTCTTCGGTATTCAAGCTACTTACTAACGGCATACTTTCAGCAAAATAGTCGTTATTGGCTAATGGTTGTAATTTACGTTCATTGATTGTAGTTATAGGAAAATCAGTAGGTTTGTTGTTAGTTTGAATAGGTATTGTATTATTTTCTATTGAAGATATGTTTTCTATAATAGGTGGTATATTTGTTAATTGTTGAAGGCTATTAGTTATTTGCATAAAAACTCTTAATTATCAATCACTTGTTTCTAAAATATAAGTTATATTATTTTAATCCATAAAATTATAAATACATTTGACTCTTTCTAGCTTATAAAATTTAGTATAAAATAGAAACATGAAGTGATACTTGTATAATCTTGTAGCTGATGAAAATATAGCATTGTTAATTTTATACCTCTAAAACGCTAAGCTATTTTAACTGGTGTATATTTATTTCTCCACTTTGAAGCATTATAATTAATAGTCTTTTATCTAGACTAAAATTAATATTTGCTACTTTTTCATTGTTGTTGATACTAGTTATTAATTGCCATGAAGTTGTTAATTGCTGCTCACTAGATTGTTGATTATTAGTTGTTTCTTGCCATATATTTACTGTTGAATCTGTAGAGCTAGCTATATACTTGGAGTCTGCACTAAAAATAACACTATTAACACAACCTAAATCTAATGTTTCAATGAGACCACTTTTTGTAATATTATAAACTATTGATTTGTATTCGGTATCGTAATCCCAAAAAAAATTGCGACGTACTATAGATCTTTTAATAGTATGCTCTTGATATAAAATAACTTTTTTGTTATCTAAACTAAAGCATGCCCATCTTGTTAACCCACTAGTTTTTATTTTTTCTTGCCATTTATTATCTTGCAGTTGCAGTATTATAGTATATTCTCCTAGATGGCCAGTACGACCAGACATCATAAACAACTTCATATCAAAACTAGTATACGTATAATTTACTCCACTACATTCGCATTCAGGGTTGCTCCAAGTCTTCCAATCGCTACTATGCAGTAATGTCATAATCCTATCGCCAAAAGGTTGGGATAGATAGTTACTTTTAAATGCAGAAATAACATAAGTTTGTACTACTGTATGTAGCCAGTGGTCTATTTTTGTATTATTTTTTATATAAGATGTAGTAGAGTTACAGGAATCTGGATCAATGTTATTTAGTTTTTTTATATCTAATATATTGTCCGTTACTAGTTGCCATTTGTTATCAATAAGATCATATATTTCTAGATGACCGTCTGGTATAATGATAAATCGCTTGCTATCTGCTCTAAAGTATAAGTTATGAGAGTATAAATTTTTAAACGTAGCATTTACTTGCCAATGCCCATCTGCATAATGCCATATGTTAAAACTAAAATTAGAAGTGGTAACAATAAAACGGCCATCGGGAGAGAAACAAATATTATTTATACAGGCTATTTCATTATTATGATAATTATTTAAAGTATCTTCTAATGACCACTTGTCAGCCGATAAACGCCAAACTTTAGAGGAATTATTTTGCGATATACTAACAATAATATTTGCCGTAGGGCTTAAATAACAAGATATAGTACAATCGTTATATTGAATATAACTACCTAAAGGATGTAATAAAGTAGTTTCTTTTTCATATACAATATTTTCTTTTGTGGCTATATATTCAGTTATTTGAAAAAATAATTGTAAACTAAAATTATCATTATTTAGTTTTTCATCTAAAGATCTAATTTCTGTATCTGGCATATTTATTGTTTGTAGCCAGCTACGTGTAACTGATTTATAGTAATCTACAGATAACATAGGGTGTTTTTTTAATGCAGCTAATGAAGTGAAATTTTTTTTTGTTACTTCATCAACTACACTTAAAAACCGCTTACACAGAAGCTTACAACTAGACAAATCAGGAGTATCTAGTCTAGAAGATATATTTTGTAAAATTTCATTAGGAAAATATTCTGTAATATTTATATTAGAATTAATAGCTTCTATATTAGTAGTTTGTTTTATATCCATTTGTTTTCTTAAATTTGTTTAATTGTTTATCTTGATTTTTTCTTCAGATATCAATGGAAGTAGATTGTTTTTATTAACAATAAAAGATTTATGCTCTCTAACATTCAATCTAAAGTAGACAAGAAGATATTAAAAAAGTTTAGTATATTTATTGACTATAATTATCCGTCTTTAGTTTTTTTATTGTAGAAAGTATATTTATAGCATATTTTACTGTCTTGGTCATAGATCGCAGTTTTTGAGCTTTTTAGAAACAAACGATCTAAAATAAAGACTATACATAAATTAACATATTTTATAAAATGAGTAGATATCTAATACTATATTTATTTCAAAGTAGCTAATATTTCTTTTGCTCAAAACAATTATAGAATAATAAATTATTAGGTGTGTATATACATCTAGAAGATGAATAGGGTAATTTTAAAAGGTGTCTTTCTATGAAAAAACAATATGATTACAAAATTAAATTAAGTAATAAAAGATTTTATGTTGATAAAAGACTAGCAAATATAAAGGAAATTATTGATAATACAGAGTTAGATAGACAAAGGGTGATACAATCGGCAGCATTACGGCGGTTGCAACAAAAAACCCAAGTTTATCCGTTAGAAGCTAATGCATCTGTACGTAGCAGACTAACTCATTCTTTAGAGGTTCAGCAAATAGGTCGCAGTATTTCACGTAAAATTTTATCTAAAATAGATAAATCTGCAAGTTCTTTAGATGAATTTACCGAAGTTTTTATTAATATTGTAGAAATTTCTTGTTTATTACACGATGTAGGAAACCCGCCATTTGGTCATTTTGGTGAAACAACTATTTGTACATGGTTAAATAACAATTTAGATGGTTGTTACCGTCAAGCAATGAAAAACAAGCATAAACCTTCTAAGCTATTTACTGATTATTTATTACCAGATTTACTTTTATTTGATGGCAATGCTCAAGGCTTAAGAATTATTCATAGTTTGCATAAATTAAACCTATTGTTATCACAAGTAGCTAGTATTATAAAATATACTATACCTGCTTATTGCTATACAAAAAATAATAATACTGCGCAGTCATATATGAGTAAAAAACCAGGTTTTTTTTATTCCGAGCAATTATTAATAGAAACGATTAATAAACAATTGCAAATCGAAACTGGTTGTCGTTTTCCTTTAGTATATATTATGGAAGCAGCGGATGATATCGCCTATTGTGTATCTGATTTAGAAGATGCGATAGATAAAAATATTTTGTCGGTATCCGAGTTGAAAACATGTCTTGTTGCTATTTGGAAAGAACAACCTTGTACTAATGATTATCTAATTAATATTATTGATCAAGCATCTAAAACTGCGAAAGAAGATAAAAATTTTATTACGAATTTAAGATTACTGCTTACTGAAGATTTAATAGAACATGCGGCTGATTATTATATTAAATTTCACAATGAAATTTTTCATGGTACTTTAGATGACGCTATTTTTCATGGCGATTCAGCAAAGCATTATGCATTAGAAACCTTAAAAATAGTAGCTCAACGCCATGTTTTTACTAGCACAGAAAAAGAAACTCCGGAAATTCGTGGTTATGCCGCGTTAACAGGTTTGCTTAATACCTACGCTGTATTGTTAAAATTAACCAAAGATGATTTTTTAAAATTAACCAATAACAAGCATAATCATCAGTGCGGTATTCTTGAGGGGTATTTATTTAAGCAATTACCAGAAAAATATGTAGATGTATATAAATCTACGGTTATCAATTTGGCTGCTAGTAATTATTCTACCGTAGAGCTTAACGATTTAGAATGGTATTACCGAGTAAGGCTTATTATTGACTATATTAGCGGTATGACGGATCATTTTGTATTATCTCAATACCAAAAATTTTCAGGGGTATGATATACTTTCCAATCCATATAGATGAAATTGCATTATTGTATGTTTAAATAGATAAAGTATAATTATTAATATAAATGTAAATCGTTCGATAACATCAATTAGGATTTTACACAGTCCTTAAATATTCTTATTACTTGATATACACCTTATGCTTTAAGATGTATATTTGTTTACTATAAATAATAAAAATAAAAGATCAATATTTTTTATATACTAAAAATAATTGTTGTAAGAGTTAAAAGGCTAAGGAAAGCATTATGGTAAAAAAAAATATAAATTGTTTACTAATAACATTTTGGGCGTTATGTTTTACTCAACTCTCTTTTTCTCATGGGTATATATCCGCACCGCAGTCTAGATCTTATAAGTGTAACCTAGGTCAAAATATCGGTTGTGGTCCGGTTCAATATGAACCACAAAGCGTTGAAGGTCCAGATGGTTTTCCTGATGCTGGACCAGCTGATGCTAATATTGCTAGTGCGGGCTTGCCACAATTTTCACAACTAAATGAACAAACCAAAAGCCGTTGGATAAAAACAAAAATAAAACCAGGGGGTAATCAGTTTAGTTGGAGGTTTACCGCAAATCATGTTACTAAAAATTGGAATTATTACCTTACCAAACCTGATTGGAATCCAAATAAGCCATTAACAAGAGCATCATTTGATACTGAACCATTTTGCTCGATTGAAGTACATGGGCTAAAACCACCAAAAGAAGTTACTCATCATTGCATTGTACCAGCAGATAGAAGCGGATATCATGTAATTTTAGGCACTTGGGATGTTGCTGATACCCCAGCAACTTTTTATCAAGTTATAGATGTAGATATCATAAACGACAACGATAACGATGATAACTCTGATAAGACCCTAGTTAGTAATCTAAACAAAGTAGGAACTATCAATGCTACGGTAGATTTAAACCCAGGTGATATTATACAAACACGAGTGTTTAATGCCGATGGTGAAAATCTTAGTTTATCAGATAAACTAACAATAAACTCATCACATGAAGGTGATAGTAAAATGTGGCCGTATTTATTAGCTAAAACTATCAATGCTTCTGATCAAGGCCTTATTGCTGGCGTGCAAGATAGCAAAGGAAATATAACTCCAGTTTACGATACCAACTTTATTTATACAAAACCAGACAGTGGCATTGAAGATGTAGAAATACAAATAACCGAATTGCCTGTTGTTACACAAGCTAAATTAGTAGGTTTAGAATTAGAATATCAAATCGAAGATGGTAAAGTAAAACTAGATTTTATGGCAAAGACCAGTGCAAAATATAGCATAACTGTAAAACTAGTAAATCCTAATGGCAAAGAAGTTGATTATCAATCGATAACTATTAACAACGACCACGCTAGCCTCTCATTAGCTGATAATAACGCTATTGAGGGTCAATATAATATTATTTTTGTAGCAAAACCAGAACATGGTAACTTAATACAAAAAACTTATACTGTTGATGTTTCAAAAGAAAATACTAATATGCAATACGATTTTATTTTTCCAGAAAGTTTGTCTAGTTATTCTGCAAATACAAAGGTATTTCACAATAAAACAGGCAAAGTTTATGAATGCAGACCTTTTCCTTATAGTGGCTATTGTAAGCAATGGTCAAAGTCAGCAACACAATTTGAACCTGGAGTAGGTTCAGATTGGAAAACTGCATGGTTTGAACTATAAGATATAACACATTGTTTCAATACTTGATTATTAGCTTGTAGCCAAAGCCTAGCTTTGGCTATTTATAATCACTTGCTAAAACTTACATCTTCATTTACTAGACGTATACTTATATTGTTAATCTACAAAGCTACTGAGTTGTTATTTTACTTATTAACTACGAAATAACATATTTTAAGCTAAAAATCTTATCAATTTTCTGAAGAAAAGTTATTTGTTGTTTTGAAAAAAGGAATACTGAATATCTTCAAGGAAAAGTGATACAGCCACCACAAGGGAATCTTTTTTTGTATCTAATACCACAAATAGGGCAATCAGGTATTCCATTTTTATCGATTAAATTAAAACATTTTTTATGCATCTGATGCTTGCATGTCAGCATAACTTTTGTATCTGTAATATTTTTTAAACACAATAAACAAGGCTCATTAACTGATACAATGTTACATTTATGATTTTCAAAATTAGTTACACATATCTTGCATGTATTACAATGATGAATACTTTGTGTGCTATCTGTTTTCCAGCAAGTATTACAAGAATCACAATGTTGTATATTTACATCTATGCTTGAAAAAAGATTACATTTACCGCAATAATATTTAGAAAATTTTATATTACATTGTTGGCAAGAATGACCAGTATCAGCAGTAAATTTTTGTTCGTTACTACACTCATTACATTTTAAGTACTCTATACTATTTTGTTTAGGGCATATTGAAAACGGATTAATCATTTTAGTAGCATAGTCATTGTGACAAATGATACATGACCAATACTTATCACAACAATTAAGTTTGAACATTACTTTATTATCTGTATATTCAGAATGTTCGCATCTATTGAATTTATTATATAATTGTTTTCTATCACGTGAATGTTTATTTGAACAACTAAAATTACTATGTAACCCATTATCAATAAAAGAGCTATCACTTTGTTTAATGTTATTAAACGCATATTTTAAATTATCGTTTATATCACTAGTTTTTGCATCGTTTAAACTAAAGTGCAGTAATTTTTTACAAATGCCTGGATCAATATTTAAAACATCTTTTAATATAGATTGCATTAAAATAATAGAAATATATTCTTTGCCTGAAAGTGATCTTCCATCGAAATAAAATTTTTTATAATCATGTTGATTATCTATTCTTGATGTAATAGCATAAATAAAAAATTTCATTACCTCAGCAGCAGATTTATTAGTGGTTATTAACTCTTGCTCATATAAGGCGTAATCAGCAGACTGTTGGTAATTTTTCATTAATTTAAATAATAATGGTGTAAAATTATCGTATAAATTCTTTAATAATTCTTTATCAATTGCAGTTATTTCTGTATCTTCTAGCATATCATATGATATTCTATTTTGAAGTTGAGATTTTCTTGATATTACTTCTGTAGAATCTAGCATAAAATAATATTTTCTTAAGGCGGAGGAGGCATCATTAACTGTATTTGTTATAGAAAAATCATTACATGATTTAAATTTATAGCAAATTGCTTCCCAAGCATGTAAATCAGAAAATAAAAATCTTAAATCATCATGTGTTAACAAATGATTTTTTGCTTCAATAAACTTCCAAGAGTCAAAATATTTATCTATATTGTTATTAAACTTATTAAAAAATAATAAATCTAGAGTTATATTTTGATTTTCATCTAAAGATACACGATCAATCAAAGCAACTGGCATACGTGCATATCCTAAGTTATTATAGCCAATAAACTCGTCAACAAAAATAAAAGTTTTTAATTGTTTTACAGCATTAAATATTATTAACTGTAATTGTTGTATTTTTTCTTTATCGATATCTTTTATTGTAATATGCTCATTGATTGGTAATAAAAGGTCATTTATAGTTGTTACAGCTGAAGGAAAAACTCTACCAAAACCATTGAAATTATTTAGTTTATGTAAATTTTCTGGCATAAACAAACCATAATTACCCACTGTATTATGGAATATTTTTTTTATTTGGTTATCATTAAATATATCTGTTAAATCATATTTATTCACATATGATGTTATATTAGATAATACTGATTGTGCAGATTTTATAGTACTACAAGTATTTAAAATATTACTTTTTTCTTTTCCTGTTGCGAGGGAAAGATATATATAATGATAACGGTTGCTAAGAAGTCGCTCCATATTATATATAGGAGAAAAATTTGTTTTCACTTCTTTACTTGTGTCATTTACTCTTGGTACTAAAACATAATGCATAGCAGAATATGCATCGGTAATCTCTGTTAAGTTACTAAGATAATTATCTTTGATTTTGCTCGGTATTCTTTCAAGGTCGACATAACTAAAACTTTTTATACTTTCAGTATAATCGTGAATATCTGACTTATATTCTTTAGTTATTATAGTGCCAGATAAATTTGTATTATTTTGTGCTGTAGATGATATTTTTTCATCCACTAATCCATAAGAATTATAATAAAATAAACACATTAACAACATTAAAAAAAACAAGATTTTATTTTTCATTATTATCTCTTTGTTATATACATCTTCTACCTCAAGATGCGAATTTGGGTGAGACTTTTTAGGTTTGTAGACAAGGTATCTGCTTTTTGCTTGAGTGGTATTAAAGCAAAAAGTAGTAACTAAGTCGAAGTCTAAAAAACGTAGCCTGTGAGAGTTATTAAATATTTTTGATACAACAAGACTTTAGGCAGTATTTCATGTTGATTATTTTTTTGCAAATAAACACATCTTTTATTTCAAGATCATATACAGGACATTGAGCATTTAGCACAATGAAAGTAATATTTTGTACTTAATCTATGATTTTATTATAAGACTGTTTAGTAGCCCCCCGAAGTGCAAGTATTATAAGCTTTTATCTGTGTTAGTATTTATTGATTTAGTTAACACTAAACTACCTTGGCTAAAAACTTATAACCTCTTGCTAAAAACCTGTATTTCCAACTGCCACCTGTATATAAGCAGCTATAACGGTTTTACTATCGCAGCAGATACTAGTTTTGTCTAGATAGCATAGCCATCGTTATTAAGATAAATACCGTCTTTAGCAAATAGTGATAGTACCAGTTCCTTATTTGTATTCAGAAAAGCAAAATCGGTATCAATAAATATAACTTGTTGATGTTGTTTGGGATATTCTTTAATTCTATGATTAACTTTTTGGCAGCTTTCCATAAATTTTATATCATGGATGTTTAATTTAGACTGTAATATTTTGTTCCATACTTCTTTAGTCTGAAAGTCTTTAGAAAAATATTTAAATAAAGGTCCATATCCGTAAAAAGCATAATCTTTATTACTATTATATATCTTATTTAAAAAAGCATTAAACATATCTTGAGTTTGATCTTCATAAGGGATATATTTAATAAAACTATAATCACCAGAATTATATTTTAATATAGCAACATCTTTTTTTAGTTCTTCTGAGATGCTATCAAAACTTATATGGTTCTTATCATATAGATATACAATAAATTTAGTATCAGTTATTTCTGCCATATCATTTTTTGAAAAAATAGATATTTCATATAATTTTACTAGCTCATCAAAACTTAAAGTTTTAAGGCTTCTACCATTACGAAAGTGATTAATAAAATGTTCTTCCGTGATTTTATGTGAGACCAAAGGGTTATCTGTAGTTTTTGTAACTCCACGATGATCTAAAGGTATACAGTTAGAAGGTATTGTCTCTGAGTTATTTATGAAAGCTTGGGTGGCAACTCCATACTCATTTTGGCTTGTTTGTTCAGCTGTGCTGAGAACTCTTTCTTGGGGAATTTTATTAATTGGATCTAACATAAAAATACGTCCAATGTATAAAAAATATAAAGCAAAGTAGATTAAATAATAAAACACATAACACAAAATTAAATGTGTAATATTAAAAAATTTTATTGATTACAAATAAATAGGTTAAATTTTGAAATGTCTATTGTTGCAGTTTTCGTCAGAATTATACCATAGCATGTTAAATATAGCTACATATTATTATGTAGCTATGATTTGTTTGCGAGATAATCGCAACAATAGTTATTAATTGTAACAGTTTGTAGAGTTTTATATTTTATTTTCAAGTAGTCGTGTATTTAATAAAAAGGTAAAATTTGTGTATGCTAATAGAGGAAAAGTACCGTTTCTTCTACCAAGATCTTTCGGGCTATATTTTAGCTCAAATTCAGGGTTATCGAGCATATCGTAATGATCATATAAATCTTCTGGTAATTTTCGTTGTTTAATATGATTTATAAAATTATCATCTGAATTATTAGGGTTTGCAGTCCAGTATACAAGCTCTGTAGCAATACGAGTGAAGGTATTGTTATAATCCTCATCAGATAACTGCATAAATTGTTGTAAGGATATCTTTGGTTGGTTAGCTGCTTTTAATCTACCATATAAATACTGAGAAAATATTTCTTTGAGTTGTTCAACTGTATGGCTAATACATTTTTCGTTTCTATAATGATCGTCTTGGTCATTAAAATGTAATCTAGCGAATAGAACCCCTAGTGCTATTAGTTGTTCGCTTACAACATTGGCTGCAACTAGCATTTGTTTGATATCACCAAATAATTTTGCATCTTCGCCATCTAATCGTTTTATAGAGTCGTTTAACATTCCCAAAATTACAACATCGCCCAGATCACGTATTCCCGTAGTTGCGATATCATTCATACTAGTCGCGAGAAACCAATCAAAAAGTTTACCAGTCATATTTAGTTCGTTAAGTCTTGGGTAGCCTATTTCTCCTTGTCCTTTATGGAAAAGAGCTATATATCTAAATAGCATATGTAGAACTGCCCATGGACGAATGCGACGGCCTGCTTCATTTCTAGGATTTATATCATGATATCCAGGCAATACACTAGTATGATATATTTTTTTTCCAGTAAGAAGTCCATAATCGTAAGCAGCTTTAGCTAGAGCTGCTTCTGATTTTTTATAAGGATTTTGCGGGTTTTCTAGATCTGGTATATGGACATAATGATAATAGTTTTTATCTATTACAAAAGCTAGCATATCAGCATATTTGATTCCATTTTTATCTGTAAAGATATCTATACCATCTGTAAACTGAAAAGCACAAGGAGGTAATTTATCTACTGGAATACGAACCATTTTTTCTAACTTTGGAATATCGCTTTGTAATAAGCCATATAATTTTTTACCTTCAGGATTTTCTTTAAGAAATTCCAAAAACTTACCTTCGTTTGCAAATTCTTGTAACGTTTCTCCTGGTTTTCTAAATTTACAAAACATAGCTTCATTAGTAGAGATATCAATTTGAATAGTTCTACCACCAACTAGAACGGGATTGTTAAATATATGTTCTGTAATATCTTCAGGTAATTCTGTTATTGGTTGCTTTAAATATTTTTTTAAAGCTTGTGTCTCTTTAGGTAACTGTATGTTATTTTCTCCAGAAAATGCTACCTTAAATACTATAGATAACAACTGTGTAGCAAATGGAGCATCTATTGCTTGTTGTAGTGGATTAGTTTTAGCATATAATTCTTTAAGGTCCGGCTCTCTAAACCCTAACTCTCCTGCTCGCATGTTTTTTTCTAATTCAATTTTAAAATCATGGGGTATTTTAGAAGATTTAATAATTTGCAAAAATACCGCTGACGATCTAGCAGAACTTTGTAATGAGTGCTGTAAAATTTTTTGCCTTATGTTGTCGTCAAAAAATTTATGTCCAAATAAATACTCTATAAAAGTTAAATCTATACTATCATTTATTTTAATATATTTATCAACCAAAAACATCAAGCCATCTTTAGTAAATAGTTGTTCTGGAATTTGCTGTATATTTTCTCTGTTGTGATTACACAAATATAGCCATATTTGTAAACTTCTTTTTTCTACAGGTATTGTCTTAAGTAGGGCTACTTTCTGCCAAATAAATTCTTGATGTGTTTTATCGTCTAGCTCCCAAGCTGGAGTAGGTGGGAATAAATCAAAAAGTTTTTGATACATTTCTTTACTGAAATTATCAAAATTTAGCTCATCTATTTTAAAAAAGCGATTTTGTAATACAGAACCAATAATGCTTATTTTAAGATCATCTGCTAGCTCATCAGGTAAATATTTATATATCCGTACATCTTCTTTAATAAGAATTGAAAGTTGTTGTTCTGTCAAATAATCAGGCACAAATTTATACAGTTGCCTTACATTTTTACGATCAAAACGTTTTACAGCTGCTTGTTGTATTTCTTGCTTATGAATTTTAAAATGATTATTGATTATATCTACTTCTTCATCACATAACGAATTACAGGTTGCAATTCTTGATAATATTATATTTATATCAATGTACTGATCAGGAATACAACTAATATTTTTTTTAGCAAAATAAGCTATCATCTCTTTAGTTATAACTGCTGCTGGAAGTTTTTTTAGCAGTGATTCATTCTCTTTACAACAATGAAGAATAATATCTGGGTGCTGTTTTAATAAATCAACAGGTAATAATTCTAATCCTTCTACCTTTCCATAGTATGACTTACTTGTTATACGCTCTATAATTTTTTGTTGTAACTGGGGAATAAATTTTGGGGGTATTAAGTTTAGGTTTAAATATATACCTGTAGTTATATAAAGTGTACATATTTCTAAAGTTTTAACATTT
This sequence comes from Candidatus Gorgonimonas eunicellae, assembly GCA_929200395.1. GTDB lineage: Bacteria > Pseudomonadota > Gammaproteobacteria > Pseudomonadales > Endozoicomonadaceae > CAKMZJ01. Next base: position 15,905 of record CAKMZJ010000013.1, on the reverse strand, counting down.
TCATGGAAATCCTCAAATTGACGCGTATTATCTGCAAGTTTTGTACATAGCTCTATGGTTTGAAATTCTTTGGGGATAGCATAAAAAATAGTATACTTCCAACGCGGTTCTGATTGAAATTGTAATATTTTACTCCACATTTCTCTAGTTTGTAATTCTTTAGAAAAAAACTTAAATATTCTACCGTACTCCTTTAAACATGTAATAACATCATGATCACAAGCGTTAAAAAATCTATCTACCATTTCTTGAGTTTGATATTTAGCAGGGATATCTTCAATAGATTCATATTCACCTGCATTATATTTTAATATTGCTATATCTTTTTTTCGCTCTTCTGGGAGATCATAGAAGTTAATAATTTGATTTTCATATAAATATTTAATAAAATTAATATCATTTATTTCTATTAAATCATCTTTTGAAAAAATATATATTTCAGATAATGCTACTAGTTCATCAAAACTTAAAGTTTTAAGACTGCCACCAGCCATAAAAAAATTAATAATTTTTTCTTTATAGAGTTGATCTGTAAGCAAGGGATTTTCTGTAGAGGTCGTGACTTTACGACTCTCTAAAAGCATATCACTAGCAGAAGATATAGTATTTCCTACTCTAACTGAATCTGAGTTGTTGGTAACAAATTGGATACTAGATCTACCCGTATTTTGGGTTGTTGGTTCAGCGATTCCAGAAACACTTTTTGAGGGAGTTCTATTAATTAGATCTAACATAAAAATACATCCAATGTATAAAAAAATATAAAGAAAAGTAAATTAAATAATAAAACACATAACACGGAATTAAGTGTGTAACATTAAAGAAGTTTTATTGATTAAAAAGAAATAGATTAACTTTTGAAATTTCTACTGTTGCAGTTTTAATGAGTATTATACCAACAATATTTTAAATTAGCTACATATTATTATGTAGCATGATTTTTCAGCTTGTAGAATTTTATACTTGATTTTCAAGTAGTCTTGTATTTAATAAAGCTGTTAAATTTGTATACGCCAACAGAGGAAAAGTACCGTTTATTCTACCTAGATCTTCTGGATTATAGGTTATCTTAAAGTTAGGATTATGTAACATTTCGAAATCATCAAATAAATCTTCTGGTAATTTTCGTTGTTTAATATGATTTATATAATTACCATCTGAATTATCAGGGTTTGCTGTCCAGTATACAAGCTCTTGGGCAATACGAGTGAGTGTATTGTTATAATCAGTATCAGATAATTGTAAAAACTGTTGCAAGGAAGTATTTGGTTTGTTTGCAGCCTTTAATCTACCTGTTAAAAATTCAGAGAATATTTGTTTAATAACTTCCGTGGTTTCAGTAATACATTGTTCGTTTTTATAATGATAATCGAGATCATTATAATGTGATCTAGCATATACTAGTATGTGTGCTATTAAGCATTCACTTACAGTATTGGAGGCTGCTATCATTTGTTTTATAGCAAAAAACAGTTGTGCATTTTTGCTACCTAAGCGTTTTAAGGGCTCTAGTATTTGCCCCCAGAATTCAATATCACCAAAATCACGCAACCCTGTAACTGCGATATCAGGCATAGCAGTCGCGATAAACCAATCAGCCAATTTGCCAGTCATGTATAGTTCGTTACGTCTTGGAAATCCAAATTCTCCTACTCCTTTATCATCAGCAGATATAGGCCTAATTAACATATGTAATGCTGTCCATGGACGCTTTTTTTCATCATCGCTATCGGTAAAATGAAACCCAGGTAGCATACTAGTTGGATATATCCCTAATGCGGTAAGTATTCCTACATCATGTATAGATTTTAAAATTCCTGTTAGTGGTCCTTCATAAGGATTTTCAGGATGTTCTAGATCTGGTGTATGGGCATAATGGTAATAACCCTTGCTTCCTGAATAAACGAGCAGGTCAACATATTTGATTCCAGTGCTATCTACAGTGATATCTATACCATCTGGGCACTCAGTAACACAGTCTGGTAAATCTGTTAATGGAATACGTACCATTTTTTCTAATTTTGGAATATCGCTTTCTAATAAACCACGTAATTTTTTACCTTCAGCATTTTCCTCAAGAAAACGTAAAAATCTACCTTCTTTTGCAAAGTCTTGTAGCTTTTCTTGGGGTTTTCTAAATTTATAAAATATAGCTTGGCTATCTGATATATTAACCTTCATAGTTCTACCACCAACTAGCACTGGATTATTAAATATGTTTTCTGTAGTGTCTTCTGGAAATTCTGTTATTGGTTGTTCTAAATATTGGTTTAGCAATTGTGTTACTAGAGGTAAATCCCTGTTGTTTAGAAATGAAAATACAATTTCATAAATTTTAGATAACAACTGTTTAACAAATGGTGCGTCTATTATTTGTTGTAATGGATTAGTTTTAGCATATAATTCTTTAATATCTGGCTCTTTAAACCCGAACTCTCCTGCTCGCATTTTCTTTTCTAGTTCAATTTTAAAGTCATGGGGTATTTTGGAAGATTTAATAATTTGCAAAAATACTGCTGAAGACCTAGCAGAGCATTGTAACGAATGTTGTAGAATTTTTTGTTTGATTATATTATCAAAAAACTTATTTTCAAATAAGTACTCCATAAAAGTTATATCCATAAAATCACTCGCCTTGACATACTTATCAACTAAAAATATCAGGCCGTCTTTAGTAAATAATTGTTCTGGAATTTGATATATATTTCTTCTATTATGATTACATATATATAGCCATACTTGCAGGCTTCTATTTTTTTCAGGTATTGCAGAGAGTAGCTCATATTTATGTTTAATAAACTCTTTGTGCTTTCTAATATTTATTTCCCAGGCTGGAGTAGCTGGAAGTAGATCAAAAATTTTATGACATGTTTCTGCTGTTAAATTCTTAAAATTTGAACCATCCATTTTATAAAAATAGGTGTTTAGCATGTGGCTAATAATAGTTATATTTTCTTTATATTTATCTGGCAAGTAGTTATATATATCTCCGTTGCATTTTTTAATAAGATTTAAACATTTTTTCTCTGTTAAATGATCAGGTATAAATTGATATAATTGCATTATAGAAAAAACATTAGGATAACTAGCTTTAATACGATTTAAAGCTGCTTGTTGTATTTTTTCTTTATGGCGGTTAAAGTAACTTTTAATTATTTCTACTTCTTTTGAATTTAAATATTCGAAAGTAGCAATTTTTGATACTATCATCTCAATATTGAGATAGTTATCAGGAATATAGCTAATATCTTTGTTAGCTATAGTAGCTAAAAGTTCTTCAGTTATAACAGCTTCTGGAAGTTGATTTAGTGATAAGCTATTATTCATACAATTATGAAGAATAATATTTTGGTGTTTTTCTAGGAGTTCAATAGGTAGTAACTCTAATCCTTCTATACATCCATGGTATTTTGTAGTTGTTATACGCGCTATAATTTTTTGTTGTAATAAGTTAATAAATTTTTTAGGTATTAGATTCAAATTAAAGCTTTTAGTTTTCTCTATATGCAGTGTATACATTTCTAAAGTTTTCATGTCTTCATTGAAAAACTCAAAGCAAGTTATATCGGCTACAAATTTTTTACATATTTCTATTGTTTGAAACTCTTTTGGAATAAATTGGATATCAGAAATATTGAATCCAGACTGTAATATTTTATCCCATACTTCTTTGGTCTGAAAGTCTTTAGAAAAATATTTAAATAAATGACCATAGCTGTTAAAAGAATAAATTTTATGACTATAAAGTCTATTTAAAAAAGCATTAAACATGTCTTGGGTTTGATATTCGCAAGGGATATATTTAATAAAATTATAGTTACCAGAATTATATTCTAATATAGCAATATCTTTTCTTAATTGTTCTGAAATGTCTTCAAATTTTATATGCTGATTATTATATAAATATACAATAAAATTAGTATTAGTTATTGCTGCTATATCATCTTTTGAAAAAAAATATATTTCAGATAATTTTACTAGCTCATCAAAGCTTAAAGCCTTAAGACTTCCCCCATTAAGGAAGTGCTTAATCAAATGCTCTTCCTTATTTTTATTTGAAATAAAAGGGTTGTCTGTAGTTTTTGAAATTCCGCGATTATTTAAAGATATATTGTTAAAAGATGTTGTTTCTGAGTTATTTATGAAAGCTTGGGTGTCAACTCTAGCTTTATTTTGAATTGTTTGTTCAGCGGTATCGGAAACATTTTTTTGAGGAATTCCATTAATTAGATCTAGCATAAAAATACATCCAATGTATTAAGAAAAAAATATAAAGCAAAGTAGATTAAATCATAAAATACACAGCACAAAACTAAGTGTTTAAGTTACAATATTAAAAAATTTTTATTGATTAAAAAGCAATAGATTAAGTTTTGAAATGTCTATTGTTGCAGTTAACATGGTAATTATATCAAAGTATTTTAAAAATAGGTATATTATTATATAGCTAACCTATTGTTATCTGTTTATCTGAAGGTATATAGAAATAGTCAAAGTAGTCACATTGTTTAATAATTCAAAAATTATTTGCTAAAACAAGTATTTTCAAGTAAAAGGTGTGTAAATATATTAGTGAAATCTAGCATTTTTACTGACTTGCTAAACAACAGTAGACTAATAACGTATTTTCAACTTATTTTTAAAATTTTTATATCCTTGACATTATGAACATAAATATTAATAATGACTAAAATTATTTTTCTGGTAGTTATAATTGGCAATTAAATTTAATATTATAAAAAAGGAAATTGTACAGTATTCTAGCATGTTTTATATAAAAGTTAAAAAATACGGTGCATCTTTTATGAAAGTTAATATCACATTATAGTTAAGTCGAATACATATATGTTTAAAATACAAAATGCTTTTTCATCTAGCTATCTTGAACAAGCGTCTAAAGACCAAATCTGGCAAAGTATTACTGAAAATTATTGCATAGATGAAGAATCTTGGATGCATTCCATGTTAGCTAGTATAGATAAAAAACAAAATCATAAAGAAATATCAATTACTGCTTCAAAGTTGATAACAGACGTTAGAAATGACCCTAAATCATTAGAGACCATAGATTCTTTACTATTACAATATAGTTTAGATACTAAAGAGGGTGTCTTGCTTATGTGTTTAGCGGAAGCCTTATTGAGAATACCGGATAGTAAAACTGCGGATGATTTAATCAAAGATAAACTAGTAGCTGCAGAGTGGGAAAAATATCTTAATCAAAATAAATCTATTTTAGTAAATGCATCTACTTGGGGTATTGTTTTAACGGGGAAAATCATTGAGCTAGATTCTAAAGATGGCTCAGTGTCATCTATGTTAGGACGTTTAATTAATAAGCTCGGTGAACCTATTATACGTAAGGCTGTATTGCAAGCTATGAAAATAATAGGTAAACATTTTGTTTTAGGAACTAGTATTTCTGAAGCTTTAAATAAAAGCAAAGAAACAAGATCCCGAGGTTATGGCTATTCATTTGATATGCTTGGTGAGTCAGCTGTTACTAGGCAAGACGCCGAACGTTATTTTAACGAGTATTTGTTAGCGATAGAAACTATAGGAAAAGAAAGGCAATTACAGTCATCTAGCAATAATAAAAACAATGACTTAGGAGTTTCAATTAAGTTATCTGCTTTGCATCCTCGATATGAAGTTAGTCAAAAAGATAGATTATTTAAAGAACTAGTACCTGTTATTATAAAGTTAGTAAAATCTGCTAAAGATTATGATATCCCTTTAACTATCGATGCAGAAGAGCAAGATAGACACGAATTAATGCTGGAAATATTTACTGAAGTTTATAGTAATAAAATTTGTCGTGGCTGGGGCAAACTAGGGTTGGTAATTCAGGCCTATAGTAAGAGAGCTCTGCCTTCGTTATGTTATTTATATGCTTTAGCTAAAGAACAACAAGCTATTATTCCTATCCGTTTAGTAAAAGGTGCTTATTGGGATAGCGAAATAAAACATTCACAGCAAGAAGGGTTAGAAGGATATCCAGTTTATACCCGCAAAGAATCAACAGATGTTTCTTATTTAGTTTGTGCTATGTTTCTGTTATCTAGCACAATAACAGGAAAGCTATTTCCACAATTTGCTAGTCATAATGCTTATACAGTTGCTAGTATAATACAGTTTGCACAACAAGCTAAAAATACTAATTATGAATTTCAGCGACTACATGGTATGGGTAAGCCCCTATACAAGCAAGTTATTGAATATTATAAGTGTAATGTGCGTATCTATGCTCCAGTAGGTTCACATAAAGATCTTTTGCCTTATTTGGTTAGACGATTGCTTGAGAATGGAGCTAACTCTTCTTTTGTACATCAGCTTCTCGATACAGGTGTTTTAGTTGAACGCTTAGTTGCTAATCCTGTTTCAACCTTAAAAAAATATCAAACTTTAATCAATGATAAAATTTCTTTGCCTGCAAATATTTATGGTGAAACAAGAAAAAATTCAACTGGCTGTAATCTTAATATTAACTTTCAAAAGGATAGGTTAGAAAACAGTATAATGAACAGTAAAACTAGCCACTGGAAATCAAGTGCAATTATCAATGGTGTTAGCAAGTTTGATAATCACAAGAGCGTCGATGTATATTGTTGTTATGATAAATCACAAATTATAGGTAAAATAGCTTTTTCCGATAAAGAAGAATTACTTACTTCCTTAGATTGTGCTAGTAGTGCATTCAATGATTGGAATAATACAGATGTATCTAAACGCGCTGATTTATCGAATAAACTTGCAACTGCTCTAGAAGATAATAAAGCTGAGCTTATAAAGTTATGTCATCATGAAGCGGGAAAAAATATTCAAGACTCTATAGATGAAATAAGAGAAGCAGTAGATTTTTGTCGTTATTATGCTCAACAAGCTTCAATAGATTTTAAAACGTTAGATTGTCCAGGGCCAACTGGAGAATTAAATCAGCTTAACTTAGAGGGTAGAGGTGTATTCTTATGCATAAGCCCATGGAACTTTCCTCTAGCTATTTTTGTTGGGCAAATAGTAGCCGCATTAATAGCAGGAAATACTGTATTAGCTAAACCTGCTGAACAAACTAGTTTAATTGCAGCTAAAACTATAGCTATAATGCATGAAGTTGGCTTTCCTAAAGATGTAATTAACTTAATTATATCTCCTGGATCTTTAGTAGGTAAAGTATTAATACCAAATGATAGCATCGCAGGTGTTGCATTTACTGGATCAACAGAAACAGCAAAATTGATTAACCGCAGTTTGTCGAACAGAGAAGGTGCCATAGTACCTTTTATTGCTGAAACAGGCGGACAAAATGCTATGATTGTCGATTCAACTGCCCTACCTGAACAGGTTGCACAAGATGTAGCTACATCTGCTTTTAGTAGTGCCGGACAAAGATGTTCTGCATTAAGAGTATTATTTTTACAAGAAGAGATTGCAGATAGAGTAATAGAGTTACTAGCAGGAATAATGGAATTGCTTATTGTAGGTAATCCCTGTTTACATAGAACAGATATTGGGCCAGTAATTGACACTAATAGTAAAGCAGAATTAATACTACATATAAATAAAATGAAACAAGAGCATAAGCTCATTGCTGAATCAGCACTTCCTGAGTATGCACATAAAGCTAATTATGTTGCTCCAATTGCTTTTGAAATTGATAATATCAACCAGTTAACAAAAGAAGTCTTTGGCCCAATATTACACATAATACGTTACAAATCTTGCGATATCGACCAAGTAATTAATGATATAAATAATACTGGATTTGGATTGACGTTAGGGATACACAGTCGTAATAATACTTTTGTACAAAAAATATATTCTAGTGTTAAAGTAGGTAATGTCTATGTTAACAGAAACCAAATTGGGGCAACTGTAGGAGTTCAACCGTTTGGTGGGCAAGGATTGTCGGGAACAGGACCAAAAGCAGGTGGCCCTAATTATTTAAAAAGATTTGCTATTGAAAGGACTTTAACTGTAAATACTACCGCAATTGGAGGTAACTCTGAATTGTTGTCGCTATAATACTAGATTGTTGTTTAGTACGGCAACAAAAAACCTTCAAGATATTTTTTAACTCTTTAGATACACCTTTAAGTGATAGGTGTATCAATCAATTTTTACTAATCACATTTTAATCTACTAACTATATGAAAAACTTCTCTATTAATTATAAAGATAAAAACATACTGTTAAATAAGCCAAAAGTTATGGGAATATTAAATATAACCCCCGACTCTTTTTATTCTGAAAGTAGGTGTAATAGCGTCGACGATGCGTTATATAAAGCTGAAAAAATGCTTCAAGATGGTGCGGATATTCTCGATATCGGTGGTGAATCAACTAGCAAAAGGGTCAAGAAATTTGGTTATACAGATAACAAAGATGGTTTTATTGGTGAGAAAACATCAGATGAAAAACAAAAAACAGCTTCATCGCAACAAGAGTTAGATAGAGTAATTCCTGTAATAGATGCCATAAATAAAAGATTTAATTGCATAATATCGGTAGATACAAGTGACCCGACAGTTATGATTGAATCTGCTCAATCTGGAGCAAGCATAATTAATGATGTCAGAGCATTAAATATTGAAGGTGCTGTTGATGTTGTTGCTAAATTACAAATTCCTGTAATTTTAATGCATTCATTAGTTGAGTATCCACCTGAAGGTTTTGAGCCTAATTATACTGATGTCGTGACAACAGTAATTGATTATTTAGAAAAACGTATGGAAGTTTGTATAAAAGCAGGAATTCCTAAAGATAAAATTATACTTGACCCCGGCTTTGGTGGGGGGTTATTCGGGAAAAAACCTATCCACGATCACTCTTTGATTAAAAATATAGATAAATTTAATTGCCTTGATAGACCTGTTTTAGTAGGAGTTTCAAGAAAGTCAGCAATTGGTGCTGTAATCAACAAACCTCCTGAAAAAAGACTTTCTGGCAGTTTAGCATTGGGTTTGTTAGCTGCTCAAAAAGGTGCGCATATATTAAGAGTTCATAACGTAGAAGAGACTGTAGATATGTTAAAAATGTTAGAAGCTATAGAAACAGCAAGTTAATATAAAAACATGATAAAGTTATATTTTTACTTGCTAAAAATATGCATTTTCAGGTAAAAAGGTGTATATAACAGTAGGGTTAATTAAAAAAGATACTTTAGTTAAAATTTTTTGTTATAGTATATTATTATGATAAAATATCTTCTAAGAGCTTGCCAAGTAGATTCTACTGAAAGTTAGTGTTTTAAGGTAAGTTGGGTATATACATATGGCGGTTGTAAATGCTGATTTTCAGCAAGTGATTATAAGTTTTTAGCCGATGTAGTATTTTGCAGGTTTAGTGTCGACTAAATTAAGAAATACTAACGCAAGATAAAAGCTTAAAAGCCTTACCATTCGGGGCTATTAAAAAGTTCTAGTTCATCGTTAAAACACTTTGAAATGCAATTGCATTACAGCAGTATTTTTCTCGAATTAGACATTTTATTTAGCCCTGAAATCTAGCATTTTTATCTGCTGCGTGTATAGGTTTAACGATGAGATATCTTTATATATCCTAACAGAATAAAAATATGTATTGGCAGAAAACGTATATTTAAAAGGAGACAATATTCCGTGTCTTGGATATTTTTAATGCTAGCAACAGTTTTTGAGGTTGGATGGCCTATTGGATTTAAAATCACTAATACTCATACTACTTTAGGTGTCTGTATAGTGGTAAGTTGCATGCTGCTTAGTGGATTCTTTTTTTGGTTAGCCCAAAAAAGCATACCTATGGGTGTGGCTTATGCAGTCTGGACTAGTATTGGGGCGGCTGGAACTGTTGCTGTGAGTATATTATTTTTTGGTGAGCTATATAATACTGTTAAGTTAATTGCTATTATAACTATTTTAGCAGGAGTAACTTTATTAAAAATATCGTAGAAAAATATATCAAGATTATATCTAAAACACTTCAAGATATAAGTTTCTAGTTTTAAATATACAGGTGGCAGATCAAAATGTTAAATTTTAGTATTACACAAAAAAATTAATGCAAGGTAAAACGTCGCCTTAACTAAAAACTTATAATGTCCTGATGAAAACAACTATTTATAACTGCCTAGTTTATAGATAATTAGTATGTTATATCGTTATCTAGGTATTTATTTCCTACAGTATTTTTATTAATTCGATTATGTCTACCTTTATTTCTCCAAATTCTATAGAAGAATTATTATGCAAAATAGATATTACTTCTGTTATAAGTACATATGTAAAGCTGAAAAAAGAAGGAGCTAACCTGAAAGCATGTTGTCCTTTTCATCAAGAAAAGACACCTTCTTTTATAGTTTTTACTAGTAGTCAAAGGTATCATTGTTTTGGCTGTCAAGAAAATGGTAATGCTATTAACTTTATAAAAAAAATCACAAATTCTAACTTTACCGAGGCAGTAAAAAAACTTGCTTCTCAATTCGGTGTTCAATTATCTTATAAAAACGAATGTAATAGAGATAAGACAAATCCAAATAAAAAATACTATGATATCTTAGATACTGTGATGCAGTTATATAATCAGCAGCTTAAAACTTCTAAAGCACACAATGCTAGAGATTATCTAACTAAAAGGTTATTATCACAAAATGTAGTTGATCAGTTTGTTTTAGGTTATGCACCAAATGACTGGCATTTTATTCGATCCAGCACAGAACTAGCATCATTTAAACAGCAAGATTTAATCGAAGTTGGCCTATTAGTAGATAATGAAGAAAAAAAAATAGTCTACGATAGATTTAGAAATCGACTCATTTTTCCTATTCGCAATGCATCAGGCCGGTGTATAGGTTTTGGTGCTAGATGCCTAGTAAACAGCAAAATAAAGTATATTAATTCACCGTTATCTCCGGTTTTTTCTAAGGGTAAAGAGCTTTATGGTTTATATGAATCAAAGCAAGCAAATCCTAATTTAAAAAAATTATTAATAGTGGAAGGCTACACTGATGTAATCAGCTTGCATAAACATGGAATCAATTATGCTGTTGCTACTTTAGGCACCGCGGCTACTACAGAGCATTTATCTAAAGCATTTACTTACGTGTCAGAAATAATATTTTGTTTTGATGGTGATGCTGCAGGCCATAAAGCATCAATTAAAGTTTTAGAAACTGCTTTGCCAATAATGCAAGATGGCAGGCAAATTAAGTTTGTTAAGTTACCTTTAGGAGAGGATCCTGATAGTTTTATCAGTAAACGGGGAAAAGATAACTTTTTAACATATTTAAATAGTAATTTAACCAGTATAGACCAATTTTTATTTTCTGTATCTTCTAATAATTTAGATTTAAATTCTTTAGATGACAAAGCAAAATTTATTAGCTTGATTAAATCTTACACAGATAAGCTACCATTTAGTACATTTAAAAGCTTGATATTAAATAGATTATCTCAGTTTACTGGGGTTAATATACAAAAAAGTGATAATTTTAAAAAAAAAGTTGCTAATAACAGCACAAACACCAATTTTTATAGTCAAACAATTAACAGATATAATAGAACGACGAAAAAAATCAACATAAAAATTTCTTTATGTGGCTATATTATAAAATATTTATTACATGATCCCTCTTTGGTAGAGCATATCGATATTAGTATAGATAATTTATTATATTATAATGGTCAGGATAGCTATCTGTTATTGCAGTTATTAAAAATATTACGTGCAAACCCTAAGATGACTCCCTGTGGCTTAATAGGATACTGGTATAATACTGAATATAGTAAGTATATCTTAGATTTAGCAGAACAAGACTGTGAAAATTTGGAAGGTGTTAAAGAATTAAAAGCAATATTAGCTAGAATTAAGCGGGATATTAAACAAAAGCAACACAAAAATAATTTTTTAACTACAAAAATAGAACCAATTGACGAACAATGCAACGGCGAAGATTTAAATTTTAAAACAGCATACCGCAAAGCTTTTACAGAGCTTAGGCAGCTTAAACTAAAGAAATAATAAAGTGCTTATTTGAATTTTATTAAAAATAAGTTACACAATATGTTTTTTTTTAGTATAATGTACTATTTTAATTTTCAAATAGGTTCGACTTGAGATAATATTTTATTTACCAAAGAGAAAAGTCTATATTTTTAAGTGAAATATATACACTTTTTACCTTTGAATATACACTTTTTCAGGGTTTAGCAGCAATATTTAATTCAAGGCAAAATACCGCAGAAGAGCGGGTAGCCTTTCAAAGTGTTTTAATTATGAGATAACTCTTTTTAATTGTTCCAACGCTGCTACAGTTTTTAGCTTTTAAACTTTGTTGTTACTTTTTAATTTAGTATCACTAAACTTATAAAGTATAAGACCTGTTTACTAAGAAGCCAAAAATTACTTATTGAAAAGGGGTATATTCAAGTTTAAAGTGTATAAGTTGTGCTTAAAGCACTAGATTTATAATATTATTCCATAGTATTAATTTAGATGCAGTATTGTATTAGATAACAAATAAATCTTAAATTAATTTAATAAATAAACTTGTTGTCTTCTCAATAAAAGTAGAAACTTTTGATGTTTCAATTTTATTATTGTTATTTTGTATAAATTAGAGATCTAATTTATAGGAATAAACATTTTAAACTATAAAATAATCGCATCATGAAATAGCGTTTATTTATATTACGCTATTGTTTACCTAGTTTTGTAAACAATTAGCGTTTTATTTTAGCTTATATTTAATTTATAAAGCAAATTAAGGTTTATAGATGTGTCTTTACACTTATTGCAGTGTGAAATCAAAACAGAACGATAACTTCTGTTTATATTAGCCTCTATATTTTAAATTCAATGTTTTTTCGCTGTTAAAGGGTTGATATGCCAGAAAATCAGCAACAACAGTCAAAGCTGAAATTACTTATCGCTCGTGGTAAAGATCAAGGATACCTAACGTATGCTGAGGTAAATGATCATCTTCCAGACGATATTATTTCTGATTTAGATCAAGTTGAAGAAATAATCCATACCATAACTGATATGGGGATTAACATATTTGAGAATGCACCAGATGCAGATACCTTGCTTATGGAGGGCACCTCCGCTACTGATGAAGCTACCGCAGAAGATGCTGTAGATGCTTTAGCTAGAGTTGAGCAAGAGGTTAGCAGAACTACTGATCCCGTTAGAATTTATATGCGTGAAATGGGCTCGGTAGATCTTCTTACTAGAGCAGGCGAGGTGAAAATAGCTCGACGCATAGAAATGGGTTGGTGTGACATAATGCAAGCATTGGCTAGGTTTACTGGCTCTATTTCTTGTGTTATTAATGAGTTTAATTCTATTTTAGAAAACGATGGAAGACTATCCGATCTTATTAGCAGTTTTTCAGATAGTGACATCGGAGAAGAAGATGCTATTTCTCGAGCTAAAGTAGATGAAGCCTCTGCTGAAGGTAATAAAGATAGAGATACTAATGATAAAGTGTCATCCTCTGATGATCTAGAAGAGCTAGATTACAAAGAAGCAAAATCTAAGTTTGCTACTCTTGAGAAGATGCTAAAAGTATACGAAAAAGCTAAATTAGCACATGGCGATGACCATGAAAAAGCTAAAAAATGTTTTCAAGATCTTGTAGACTCTTTCTTGCAAATAAGGTTAACATCTAAATTTTGTGATTATCTAATAAAACGCGTCCGTAATGCTGCTGAAGGGATTCGTAGCGCAGAAAAAAATCTTATGCACTTATGCGTAAGAAAAGCAAAAATGTCTAGAGCATTATTCTTAAAACGCTTTGTTGGATATGAGACAGATCTTAACTGGATTGACAATATTATCGCTGAAAAACCTGCAAATATGGTAATATTGCAAGAGTTAGCACATCAGGTTGTCAGACAGCAAAAGAAAATTATTAATATTGAAAAACAATCTTGTCTAAGTGTAGATGAAATAAAAGATATTGCTAAAAATGTGGCTTTAGGCGAAGCACGTACAAGAAGAGCTAAAAAAGATATGATTGAAGCTAATTTACGCTTAGTTATATCTATAGCTAAAAAGTACACCAATAGAGGGCTGCAATTTTTAGATTTAATTCAAGAAGGTAACATTGGGCTGATGAAAGCTGTAGATAAATTTGAATACCGCAGAGGTTATAAATTTTCTACATATGCTACTTGGTGGATACGCCAATCTATAACAAGATCTATCGCTGACCAAGCTAGAACCATAAGAATACCTGTTCATATGATTGAAACTATTAATAAAATGAACAGGATATCTAGGCAAATTTTGCAAACTACAGGTAAAGAACCAGCTCCAGAGCAGTTAGTTGAATATATGGATATGCCGGAAGATAAAATTCGTAAAATCCTAAAAATTGCTAAAGAGCCTATTTCAATGGAAACACCGGTTGGAGAAGATGAAGACTCTAATTTAGGAGATTTCCTAGAAGATGCTTCGGTGCTTTCTCCATTAGAAAGTGCTACCATGGAAGGCTTGAAAGAGGTTACAACAGCTGTTCTTGATACTTTAACTCCTAGAGAAGCTAAAGTCTTGAGAATGCGATTTGGTATTGATATGAATACAGATCATACTTTAGAAGAAGTAGGGAAGCAATTTGATGTTACTCGTGAACGCATAAGACAGATAGAAGCCAAGTCATTACGTAAACTAAGACATAGATCTAGAATGCATCCTTTGTGTACGTTTTTAGATGAATAAATTAGCAGGATAATATCATTATAGAGAAAATTTAATTTGGATATAATTAAATTTCTTTAAAATATTTTAACTAGAGTGGCATATTTTTTAAATTTAATAATACATAGTTTTTATTAATTAGTTTTTGTGTTGTTAAAGTTAATTTTGTTAAGCTATCAAACTCTGTATCTTCACCTGTCACACTTGTATATAAGTGTGATGGTATTAAATTATAATAGAGTAAATTTTTTCATGAATTCTGATGATATAATAAAAGCTGGTTTACGAACTGTTGAGCTTGAAGGCAATGCTATACGCGACCTTATGGCTAAGATCGATATAAAATTCAGTCAAGCCTGTAATCTATTATTTAAAATACGTGGGCGTATCGCTGTTTTGGGTATAGGTAAGTCTGGACATATAGCGCGTAAAATTAGTGCTACTTTAGCAAGTACGGGGAGTCCTTCATTTTTTATTCATCCTGGTGAAGCTAATCACGGCGATATAGGAATGATCACTAAAGATGACGCAGTACTATTATTGTCAAACTCTGGTGAAACAGAAGAAATTATTTCATTATTACCATTACTGAAAAGTTTAAATTTAACTGTTATTACAATTACAGGAAATGAGAATTCAACTCTAGCTAAATTTGCTCATGTTAATCTTGATATTACAGTTAAACAGGAAGCTTGCCCACTAGATCTTGCTCCTACAGCAAGTACTACAGCACAATTAGTGATGGGAGATGCTCTTGCTATGGCTTTATTGCAAGCACGTGGTTTTACCGAAAATGATTTTGCTCTATCTCACCCAGGTGGGTTACTAGGTAAAAAGTTGTTGCTTAGGGTAGAAAATATTATGCGTACAGCTGGCAATGTGCCTATAGTAGCAAGCAATACAACTATTAAGGATGCACTTTTAGAAATAACTTCTAAAGGAATAGGTATAACAGCTGTTGCAGATGAAAATAATATGTTATTAGGGGTATTTACCGACGGTGATTTACGACGTACCTTAGATAGCCAAATAAATATTAATACTTGCTGCATAGCTAATGTAATGACAACAGATGCTATTACTGTCTTTGCTGATATTTTAGCTATAGAAGCCATTAAGATTATGAAGCAAAACAAAATAAATTCATTAATTTGCTTAGATATTAACAAGAAAATTGTCGGTGCAATACATATGCACGATTTACTGCAGTCAGGTATCTGCTAAAGTAA
>CAKMZJ010000012.1 GCA_929200395.1 Candidatus Gorgonimonas eunicellae | reverse complement strand
GCAATTCGCTGTGAATTAGGAAGCCCCTTCCTTTAGGGAGGGGAGCATGTCACATTCTCTTAGTAACAGCCAAGAAAGATTACATTTTTGGGTAGCTAATAGTTTAATGCCTAATAGTGAAAGAATATTAATGGCAAATATTTATAATCAGCAAATTCAAAGTTATGTAAGTATTGTTAGTATCGACTATATATTTTTTTGGATTATTAAGCAAAATCAGTACCAAGATGATTTTACAACATGTAACTTTAATGCAGATAATTATATAACTTTAAATTTGTCACATATACAACAACTAGATTTTATTGAACTACCAAATATAGATGTAAATCAACATCTAGAACTATCTTGCTATTATAAAAAAACAGAAATTAGTATAGCTTTGGCTTCTCAAGCCATATATCAAACTAATAGTGCATTGATAATTATGCATTTTTTTACAGATGCTACTATTCACTACATGTTAGAAGAATCAATTTTAATAGCTAAAAAACTGCATCTGATATTAACAAATAAATTAACTGATAAGAGCTTTAGAAGAAATTTTATTAATGAAATTAAGAATTATTATGCTAATCAATCAATAAAGAAAATAACAAAAAATGAAGCTTCTTTTTTGATAAAATATAATATCTTTGCCGAAATTTTTTATACAATCATTAACCATCAGATAAAATAGATGAGTGTTTTAAACTGAATAGTAAAGAAGCAACAGTAGTATTACAACTTATTAAAAATTTATCAATTCATAAACTTAAAGCTATTTTAAGCTATGGAAGCAATCATGCCGAGCTGCTATCATTATTAATACAAGCTAATAGTGCAAAATTAATATATATAATACTAATTAGTAATAATAACTGTTTAGATTTTATAGCTGATAATTACAATGCGATATTATCAGTAGCAATTAGCAATAGTCATCTTTCTTTGATAAACTTTTTACGAAGATAAAAATAAATTATTAGATATCGTAAAACTTTTAACTCGATGATTTTAATGCCTGCCTGAAGGTGTATATTTTACTAAAATAAAGACAAATTATAACTTAAATTAGTAGTATATTTTTGTGCTTTGTTATATTTCTAAAAAATATATTTACTTTTGTCAATATATTTGTATATTATTAATGATGTGTATTTATATTTTACTTAACTATGCGTATTAATATTTTTATTAATAAAAAGTTATATATTGGTTTTATTTTTTGTTTACACATAGTTGATAAAAAAGTATGCAGTTTTACAAGTAATTTGTTGTATTAAAAAAATAATTATATACTAACAGTTACTTTTTTATATCATATATAATAATAACGAGTTTAATTATGAAGTTAGCATTAATAATATCAGCTATAATTGCGGTTGCTAAAAGTCTTCCAGTAGTAATTACATCTTCTGGAGAAACTATGACAGTTACACCAGGGTCAATTAGTACAATTACTACTAATATGATAGAACCAACTACTTCTATGATGTCAATTCATAGCACAATACAACCAACCACAGCTAGTATGCCAATAAGTAGCGTTGTATACCCAACTACAAGTAGCATGTCAATGAGTAGTGCTATACAGCCAAGCACAACTAAGATGATAGCAACTACAACTATACCGCCAACTATAGTACCAACTAATCGTACGACTACAATGATGCCTTATAAAAATATTTCCTGTTTTAATAATGAATATAGAATAAAAGAGCTGAATGTTACTATTATAAGAGATAATTTAATGACCATGATAAATAATATGGGTAATTATACTAAAGAATTTTCTAATAATGTATCAAACAGTACTATGGATAATGAACTTATATGTGGTACACAAATTGCTTATAACAGTATAGATAATACGTATAATGTAGAGTATGGTGCTTTTCAGAAAAGTTATTGCGATGATAGCAACAAAAACTTAGATATAATTTGCTCTAATAATACAATCTGTAATAAGACAATTAGTTGTTGTCAAGATAGCTTTTCATTGGCAGATGAAAATTGTAACCGTTTTTATATAATGCCAGTTAATGATACAAGAAATGACTGCATAGCTAGTAATATTTCAGAGTGCTATAGTTTATTTAGAATGGACGAGCCTACTGCTGCTCCTACTACTAAGGTTAATTCTGGAAGTGTTATATCTACTCTTAAATTATATCTTTTAATTTTAATTAGTGCAGCTGTACCAGCTATAAACATTAACTAATCAAAATATATAATCTTTATACCTCACAATACAGTATTTCTAGCCCATTAAAGATATCGATTTTAAGTTATTTTTAGTGGCTATTTCATTGGGCTAGAATTAAACCTTACAACTTAAATTATATTAAAAATTGTTTATATGAAAACGTTTTCCAGCTAGCGTAAGCAGCTATTGTTAATAACAACGAACCAGATAATATCCAATATGTAGCGGTATAACCACGCCAGCCAAATAGCCACCTGCCAAATAGCAAGCCAACAAATAGTAACCATGAGATAAAAGTAATAATTGTTTTAACAATAATATCAGCATGATAGGCATTGATGCTAAATATGAACCCAGATACCAATGTAAGAGATAAAAAAAGCACACCTAATTTGACTAATTTAAACAACAAAGTTTCCATAGTTTCAATAGCTGGCAGTGGCAATAAGTGTTTATGGTGGTGCAGTAAATATTCTTGAATACCTAAAAATAGAGCTTGCAATGTAGCTAGTATTAAAATATCACAAGAAAAAATAGATAATAATATATGAATAAAATTAGAATCTCTAATTTCTATCAATGGCAGTATTTCAGTGTTTTTTAATAAAATAAAACTTAATATAACAATCTTAACTGGGTAAACACACAACAGTAAATGTATAGATTTATAGTTTTTATCTAAGTAAATAATAAAAGAGGTAATCATTAATAAAGTTATAAAAACTAGATCTATCGAGGTTACATTTGTAAACATGTTGCAAAAAATATAGTTGCTTGCCTGCAAAAAAATTATATAAATAGAAAATAGTTTTATCTTTTGGTTGTATTTATTATTAAGTTTATATTTTATTAAAAAGAATAGAGATAATATATAAAAGAATATAGATATACTATGAATTAATATCGATAAATTAATCATGTCTTATACCACAGTTGTGAAAATATTTGGTGTTAATTTTATATTTGCAGTAACTTAAGGTATTTACCACTGTTACAAATATAGCCTTTGAAATCTTTTATCAGGAATTTATCCTATTTACGGCATCTTCCACGTGTATAGTAGCTAACCATATTTAATAAAAGTAATATACTAAAATTTTATATTTTTTTATTTAAATTGTAGTTCTTATTATTGTAAGCTAAAGTATCTTTTGGCGGATTAACATTAAACCAAGCTAAAATAGCTGATGAAATTTCTTGAGCTATTCTGTGTTGATGCTGATCTTCTGCTAGTTTAGATGCTTCATCAATATTAGTTAAAAATCCAGATTCAATCAAAACTGAAGGAATACGTAAAGATTTTAGCACAGCAAATGAGGCATTGTATACTTGTTTCTGATGTAATTCTCCTAGTTTAGAAAGATTATCTAATATTTTATTTGCTATTTCATAACTAGAAGATTGTAATAAACTAAATTTAGAGTTGTTATTTTTTTGTAGATTATATTTATCTATGTCTAGCCAATCAGATATACCAAACAAGTCGATTTTAAAATTGATATCATTATTTGTTTTGTTTTGTTCAAGTTGAGCACTTTCAGGAGAAATTACAAATACAGAAAATCCACAAGCTTTAAGATTTTTAGAGCCGTCTGCATGGATTGAAATAAATAAATCGGCACGATTATTTTGAGCTATTTGCACCCGTTCTTGCAATTTGATATATGTATCATTATTCCGTGTTAATATTGCTTTAAAACCATGATGCTTATTTATTAATTTGACTAATTTATTGGCAATACTAAAAGTAATATCTTTTTCTAATATATTACCCTTGTAATTAATACAACCAGGATCTGTCCCACCATGCCCAGGGTCAACTACTATAATAATATCACGAAGGTTATAATTATCTTCATGCTTAGCTAGTTCTTGAGAAAATTTCTTTATGGTTTCTATCACTAAATATTGTGGTAGCATGGCTGTTGGAGCAGTTAAAAATACATTATAATCAATATTGTTTTCTAGATCACAAATAATTCGTAAACACTTTGAAGATTTTTGTCTTAATATTCCAGATTTAATTGGTATTTTAGTATTATTAAAATTTAGTGAGTACTCTCTTCCTGTATCTTGCCAATTATGATTGTATAAATCTATTAATAAATTGTTGCTTAAAGTGCTGGTAATTGCTTTAGTTGCACTGGGGTGATCGGTCTGTGAAATATCAATTACTAAATTATTAGTTGTCGATAAAAAATAATGTGCTAATTTAATGGGATATTCTGCTAATGAAAAAAATACTGAATATTTTTGAATGTGTTTTGTTCCATCCTCAGATAACTTTTGAATATAATCAGCATAAACAGGTTGAAAACTAAAAATAAAAGCGCATAATCCATTACTTAAAAATAAATATCTAGTAAATTTTGAACTAAGAAAATGCTTATTGATAACAGCAAATAATTTATCTATATATAGCAGTAAGTTTATTGATAACCAAGTCACTAATTTAATCCTTTAAATTAACTAAACTCCTTATACTACTTAATAGATTAGCTCCGCTTGCTGAGCTAGAAACTATATGTATTGATCGGCAATTATCTTCATAGTCGAGATAAATTTTTACATCTGGTTTTTTTAAAATACCAGAGCCGTTATCAGGCCACTCAATAAGAGAAACTCCAGTCATTAACTGCTCGCTAATGCCACTAAAAAATAATTCTTCTGGATCTGCTATTCTATATAAATCGAGGTGGTTAATATAAAAACCATCAATATTATAATGTTCTATTATAGTGTAAGTTGGGCTTTTAATTCTATCTTTATAACCCATAGACGATATAATTGCTCGGCATAGACTAGTTTTACCAGTACCTAAATTACCATAAATAAAAATATTTTCGGTTCCCTTCAATGATTTAGCTAAACACCAACCTATGTGGTTAGTATCTTCTAAGCTAAATAATTTCCAGGTATGACTGTCTTGCATAAAAGTTACCAGTAAAATATATTTTCAAAGAAAAGCTATTTCTAAATAAACGACAAACATAATTTAAGAATGTTCGCCTAATTATAATCTAATGTGTTATAATAACATATTTATTATTGGAATATTGACATTCTTTTATTTTTTGTCAATATTTTTAAAAGAAAACGAATAGTATAATAGTCATTAAATATACTATAATGGTATGTTATTAGACAGCCACGCTGCAATTATAAGTTGTGTTTAACTTATTATTCAAAATTACAACATATTTTTAAATAGTAATTATTGATAACTAATTAAAAATACTGATACAAGATAGGAACTATCGAGATTATCTTTTTATATCTATTAATAAAGATTAAATTATTCGTTGAAACACGTTAAAATACTGGTACTATTCATGTAATACTTCGTTTTAATTTAATTTTTCAACTAGCTATAAAATTACACATGTTTTGGTAAAAGATGTATAAATTTAGCTTTATATTTAGAATCAGGTTAAGCAATGATAACACGAATAGTTAAAATTATTTGTCTACTGGGAATATTTGGTATAGCTGTGGCAAAGACGTCATCTACAGCTAGCAAGTCTACTAAACAGGATTCTGTCCACAGTCAGACACCTAAAGAGAAAGCTCAGGTTTGTGCTGCTTGTCATAATCAAACTGGCATTAGCACTACACCATTATGGCCAAATATTGCTGGTCAGCATAAAAAATATTTGGTTAAGCAAATTACTGAAATAAGAGATAACACCAGACAAGTGCCAGAGATGCATGCCTTTGTTAAAAGTCTCAGTGATAAAGATATTTCTGAAATAGCTGAATATTTTTCTAGCCAAAAACCAGCTGTTGGTGTATCTAGTATGGAAAATTTAAACATTGCTAAATCTATGTTTTTTTCAGGAAGTATGGATAAACGCAAAATTCCAGCTTGTGGTACATGTCATAATTTTACAGGTGAAGGACTACAACTAACTAATTTTCCATCTTTGGCTGGGCAACATCCAGAGTATCTAAAAAAACAATTGAGTGATTTTAGGTCTGGGGAGCGAAAGAATGATGAATCAGCAGTAATGAGATCAATTGCAAAATATCTCACCGATGAAGAAATCAATGCTTTGGCTGACTATATTAGCGGAATTCAAAAAATAGATAGCAAAAAATAATTTATTATCACATTTAGAGCGATCACAAACTGATGCAAGCAAAAAAAGTTACTGTACTTGGAGGTGGGTGCTTTGGTAGCACTATAGCTGATATTATTGCAAACAATAAACATGATGTTTTAATATGGATGCGAGATCAGCAACTAGCCAACAAGATTAATCAGTTACATGAAAACACAAAATATTTACCAGGGTTTAAACTTAATGAAAATATAGTAGCCACAACTGATATACAACTAGCAATTAACCACGCTGATATTGTATTTATTGCTATACCTAGTAAATCTTTTCGCCAAGTCGTTAGCCAAGTAAAGACCTTTTTAGCAGGGAAAATAATCATTAGTACTACTAAAGGTATAGAACCGGCGACCTTTAAATTGATGGGAGATATTATTAAAGAAGAGGTTGCTAATTCTCGTGTTGGTGCTTTGAGCGGCCCAAATTTAGCTAAAGAAATAATTCAGAAAAAAATCACGGCTACTGTAATAGCAAGTGACGATAGCGAACTACGCACTACAATTCAACAATTATTGCATTGTGAATATTTTCGTGTGTATTCTAACATTGATCGTTATGGTGTAGAACTAGCTGGAGCATTAAAAAATATTTATGCGATTGTTTCAGGAATAGGCACAGCTCTAAATATGGGTGAAAATACTAAAAGTTTACTAATAACTAGAAGCCTTGCTGAAATGAGTAGATTTGCTGTTAAAAGGGGAGCTAATCCTATGACTTTTTTAGGTCTCTCTGGGGTTGGCGATTTAGTAGCTACCTGTGCTTCAAAACTAAGTAGAAATTTCCAACTTGGTTTTGCGCTTGGCCAAGGTGTTGAATTAAATACAGCGGTAAAAAAAATAGGTCAGGTAGCAGAAGGTGTTAATACTTTAGAGCAAGTTAAGATACAAGCAGATAAACTAAAGGTAGATATGCCAATTGCCCAAGGCTTATACCAAATAATTTTTCACCAGCAATCAATAAGTATGATGGTAAAAGAAATTATGTCACGTACACACACAACAGATGTAGAGTTTGTTGAGCATTAGGGAACAGGCTCAGATTTAATTTAATCAGGAGGTTATTAACTTTCTTATTAAATTGTTTGATGTCATAGTGCTATCGCCTCAAAATAAATTCCTCCCTTTCTTGGGGCGTTACATATTAAGTCATCGTATTTGATTTCTCTTTTTTCAAGTTCTTTTTGTAATTTTTCTATATTTATTTCGCACAGGTTAGTATCTAAAATATTAGTTAAAATAATCTTGCGTTCTTTGAAATTAGTATTATCAATTAAGTCTTGTTCTGAGTTATCATGAGAGTAAATACTGATATAATTACGCATTGAGTACCAATGTGAAATATATACATTTGTTAGTTTAGAAAAAATTTCAGAATTTAGCATTTTAAGCTTTAGAAAAGCAATATCTGTTTTAGCTTCAAATTCTAATTTTTTAAAAATATCTGCAATATTTTCTCCACTTTTTAAAATAGTTGGGCTATAGTAAAAATCTTTTTTTTGTAGGTTATTTGATTCAAGATTATCTGGATTGTTAATTACTAATGATGCTAGCAATATATTATTCTGAAGTAAACTCACCTTACATTCTTCTGCATATGGGATTTTTTTTAAAAACAAATCGCTTATAAGATCTTGAATGGCAGTGAAATGATTAGTGATAAATTTTTTAGCAAGTGCGTTTTGAGTGTCTTCTACTGAATCATCGCATGTTTGTTTTAATTTATCTGCATAATCTCCAGCAAAAAAATCAGTTTCAAAGCTTTCTTCTTTTAAAGGACATATTTGATTAAATCGATTTATAATTTTTTCAATGTCTAAGTGATTAACTTTAGTAGTATTATCGGAACTAGCATCATCAAATATTTTATTCAAAAACATTTCTAATAGATTATGTGCTTGCTTTGGAATGAAGTCTACTTCTTTGGATAACATTTGCTTTATAATTCTTTGTTTTGTACGTTTTATTTTAGGCTTGCCTTTGACTCTATTGATAAAAGACTTTGTCTTATTAATAGATTGTTGATATGTTGTAGCACTTTCAACCCTCACAGCAAAATTACAATCTAAATTACTACATTTGAAATATTCATTTCCATCTATCATTATTTGAGTAATAGAATGACTATTAAAAATTACACTAGGTAAAAAAAACTCTAAATCAAAGCCTACGAAGTTAGTTACTTTTGAAGGTATAGCCATTATTGTTTTCCTTAGATTGTATTTAGCAGGTTATAATATTAAGGAATAAAGCATCAATCATTTTCTACTGAAATTTATACTTTAAAATATAGCTCTATGGTTAAATTGTAGTAATTTAATAGGATATTTATAAGTATTTTGTATTTGTTGACCAACTTACGTAGTAGAGCAAATTAGTATATAATAAATCAATATATTAAAAGGATGCTTTAAATTTATTAATCCACAGATGATAAAATTATCATTTGTCTTTGTGTATATATTTAAAATGTTAATTGTTGCTAAAATCTTATGTTTTAAAGTATAAAGTATGTTGTTTTACTTCTAAATTCTATTTACATGCCATAAAAAGTTTGTTAAATTGTTTTTATTATATGCCTGTCGATTTTAAAAAATTAGATAGTAGTAACTTAGAATAGATCAAATTTAACCCAAAGTAAAATTATATGACTCCTCACATCAATGCAAACTCTGGAGATTTTGCCGAAATATGCTTACTTCCTGGAGATCCTTTAAGAGCTAAATATATAGCCGACAAATTTTTATCAAATGCAAAATTAATAACAGATGTACGAGGAATGCTAGGCTTCACTGGTAAATATCGAGGTGTTACAGTATCTACCATGGGTGCTGGAATGGGAATGCCTTCAGCTACAATATATTATACTGAAATAATTAAATATTATAGCGTAAAACAATTAATTAGAGTAGGTTCTTGTGGTGGCATTTCAGAAGCTGTAAACTTACGAGATATAGTAATTGGCATGGGTGCATGTACAGATTCCAAAACTAATCGTATCAGGTTTGGAGGGCATGATTTTGCTGCTATTGCCGATTTTAGCTTGCTAGCAAAAACCGTGGATACAGCTAAAAAATTAAATACCAATATTAAAATAGGTAATTTATTTTCATCAGATGATTTCTACAGCGTTGAACCAGAATTTTTTACTACAATGGCAAAAATGGGTGTTTTAGGTGTAGAAATGGAAGCGGCAGCATTATACAGAGTATGTTCTGAATATAAAACTCAAGGTTTAGCGATATGCACTGTAAGTGATCATATTCCAAGGCAAGAAGCTTTATCAACTACAGAAAGAACAACTAGTTTTAATACCATGATAGAACTAGCATTAGAATCTATTATTTAACTTTAAGGTGACAATTATTTCTTATGAATACTGTTCTAGAGTTGCATGAGTTAAAAAAAATATATAAAGGCGGGAATGTAGCTCTAAAGGGAATTAGTTTACAAATACAACAAGGCGATTGCTTTGCCTTGTTAGGTCCAAATGGGGCAGGGAAATCCACTACCATTGGCATAATTTGTTCTTTAGTAAATAAAACAGCAGGTAAAGTCTCTATTTTAGGATATGACCTAGATTCTCATAGTGCTAAAATTAAACAGCATTTAGGTTTGGTTCCCCAAGAATTTAATGCTAACCGTTTTGAACAAGTGGAACATATTTTATTAACACAAGCAGGTTATTTTGGTATACCTAAACGTAAAGCACAGGCTAATGTTGATTATTATCTAGAAGTATTAGACTTAAAAGATAAACGTAATGTACAAGCTGGTGCTTTATCTGGCGGTATGAAACGCAGACTAATGATTGCTAGAGCAATGATCCACGACCCTGATATAATAATATTAGATGAGCCAACAGCTGGGGTTGATGTTGAATTAAGACATAGCTTATGGAAGCTAGTAAAATCTATCAATAGTAATGGCAAAACTATTATTCTAACTACTCATTATCTTGAAGAAGCCGAAAGGCTATGCAATAAAGTAGCTATTATTCATAATGGTAAAATAGCCCATCAAGGCTCAATGCGTAACCTGTTAGAATCTTCTGCAAACGAGAAATTATTATTAACTTCTATAAATAAAATAGAACAACTTCCGCAGGCAAACGGCTATAAAATAAAAAAACTTAACGATCATTCTTTAGAAGTGACTATCGATGCTAATGCTGGTCTTAATAGCCTTTTTAAGTTATTAGACCAGGCTAATATACAAATAACAAGTATATCTAATGCATCAAATAAACTGGAACAACTTTATATGCGCATCACTAATCAAAAACAGGTACAGTCGTCATAATGATAACTCATTACTCTAATCGTGTTGCTTTGTTTACATTATGTAGACTAGAAGTACGTAGGTTTTTACGTATTTGGCCGCAAACTATTTTACCATCGTTAATATCTTTAGTATTGTATATGCTTATTTTTGGTACAGTGATAGGCTCGCAAATAAAAACTATGGGTGGTATAAGATATATTGAATATGTGTTGCCTGGTTTGGTGTTAATGCCTGTAGTAAATAATAGTTATGTTAATGTAGCTTCTAGTTTTTTTGGTAATAAATTTCAGCGTAGTATAGAAGAACTATTAGTTTCTTCTGCTAGTAATTGGACTATTTTATGTGGTTATGTTTTTGGTGGAGTAGCTAGAGGTTTATTAACCGGTGTGTTAACATTGTTAGTTGGATTAATGTTTGTACCTATAAAAATATTTAATTGGCCTTTAGCATTAATAACCATATTGCTGACATCAATAATTTTTGCTCTTACTGGTTTTATTAATGCCGTTTATGCTAATAAATTTGACGATGTTTCTATTATTCCTACTTTTGTGTTGAGTCCTATGACTTACCTAGGAGGTGTGTTTTATTCTACCGATATTCTCCCGGAAATTTGGCAAAAAATATCACATTTTAATCCTATATTGTACCAAATAAGCACATTTCGCTATAGTTTAATAGGAGCGAGCTCTATGGATGGATCAACATCGTTTATCATGCCTTCCTTATTAATTATGTTAGGATGTATAGCGGTATTAACAACAATTAGTATGCATTTATTAAACACAGGTAAAGGATTGAAGTCTTAAATGAGTGGTTCTGTAGATTTATCGCCCTTAGGCAAACAAAGTAATTATCCCCAGAGTTATGATCCAACATTGCTCTACCAAATAAACCGACAAGATAATCGTAATGATTTATCTATAGACAGCAATAACTTACCGTTTTGCGGTTGCGATATTTGGAATTGCTACGAAATGTCATGGTTGTCGGCATCTGGAAAACCAGAAGTATGTATTGCTAGATTTCATATACCATGTGACTCTAAATATTTAATTGAGTCAAAATCATTCAAGCTATATTTAAATTCATTTAACAATTCAGTATTTAATAATAGTCAGGTTGTAACTGAGTTATTAACCAAAGATTTATCTAATGTAGTTGAAGCTTCGGTAGTAGTAGAGTTAATCAGTATTGAGCAATTGCAAAATAATCAATTTAGCAAACTTGGAACCTGTTTAGATAACATTGATATAACAATTGATTCTTATACTTATAATTCAGATTATTTATTGGCAAATAAAAGCGATGATTCTGCTGAAGTAATAGCCGAAACTATTCACACTAATTTATTAAAATCAAATTGCCCAGTAACCGGGCAACCGGATTGGGGAACATTAATTGTTTCTTATACTGGTAAACCAATTAACCATAGTAGTTTATTAAAATATGTATGTTCTTTGCGTAACCACCAAGAGTTTCATGAAACTTGTGTAGAGCGAATTTTTGTTGATTTATTTAATCATTTTAATTTTATTGAATTAACAGTAGGGGCTCAGTATTTGCGACGTGGAGGGTTAGATATAAATCCTTGGCGTAGTACGTCTACAACTAACATAACTCCTATTAGACTAGCACGGCAGTAAAGTAATAAAACAACGAGAAATTTTTATGGAATCAATTTCTATTCGTATAGCGAATGAATTAAATGTAAATAATAAGCAAGTACAAGAAGCTATTAAGCTTTTAGATGAAGGGTCTACAGTACCATTTATTGCTCGTTACCGCAAAGAAAAAACTGGCGGGTTAAACGATATTCAGCTTAGAGAGTTAGAAGAGAAACTAGTATATATTAGAGAATTAGAAGACAGAAAGTCTACAGTTATAAAATCAATAACAGAGCAAGGGAAATTAACCGAAGAGTTAGCTGCTAAAATACAACAAGCAGAGACTAAAGTAAAATTAGAAGATTTATATCTACCATATAAACCTAAAAGAACTAGTAAGGCTCAAATAGCTAAAAAACAAGGTTTAGAGCCATTAGCTGACTTATTACATGCTAACCCTACATTAGATCCTGAACAAGAAGCTGCTAAATTCATTAATGATGAAATCAAAGATGCAAAATCTGCTCTTGAAGGAGCTAGACATATTCTAATGGAGCGCTTTAGCGAACAAGCGGAAGTTATAGGTAGGTTACGAGATTTACTGTGGAATGATGGCTTAATTCAAGCTAAAAAAGTAGAAGATAAACCAGAAGATATTAAATTTAGTGATTATTTTGATCATCAAGAAAAAATAAAAACAGTGCCGTCTCATCGTATGCTAGCAATGCTAAGAGGTAGAAAGCTTGGTGTTATCAGGCTTAAAATTATTTTGCCTAGTGAACTAGAAAGCACTGCTGATTTTTCTCAGTGTGAGCAAATAATTGCTAACTTTTTTGCTATTGAAAATAACAATAGAGCAGCAGACAATTGGTTAACCACCACAGTACGTTGGTGCTGGAAAATAAAACTGTTACCACAACTTGAAGCAGAATTAATAACTAAATCTAGAGAAACAGCAGAGTCTGAAGCTATCAATGTCTTTGCGGATAACTTAAAAGATTTATTATTATTTCCGCCAGCGGGAATGCAGCCAACAATTGGGCTTGACCCAGGGTTACGTACTGGAGTAAAAGTTGCGGTATTAGATGAAACTGGAAAATGCGTAGAACACGCTACTATATATCCACATGCGCCACAGCGAAAATGGCAAGAATCTTTAGGTAAATTGGCTACTTTATGCTTGGCTTATAATATTAAATTAATCGGCATAGGTAATGGTACTGCTTCCCGAGAAACAGATAAACTAGTCGCAGAGCTAATTAAAAAATTTCCTAAATTACAACTTACCAAAGCAATTGTTAGTGAAGCTGGAGCTTCTGTGTATTCAGCATCAGAGCTAGCATCAAAGGAGTTACCACAGCTAGATGTATCAATAAGAGGTGCGGTATCTATAGGACGCAGATTACAAGACCCTCTAGCTGAGTTAGTAAAAATTGAACCAAAAGCAATAGGTGTAGGTCAATACCAACATGATGTAAATCAGGTTAATTTAACTAAATCACTAGGAAACTCTATAGAAAGTTGCGTTAATAA
This sequence comes from Candidatus Gorgonimonas eunicellae, assembly GCA_929200395.1. Taxonomy (GTDB): domain Bacteria; phylum Pseudomonadota; class Gammaproteobacteria; order Pseudomonadales; family Endozoicomonadaceae; genus CAKMZJ01. Next base: position 24,840 of record CAKMZJ010000012.1, on the reverse strand, counting down.
GATCGGGGTTGATTTAAACACAGCATCATGTGAGTTGTTATCTTATATTTCTGGTTTAAATAAATCGACAGCAGAAAAGATTATTGATTATCGAAATACCAACGGGGCTTTTACTAATCGTCAGCAATTAATGCAAATAGCTAGGTTTGGCGCTAAAGCATTTGAACAATCTGCTGGTTTTTTACGAATAATGAATGCCGACAACGTATTAGATTCCTCTTGTGTGCATCCTGAGGCCTACCCATTGGTTGAAAAAATAGCAAAAGCTACTAATAAATCAATCCAAAATATGATAGGCGATTCAGTGTTTTTATCTGGCTTGCAAGCTAAAGATTTTGCTGATGACGAATTTGGTGAAATTACTATAAAAGATATTCTAAAAGAGTTAGATAAACCAGGTAGAGATCCTCGTGGTGATTTTAAAACTGCAACTTTTAAAGAAGATATTCATAATATTGAAGATTTAGTAGTAGGTTCGATTTTAGAAGGTGTTATTACTAATGTTACTAACTTTGGTGCTTTTGTAGATGTAGGCGTGCATCAAGATGGCTTAGTGCATATATCTGCGATTACTGATAAATTTATTAATGACCCAAGAGCTGTAGTCAAAGTAGGCGATATAGTAAAAGTGAAAGTTATTAGTGTTGATGTGGCACGTAAAAGAATAGAATTATCTATGAAAATTAATGACCATGTTAAAAAAAGTTCTGCTGAAAAAACTAACACAATTAGTAAAAATAGCAAAACTAATAACTATTCGCATAAAAAAACTGTAAAACAATATTATAAATCAGATAACAATCAACAGACCAAAAAAGAAAAACCAATGGGATCATTTGGTTCGTTACTGATGAATGCACGTAAATTACGTAAATAATTAAATTAATTGACTTTAAAAAATTAATTTAGTACCTATAATAGTATTAACTAGTTGTTAATTTTCAGAGGAATAATATTATGCAAAAGGGTAAAAATAACGATACTTTTATACCGCCTAATTTTGACTATGCAAGCGATACTAAGCATATAGAAATTAGCAATGTACTTAAAAATACTTATATGTTGTTAGCTGTGACTTTATTGTTTAGTGCTTGCACAGCTGGCTTTTCAATGCTAATCAACTTATCTCACGGAATGGCTTTAGTTTGTTCTTTAGCTGCTTTAGTTACCCTGTTTGTAGTGCATAAAACAGCTAATTCAGCTAAAGGTCTCATTTCAGTTTTTGTGTTTACCGGATTAATGGGAATGTCTTTAGGCCCTATGCTTAGTCATTACCTAAGCTTAGCTAATGGTCCATCGATTGTATTACAAGCTTTAGGTGGAACAGCTTTAGTGTTTTTTGCTCTATCTGGTTATGTACTTACTACTAAAAAAGACTTTTCTTTTTTAGGTGGCTTTTTGATGGTAGGCCTTATTGTAGCGGTGATAGCTAGCATAGCTTTATTGTTTTTTAATGCTCCAGCAATGCACTTGGCTTTATCTGCCATGATTGTTCTGTTAATGTCTGGATTAATTCTATTCGATACTAGCAGAATTATTCATGGAGGCGAAACTAATTATATTTTAGCTACAGTTTCTCTTTATTTAAATATTTATAATTTATTTACCGCTATGTTACACTTGCTAGGTGCTAGCGACGACTAAAAATTAGTAAATAGTTACCTAAAGTACTGTATACACAGTATTTTAGGTGAGTACGTATAATATTATATTGTTTAATATAAGCCTATTGTTTATTTAGACCTTTTGAAAATATCTCAGTATCAGATCTAAGCCATATTGGTAACTTATTTCCATTCTTTATGTAATTTTGCAGTGTTGCATTAAATAGTTCCATGCATGAATGAAACTTTTTATTATCGAGGTGGGATCTAAAAATATCTTGGCAAGATTTATCTTTATGCTCTAAAACTGCTTCTGTGCATTCAACTAATTTAGGGCCTAGGTCATCATCTAATAGATACTCAAGAGCTTCTTCTTGGCTCTTTAGTCCATAAAGCTTACTGTTTGCTGTCTTACTAAGACTTTCTGATTGTGGAAAAATATACCATATCCAATGCTTTTCTTTCTTACCTATACGTAGTTCATGTATTGCTTCATCATATGTTATCCTGAAAGCTCCCTTCCCTTCGTGTGCTTCTCTAAATCTTGTTAAGTCATATCTGTTGCGTCTTGCCTTTGTTTCTTGTGTTATTTTATTTAGCTCAGCTTCAGTTAATGCATCTTCAAATACCTCATCTTCGTTATCAATTTGCTCTAATGCATCTTCAAATACCTCATCTTCGTTATCAATTTGCTCTAATGCATCTTCAAATATCTCATCTTCGTTATCAATTTGGTCTAATGCATCGACATAATCTTTTTGATCATCAAGATTTTGGCTATCAAGAAATGCTTGCTTTTCATCTATGTAATCTAAAACCTGAGTTGTTCCTTTAGCAATACAAAGGGCACCTAGTATGGAAGCTATAGAAACTGCTATTATTGCAGGTATCCCTGCAGTAGCTACGGTTGCTGCTATACCAAGAGCTACAATAGAAGCTCCTAAAATAAAAGGAGCTGCTAATTTAAGTTTTTGCTGTATTTTTTGCCATGTAGATAATGTACTAGGATCCTGAATCTCTTTTTTATCTTTATCAATTTTATCTTTATCAACTTCATCATTTTTGGTTGTGATTTCAATAAGCTGAGCTTCTTCTTTTATTTTATGTTTTACGAGTACCTTTTCAGTTTCGTTGTATTCCTCTTGTATTTTTTGAAGTGCCGCTCTTCTTTCGCTAATCTCAGGGGTTTCAGGACCAGCTTTGCTTACATATTTTGCTAGTGCGGCACCCATAAAATATATAGCAGCGACTCCAATCCCCATTAATAGTGGAAATCCTACACCTGCTACGACAGTTATGATAAGACCAGCAATAATAGGAATAGAGACAAAAAGTAACTTCTTAATTGTTACTTTTTTAGAAATGAAATCACGTATTTTAGAAGAAACAGATTTCCCTTTTATATCTAAATTAATAGCATCTAAATCTGTGTCATCATCTACAGTATTATTATTTAAAGTTGCCGTAGTTGTTAGATCAGATTGAGAATTATCAAATTCTGTATTGTATTGTTGGTCATCATTACTGCGTGAGGTGTATGATTTTCCCTTAGTTGCTGTTACAGAACGACCATCCCATGATCCTACAGGAGCCTCAGAAGAATCGCCCTGATCATTTGACTTATTAGTTATGCTTGTAGTGGTAAAATTAGGAGGTGAAATACTGCGACTACTACTGTTGCTACACATAGTGCACCTTAAGTTAAAAAATTACTTGTTAAAAAGATCTATAAGTATTGGAGTTTTGTCTATAATTCAGGAATAAAAGCACATCGTACACAGATGTGCTATCTTGTACAGTAGAAAACAACAAGTTAAAATAATCTTTTGTTTGCAATTAATTCTTTAAATATTAGCGATTTCATTTGCATTTTAGCATCTTTAAATAACTTCTCAAAAGTACTAGTTTTTTTAGTGAAATCAACAATATTTTCTATTCCAATTATATCTCTAGCTATATAGTTACAGTCTCCAAATCCATCTATTAGCCCATACTCTAAAGCCTCTTTGCCGGCCCAAATCATGCCAGAAAAAAGTATAGGGTTGTTTTTTAATTTTTGTTCTCGCCCATTTTTAACATCGTTTATAAATTGGTTGTGTATTGTATTTAGAGTATTTTGCCAATGCTGTTCTTGAGAGTTTTTTACTTCGCTAAAAGGATCTAAGAATGCTTTATTATCTCCTGAAGTATATAGTCTGCGAGTAATACCTAGCTTTTCTATAGCATCAACAAAACCAAACCCGCTAGATATAACCCCTATTGATCCTACTAAGCTACTTTGATTAGCATATATTTTATTAGTTGCTGAAGCGATGTAATAACCACCTGATGCACAAATATCATCTACTACAGTGAAAATTGGAATATCTGTATATTGTTCCTTTAATCTAATAATTTCATTATAAATATTACTAGAATGCACAGGACTACCGCCAGGGCTATTTATTCTTAAAATTATAGCCACAGTTTTAGGGTTGGCATAAGCAGCATTTAAACTTTTTATTATGTCATCAGCTACTATTTGTTCTTCTCCTATAGTTCCAAACATTTCTATAATAGCTATATGATTCTTGCTACGGTTGCTGATTTCTATCATGCTATTGTCTTTATCAATAAAGGTGGTCATAGCAAAAAAACCAACAAATAAAGATAAAAATATAAATCTAAAAAATATTCTCCAGCGTCTAGATCGCCGTTGCTCATTGACTAATTGTTGGGCAAGGTCTGCTAGTATGTTAAGTGTTTGTTTTTCTGTTGACGGTTGTTCTTGGTTATTCATAAACTGCCCCTGTAAATTTATAATAGTATCCCTGCTAATTTAAAATAATTACCGTTTGTCTATGACTAATTATAGTTAAATTTCACAAAAATTTTTAATATCTATAGTAAATATTGCCTTAAATAATTATATAAGCTTACTATAGATAAGATTATGGTCGTAAACCGCTCATAAATTCTATAGTTGATTTTATTTCATCATCGCTACAATTAGAACAATTACCACGCGGTGGCATAGCTCCAATTCCTTTTATAGCAGAGTGCCACATATCATTAAAATTGCCTTTATGATTAGCAAGATGTTTTTTCCAATCTTGGCTGTTACCTTTTTTTGGGGCTCCTAAGATACCAGCAAGATGACATGCGACACAATATTTATTGTAGATATCTTCTGCTGTTCGATTTTTACCACTAGAGTCTTCTAAAGTATTATTGGCTAATTTAGCACAGGGCTCATTTTGCTTGCAGCTGTGTGTAAATGCTGATAGTCGATCTATAATTTCCTGCTTACTAATTTCATCCAGTTCTATATTAGATTTTGTAGCTATAGCGATGTTATTTATAGCAAACACAAAAGCAAGAAATAAATATAATATAGTTTTCAGCGAGTTAAACATTTTTTCTCCTTAACCTTATATTGTTCATTCTATTATACACCTTTTACCTGTAAAGCATGGTTTTAGCAAGGTATTACAGGGTTTTATATACCTTCAAGTAGAAGGCGTATAGTAAAGGTGTAAAAATTAAACGTTTAATATCATAATTTAATTTTATGCTATAACAGTCTAATTTAACAGTAAAAATATATTTCATTAGTTTACCTTAGTATTTAACTATTAACTACTAACTATAAGCTGTATACTAAAACACAAAGTTTTACATAATTATACGAAAATATATTTTAGTATCTTTGTTTTATAATAGCTCCGCCGAAATAATAGGCTAATAACCAAATTATGTTATATAAAACACGGATATAGTGAGCATGGAACAACAAAGTCTAGAACTAAAAAATGTTTTGTTTACTAGAAAAATATTAGCTGAAGATGTAATTGATAATGCTTATAATGTGGCAAAAAAAAACAATATCCCGTTATTAGATTATTTAATAGAAAACAATCTAATCAATAGTAAGCAGTTATTGTTTTATCAGTCAGAATTATTTGGCTTGCCAGTTATAGATTTAGAATTTTTTGATAAAGAAAATTATCCAAAGGATGTTATTCCCGAAAAAATAATAAAACAGTATAATGTTTTTCCATTAGCAAAATCGGGGAATAAATTATATTTAGCTATTTCTAATCCAGCTAACGTAGAAGCTTTAGATGCTATTAGGTTTTCTTCTGATTTAACGCCTATCATGATTTTAGCAGAGAAATCAGCCATCAAGCATTTAGCTAATAATGCTTTTGGGGAGGTAGAAGTACTATTTGACTCAGATAATTTAGATGACAGCATAGAATCCTATAAAGAAGCTGAAGAAGCTGAAGAAGCTGAAGGAATCGAAGATCAAGATGATACTGATGACACTCCAGTTGTAAAATATGTGCATTCAATATTACTAAATGCGGTGCAATCAGGAGCTTCTGATATCCATTTTGAACCATATGAAAAGCAATATCGTGTCCGCCAAAGAACCGACGGCATTCTTGAAGAGGTGAGTTCTCCTCCACTATCAATGTCTCATAAAATAGCATCTCGCATTAAGATAATGTCGGGTATGGATATATCTGAAAAAATGAAGCCACAAGATGGCAGAATTAAATTAAAGGTTTCGAAAGCAAAGGGAATGGATTTTAGGGTAAATACATTGCCTACTCTCTTTGGTGAAAAAATAGTATTACGACTTCTAGATTCTTCAAGTGCTACTTTAGGTATTGATGCTTTAGGGTTTGAAGATACACAAAAACAACTTCTGCTTAATGTTCTTAAGCAACCACAAGGCATGATTTTAGTAACAGGTCCGACCGGTTCTGGTAAAACAGTTACCTTATACACATCATTAAACATATTAAATAGTGTAGAGCGCAATATTTCAACAGTAGAGGATCCTGTAGAGATTAATTTACAGGGGGTGAACCAGGTTAATGTAAACAATAAACAAGGGTTAGATTTTTCTCAAGCATTACGATCTTTTTTAAGGCAAGATCCTGATATAATAATGGTTGGGGAGATACGAGATTTAGAAACAGCAGATATTGCAATAAAAGCAGCACAAACTGGACACATGGTGTTGTCGACGCTACATACTAACAGTGCTGCAGAAACTATAGTTAGGTTAATGAATATGGGGGTAGCTAGCTTTAATGTTGCTACATCTGTAAATTTAATCATTGCACAACGACTAGCTAGACGTTTATGTCCATTATGTAAAGTACCTCATAAAATACCAGTTGCAGCCTTAAAAGAACAAGGGTTTACCGACAAGCAAATTAGTAAAGCTGATATTTATAAAGCCAAAGGCTGTAAAAAATGCAGTAAAGGTTATAAAGGACGTATTGGTGTTTATGAGGTGGTTAAAATAACTCCAGAAATACAAAATATTATTATGAATAATGGTGATTCACTTGAAATTCAACAGCGAGCACAAAAAGAAGGGTTTTTATCTATTAGGCAATCAGGAATTCAGGTGGTGTTATCAGGAATTAGCAGTCTTGAAGAAATAAATAGAGTTACATTAAAAGATTAATATATGAAAAATAGAATAATTATAGAAAAATATTTAAATTGTAGCAAAATGCTAGTATAATAGCATTTATATTATAAATAATTAAGCTTTTCGGGGTATATTTATATAAATAGATTCATTTAGCTGTGTTTATACACCTTCTACTTGAGGGGGTATAAGATGTATAAGGATGTAAGTAAAATTATTATACGCTAATTAAAAAGTGTGTGTTATAATTTAGTATAAACAGATGCAGGTTAATAAAATATAATTTATAATGTTAGCTTGTTTTAATATTTAGAAGGTAAATATTCTTCTTAAAATCTACTGATGTAATAGGACGCTATGAAAGCAAAAGACTCAAAATTAAGAGAAGAAGTCTCAAACAAAGAAGATGCTCAAGATCAGAATCTAAAAAATGAGGCGAAAGATGAGCTTACCCTTGCTATAGGATCTTTGCCAGAACAGTTATATTTAGTGCCGATTAGAAATAGACCATTTTTTCCAGCACAATTACAACCATTAGTGTTTAATAAAGACGAATGGGGCGAAACCTTAGATAGAGTACAAAAAAACAAGCATAAAGCTGTGGGTTTGATTTTTGTAAATAGTGCTCCTAGGGAGGATTTATCAGTTGATGATTTTCCTAAAATAGGCTGTGTAGTCAAAATACATAACATTGTATCAGACGATAACGACCAAGTGCAATTTATTGCTTTAGGAATTCAACGATTTAAAATAAAAAAATGGCTAAGAAAACGCTCTCCTTTTTTAGTAGAAGTAGAGTATATAGTGCCTAGCGATGAAAATACTGATGAAATAAAAGCCTATTCCTTAGCACTAGTCCAAGCGATAAAAGAGCTATTACCATTTAATCCACTTTATAGTGAAGAATTAAAAAATTATTTAAATCGTTTTAGTCCTCGCGATCCTTCTTCTTTAGCAGATTTTGCAGCAGCAATTACTACAGCCAGTGGTAAAGAATTGCAAGAAGTTATGGAAACTATATCCATAAAGCGCCGAATGGAGAAAGTATTAGTTCTCATACGTAAAGAACAAGAAGTAGCCAGATTACAAAATGAAATAAATGCCGAAGTTAATAGAAAAATTAACGTACATCAACGGGATTTCTTTTTAAAAGAACAACTAAAAGTAATTCAAAAAGAATTAGGTATTTCTAAAGATGACCGCACTGCAGATATTGAAATTTTTAAAGGCAGAATAGAGAAACTTGATGTCCCAGAAAATATCCTTAAAAAAATTGATGATGAAATCAATAAATTATCTATTTTAGAAACTGGATCTCCTGAATATGCTATTTCTAGAAACTACCTTGATTGGGCAACATCGGTATGTTGGGGTAAGCTTTCTAAAGATAATCTTGATATAAAAAATGCACGTACTGTATTAGACAAAGATCATCACGGGCTAGCAGATGTAAAAGATAGAATAATTGAATTCTTAGCAGTAGGTTCTTACTCGAAAAAAATCACAGGTTCAATTTTACTACTATTAGGGCCTCCTGGAGTCGGAAAAACATCTGTGGGAAAATCCATTGCAAAATCTTTAGGACGTAAGTTTTATCGTTTTAGTGTTGGTGGTATGGGAGATGAAGCAGAAATAAAAGGGCACAGAAGAACATACATAGGGGCATTGCCAGGAAAATTAGTACAAGCATTGAAAGATGTAGAAGTAATGAATCCTGTCATCATGCTAGATGAAATTGATAAAATAGGCGACTCATACCGAGGCAACCCAGCGTCTGCATTACTAGAAGCTTTAGACCCTGAGCAAAATAATGAGTTTTTAGATCATTACCTTGATATGCGTATAGATTTATCTAACGTGTTATTTATATGTACTGCTAATCAGCTTGATTCAATCCCGTTGCCATTGTTCGATCGCATGGATGTTATCAGATTATCTGGCTACATAATGGAAGAAAAATTAGCAATTGCTAAAAAACATATTTGGCCTAAAAATCTGAAAAAAACTGGAGTACTAAAAAAGCAAATCAAACTAAGCGATAGTGTTATCAAGCATATTATAGAAGGCTATGCTCGTGAAGCAGGAGTTAGGAATTTAGAAAAAGTACTACAAAAAATAATTAGAAAATCTGTTGTTAAGTTTATCAATAAGACTAAGCAACCAATTGCTATAACTAATAAAAATTTAGAAGAATATTTAGGCGCACCGATATTTCGTAAAGATGAAACTTTATCCGGTGCTGGTGTAGTTACTGGTTTAGCATGGACATCTATGGGTGGCGCAACATTACCAGTAGAAGCTAGTTTAGTTCATAGTAAAAAAAGTGGTTTTAAGCTAACTGGTAAACTTGGTAGTGTAATGAAAGAGTCTGCTGAAATAGCATTTAGTTTTGTAAATGAATATGTTGTCAGAAAAGGCATAGATAAAGAATTTTTTGATAATTCTTTTATTCATTTGCATGTTCCCGAAGGTGCGACTCCTAAAGATGGTCCAAGTGCTGGTATAACTATGGCTACCGCTTTAATTTCTCTTATTATGCGTAAAAATTTAGGCGCTGGCATGGCTATGACTGGTGAGTTAACTTTAACTGGAAAGGTACTAGCGGTAGGCGGTATTCGCGAAAAAGTTATTGCTGCAAGAAGGCAATCAATATTTAATCTTATTATACCTAAAGCTAATGAACGAGATTTCAATGAGCTTCCAGACTATATAAGAAAAAATATTAATATTAATTTTGCTGAAACTTACCAAGATGTTTTTGATATTTGCTTTTCTGCTAAAGATGCAGCAAATTCTAAGACTGCTACTAAAAAAAGAGTTAGCAATAAAAAGTTGGTAGCTAAAACTAAAAAGAAGACGGTTGCTTCTAAAGTTGCCTCATCTAAAGGTAAAGCTAAGACTAAAGCTACTACAAAAGCTAAGTCAAAATCAGAAGCAAAGAAAATATTATCTAAAAAAACTACAACTAAAACTAGTGTGAAATCTACCGGTAAAAAATAACACATCTTGAAATGTAGCCTATTTTTAGGCTACATTTTGCATTAAATCTGTTTGATTTATTTGCCCTATGATTTTTAGCTTTTAAGTACTATTACTACTTTTTAACTTAGTGATACTAAATTTACTAGTGGTAGTCTTGCTTAATACGCAAAACATCTTAAATAGAAGATTCTAGTTATTTGTTTTTCCATGTATTGTAGCTTAGTTGTTACAACTTTATAATATCTTATTTGATGTTAGGGTATGTATGCAGCTATACAAAGAACATCTTAGATAAAAATAATATAAAATAAAGCTATAGAGCGTAATGTATATAATGAATAAACTTCCACATAATGCAACTTTACCTTTTTCTGGAAACAATAATCTTTATCCAAATTTAGATAATTATCGTACCAGTCGTACATCTTCTACAAAAGGTACAGGCGGTATAACTCGAGCCCCACAGAAAGAAAATACTTATATCGATTATAATAATCAAAAAGTTTTTCTATCAAAAAAAAAAGAATTTAAAAGAACGCGTGCATTAAATCCAACTATTTGCATTAGACCATTAGGTTTAAAAAATGAGGGCTTGTTTTGCTGGCTTAATTCATCAATCAAACTGTTATTATCTATGCTAGATATAGAAGATATTTTATTGCTTCGTGTGATTTCAAGTAAAAACCCTCATGAAACTATTAACAAAATACGTAGTTCTTTTATTTATTTATGGACAATCTATAATAATTTTAATGGTGAAAATAGAAACATTGTAGAAAAGCGTTTAAATACAGTAAAGAATAGTTTAATATCTAGATTTACACAATTTGCAAAAGAAGGAAGCATTGAAAGTGATGGATTAAGAGATTACTTTTTATTAAAAAACCCTAATGTGCGTCAAGATAGTAACTTATTTCTTATAGCAATGAGAACAATTCTTTGTCTCGATAACCCTGCGCATAATCTTAAATGTTGCACTTATATAGATGCTATATGCAAACTTAAAGAAGGTCGTAAAAATATTACACGTCAAGCGTCTGAAAGTCCTACGTTAATTATTAAGCTTCCACCAGATCAACGTATTAATTCTATAAGTAATTATATAGAATTTCTTGGTATTAGTGATTATAATACTTACTATTGGAGTAAAAAGGAACTATTAGAACAAGGTATTAGCGTAACAAGTCCTAAAGATATTCCTATGCGGGGAGGTAGGTTTGAAAATGTCGAGGCAGATTTAGCTAATTTAGATAGTTTTATAGTGTATTTTAGTCTGTTAGGTATAGATAAATTTAGTTTAATGGATGCTCATAACAAGATAACAAATATAGTTTTATCTGATAATTTCCCAAATGATTTTATAAGTATTTACGATACAAATAAGATTCGTAAACAATATGCATTTCCCGTTAAAATTAAAGCAATAATTTGTTTTAGTGGTTATGAAGAGGCAACTCATTATATATGTATAACAATAGAGGATAATAGAGCCATAGTACATAATGATGATTGTGTTTATTTTTTAGATTGCGATAATAATTTAGTAGCACAAACAAATTATAACTTGAAGCGACAAGTTAAAAGTTTTTTTCATCAAAATAAGTTTACTCCTTATTCTGTATTATATACGTCTTCTGTTTGAATATGCATGCTTTTAGAGCGTAGTAAAAAATAAAATTTTAAAATAATTTAAAAAATAAAACGCTAAAAAATGAACTATTCATAAAAAATATACTCTATTTAAATAAGTGTTAAATATAAGGATGTAATTATGAATACAGATTTTGCTAGTTCTAAGTCATTATTATCTAGTTGTAGTTTATCAATGGGTATAAAGCATCAAGATAAAAACAGTAACAAAACAGCTATAATTTATAATAAAATAACACAAAGACTAACTTCACTTGTTTATAAAACCAAAAAAATATATAACAGGACAATAATGAAGTTAGATAATATTTTTACTAAATGCACTACATTTATTAGTAATCAACTTAATAAAGTTCTGTGCACTATAAAAAAAATATTTAACTATTGTATTCATTCAAAAGAATTTAAAATTATTTTAGCAAGAATGCTAATAACGATAACAATGTATGCTATTTATTATTTAATAATAGGAGGTTATAATGGAAGCTAGTACTAATGATTACAATTTATCTAATAGATCTTCAGTAGACTCTATCGGAGAAAATATCACTTACCCAAAAACTACTTTAGCTAATAACTCTGAAGTAACTACAGTTCCTGTTAATAAACAAACAAGTAATTTAATTACATTTGCTACTAAAATCGTTAGTATATTTAAAAGAATAATTTCTACAGTAGAAACAGCAATTAGTTTTTTAGATACTAAATTTAATAATTTATTAGATGCAATTAAACAATTAAAACCACATATAGAAAATAATTACTTTAAATTTAAAGTAGCTAATTTTAGTTTAATAATAAATAAACCAGTCTATATTATTAATTATTAAAATAGTACATTTTATTTATAAATATAACGCTAAGATCTCCCTGTTTTCTGAAATTTAGGGAGGTTTTTTATAAAAATCAACTTGTAGTCTTTTCTAAATTATGAACTATACCACTACATTCATTACAGTGTTGATTTTTTGTTAGAGCTACTTTATTCCAACTCCAATTTTTAGCATCAAATAATAGCAATTTACTATTAAAGGCTTGTAGATTGTAATTTCCTACAATTAATTGTATTGCTGCTAAAGCCATCATACTACCAATAACCCCTGTTATTGGTCCAATTATTCCAGAATACAAACAAGAATCTTCACTACAAGAATTTTTATCATACAAACATCCTAAGCAAGAAGATTCTTCGTAACGGAAATCAAATACAGCTATTTGTCCTTGCATTCTAATAGCAGCTCCAAATACTAAGGGTGTTTTTGCTAATAAGCAACTTTGATTAGCTGCAAATCTGCTATCAAATGAATCGGTACAGTCAAGCACAATATCAGCTTTAGCAATATAAGGTTGTAACGATTTTTTATCTAATTTTTGAGTTATAGTTTTTATTTGTATATTAGGATTAGATAATAACAACCGTTGTTTTGCAACCTCAGCTTTATTTTTATTTATATCGTTTTCTGTATACAATATTTGTCTTGGTAAATTGCTTAACTCTATCGTATCATAATCAGCTAAAATTAATTTACCTACGCCACTACTAGCTAAATATTGTGCCGCAGGGCATCCAAGGCCACCCATACCAATAATTAATACGGTTGAATTGGAGAGTAATTCTTGTCCTTCTATATCAAAACCAGATACAATCATTTGTCTGCAATAACGTTCTAATTGGTTATCATTCATTAAAATCACCTTAAAATAGATTATATTCTAGTTTTTTTATTAAAAATAATAATTGGTAATAATAAAATTATTAACATAAGAATAGAGATAGCCGATGTGATAGGCCAATTTCTATTATTAAAAAATTCTTGCCATATAACTGAGCCAATCATCGGATTACTCCCCCCGCCTAAAAGTTCAGGTATTACATATTCACCAACACAAGGAATAAATACTAACAAACATCCAGAAATCACTCCTGTTTGTGAGAGCGGTAAAGTTATACGCCAAAAAGTTGAGAAAGGCTTACTCCCTAAATCGCTAGCAGCTTCGTAAATTAACGGATCGTGCCTACTTAAATTTACAAAAATTGGTAAAATCATAAACGGTAAGTAAGCATAGACTAAGCCTAAATAAACAGCAAACTGAGTGCCTAGTATATTTAATGGTTCACTAATAAGAGAAAATTTTAATAAAATACTATTTATCATGCCTGTTTTTTTTAATATTCCCATCCAAGCGTAAATTCTGATTAAAAATGAAATCCACGAAGGTAGCATAATTAGAATAATTAATAGTTTTTGTATCTTGTTAGGTGTAGTTACCATACGATACGCCATTGGATAACCTATTAGTAAACATAAGATAGTTGCACCGAAAGCAGTTTTAAGTGATTGCCAAAATGCTTGTAAATAATAATCATCTGCAAAGATTTCAAGATAGTTTTCGACACTAAGGATTATAGTTAATATCTTATCTTTATAATCAAGAATACTAGTATAAGGGGGAGAAGCGATTTGAGTTTCAGAAAAACTTATACGTAATATTATAAAAAAAGGAAATAAAAAAAATAATGTGAACCAAAAATAAGGAATGGCTATAATTAATTTTTTATCTTGAATATTTAATTTTTTCTTTATTTCAAATTTATGAATAATATCTTTTATTAAATGATAGGTTTGATTCATTGATAATCTCTTGCAAAAAAGTGCTAGCGATGGTTTAAATTTAATAGTACTTGAGTTTAGGTGCAAGATACGAAATTTTAGTTGTTACATCATGCAAGTATAACGCAAAGCAGTATTAGTTTCATCAACTAAGAGTAACTGCATTTTGAGGATCCCAATAGATATATACTGTATCACCCCATGTTGGGTTATCACTAGTTCGTATTGCATTAGTAATATTAGCTTGCAAAATAAAGCCAGAATTTAATTTTATATAGTAAACTGAACGTGCCCCTAGATAAGCGATATCTTCGACTATACCTTTACTGGTATTATATTTGCTATCTATTTTTTGTCTGCTCATTTGTATTTTTTCAGGGCGTATAATTACAGAAATATTTTTGTTTTCTAGAGATGAATTTATACCATGATTTATATAAATATGAGTGTCTATTGCTGAAGATTTTATAATCACATGGCTTGGTTGTTCTTCGATAATGGCACCGTCAAAAATATTTACTGAACCGATAAATCCTGCACTAAACTTACAGCTTGGATTTTCATAAATATCTATAGGGGATCCTTGTTGTACTATCCAGCCGTTATCCATAATGCCAATGCGTTCAGCCATTGTCATTGCTTCTTCTTGATCATGAGTTACCATAATACAAGTAACACCGATATCTTCAATTATTTCTACTACTTCTAATTGCATTTTAGTTCGTAATTTTTTATCTAAAGCACCCATTGGTTCATCAAGTAATAGTAGTTTAGGTCTTTTAGCTAAGCTACGTGCTAAAGCAACGCGCTGTTTTTGACCTCCAGACAATTGATCTGGTTTACGATTAGCAAATTTTTCCATATGTACTAATCTTAGCATTTCTTCTACTCGTTGTTGTATGGCATCTTTAGATAATTTATCTTGTTTTAAACCAAAGGCAATATTTTGTTTAACTGTCATGTGGGGGAATAACGCATAGGATTGAAACATCATATTTATTGGCCTTTTGTATGGAGGCAATTCTGAAATTTCTTCTCCATCTAGGTAGATGCTTCCTGATGTTGCTTGTTCAAAACCAGCTATCATCCGTAGTAATGTTGATTTTCCTGATCCGGAACTACCTAATAGAGCGAAGATTTCTCCTTTCTTAATATTTAAATCTACGCTATCAACGGCAATAATATCTTTATAGTATTTTGATAACCCAGCTATACGTACTATATTATTTTCTGGTTTACTAGCTTCTGTAACTGGTTTGCCAGATAAGTTTCCAGTAGATATTGCCATAAATTAACATCCTTAAGAAAAACTAAGTGAAAATACTGTATTGCAGTAAAAATTTATACTACTACTCATCTGTATTAAAATCCTTTTAAAGTATAATATTTAGTAGTTTATATGAATATCCATTTAAAAGATAGTTTTTGCTTAAAAAATGAATTTTTATGTTATAATGACACGATTAGCAGAAAATACTTAAATTATAAATTTTATTATTGAGTATGTTACCTGTTATATATATGGTTTTTACTTTCTGAAAAGACGTGTTTTTAGAGTTAAGCTGTATTATTCAATAACATTTTGTATACTAAGAGTTCAATATGGAAAAGCAACAAACATTATCTATTATTAAGCCAGATGCTGTTAAAAAAAACTGTATCGGAGAAATTATCAGCAGATTTGAAAAAGCAGGTTTATCTGTACGTGCAAGCAAAATGCTGCATCTAGACGAAGCAACAGCAGGTGGTTTTTATGCTGAACATAAAGAAAGACCTTTCTTCAAAGATTTAATGGAGTTTATGACTTCAGGTCCTGTGATGGTAATGGTATTATCTGGAGAAAATGCTGTTGAATTAAATCGTCAATTAATGGGTGCAACTAACCCTAAAGAAGCAGCGCCAGGAACTATCAGAGCAGACTTTGCTAATTCTATAGATCAAAACGCTGTACACGGTTCAGATTCAATTGAATCAGCTAATCGTGAAGTTAATTATTTCTTTAAGCAAGATGAAGTATATAGTTAATATTTATCTTTATCTTGTTATTAAGATCTTCCTTTTGCATACCGTCTGTTAGATGGTATGTATAGTTTATAATTTAAGTACAGATGCGGTATGCACAATATCATTGCCACTTGTAAAAATCAGGAAAAAACTAATCTATTAGGCTTGTCGCCAACTAAAATGATAGATTTTTTTGCTAGTATTGGTGAAAAACAATTTCGAGCCTCACAGGTACTCCAATGGATTCACCAACGAGGTATTGATTGTTTTTCTGAAATGACTAACCTAAGTAAAAGCCTTAGAGATAAGCTAACTACCATTGCGATGGTACAACCTCCTAAGGTGTCTTATTTTAAAGAATCAACTGATGGCACTTGCAAATGGATAATCCAAGTTACGAGTGGTAGTCTTGTTGAAGCAGTGTATATTCCTGAAAATGATCGTGGTACATTGTGTGTATCCTCACAAGCTGGCTGCGCCCTAGATTGCAGCTTTTGCTCTACAGGTAAACAAGGATTTAACTCTAATCTATCAAGCTCTGAAATTATAGGTAGCTTGTGGATCGCAAATAAACATCTAGCACAACTAAAACAACCAAAAAAAGTTACTAATGTAGTGTTTATGGGCATGGGCGAACCGTTAATGAATTTCGATAACGTCGTTGATTCTATGCAACTTATGATGCATGACTTAGCATATGGTTTATCTAAAAGAAAAGTAACACTTAGTACTTCAGGTGTAGTTCCTGCATTACTTAAATTAGCAGATTATACTAATGCTTCTCTTGCTATATCCTTGCATGCTGGAACCGACGAATTACGTAATCAATTAGTACCAATAAATCGTAAGTATCCATTAAAACAATTAATAGCAGCGGTAAAGCATTACATGGATAGCCTGAGCGATAGCAAAAGAGTAGTAACTATTGAATATACATTACTAGCTGGTATTAACGACTTACCTGAGCACGCAAAATCAGTAGCTAAATTATTAAAAAATATACCATGTAAAATAAATTTAATTCCTTTCAATCAGTTTCCTGGTTCCGATTACCAGCGACCAAGCAATAATGCTATTCACCGGTTTCAAAGAAGCTTAGTAGAACAAGGTTTTTATGTTACTATTCGTAAAACACGGGGTGATGAAATAAATGCAGCTTGTGGGCAACTTGTTGGTTCTATTGAAGACAAAACTAAACGTAATCAACGTCATTTACAAAAATTAG
Source organism: Candidatus Gorgonimonas eunicellae (assembly GCA_929200395.1). Classification (GTDB taxonomy): domain Bacteria; phylum Pseudomonadota; class Gammaproteobacteria; order Pseudomonadales; family Endozoicomonadaceae; genus CAKMZJ01. Next base: position 7,329 of record CAKMZJ010000012.1, on the reverse strand, counting down.
CTAGCAAAACCACAAAAAATGCCGAAACTATAACTTTTTAATACCTTAAAGTAATAATCTTGGAGAATAGTTAATGGATATTATTTCAACTGGCTTTGCCATTTTAGTAGCAGTATTACTGATTTCAGGTATTAGAGTAGTTCCTCAAGGCTATAAATATACCCTAGAACGTTTTGGTAAATATTTGCGTACACTAGATCCAGGTTTACATATAATAATCCCCTTTTTTGATCAAATAGGCCGTAAAGTTAATGTTATGGAACAAGTGCTTGATATCCCATATCAAGAAATAATCAGTTCCGATAACGCCAGAGTTACCACCGATGCTGTTTGTTTTTTTATTGTGCAGAATTCAGCGAAAGCTTCTTATGAAGTAAATAATCTAGATAACGCTTTAAAAAATTTGGTAATGACTAATATCCGTGCAGTGTTAGGTTCTATGGAATTAGACTCAATGTTATCAAATCGCGATATTATCAACACAAAATTGCTTGGCAAAGTAGATGAAGCCACCGATCCTTGGGGTATAAAAGTAACTAGAATTGAAATTCGTGATATCACCCCTCCAGCAGACATAGTAGAAGCTATGGGCAGACAAATGAAAGCCGAACGTGATAAAAGAGCACAAATATTAGAGGCAGAAGGCTCAAAAGAAGCGGCTATTAAGGTAGCTGAAGGCGAAAAACAAGCACAAATATTAAAGGCAGATGGCGAGCTAGAGGCCTCTAAACGTGAAGCTCAGGCACGAGAATTATTAGCTTTAGCTGAAGCTAATGCTACTAAATCGGTATCGCAAGCGATAGTAAATGGCGATGCTAGAGCAATAAACTATTTTGTAGCTCAGAAATATGTTGAAGCACTAAAAGATATAGGATCTGCTGAAAATCAAAAAATAGTTATGCTACCACTTGAAGCATCTAGCATTATTGGTTCGTTATCTGGAATTAAAGAACTAGTTTCGGGCGTTGTAGATAAAAAAGGTTAAACTTATATGGAAGCTACTTTTACAATTGAAACTTGGCACTGGTTTGTACTATCTTTTGTTATTTTAGGAATAGAGTGTATTGGTTTTAACGGCTTTTTACTTGGATCATCTACAGCAGCGGCTATTAGTGGGGTTTTATTAACTATTTTTCCTGAATTTGCTAAACCACAACAGCTTATAGTTTTTTCTTTAAATAGTATACTTTTTACCTACCTTTATTGGAAATACTGGTATTGCAGAAAGTATAAGGAAGATAAATCTAATTCTGATTTAAATAACAGAGCTGCCCAGTTAGTAGGAACCATAATGGCTGCTCCTGTTGATATTCCCATAGGAGTAAGTCGAATCCAAATCGGCGATACCATGTGGAAAATATCAACTACAGCTAGTATTGCTAAACAGCAGTCTATCAAAGTTTATGGCTATGACGGCTTAACTCTGTTAATAGAGCCATCAGATATTGAAATAATCACTAAATGCTAATTGACAACAATAATAGCCATAGATACTACTTTATTACTCCAAATATTAGCTGTTGCCAACGATTGTTATATTTAATCAAAAAAGCAATTAATGTTGGAGTATCATTGATTTCATTAAGATCTGATTTATTAGCATCACAGGAATATTTGACTCTAGCCAGAAAAGCTAGTAGTTATGCTACCAATTTCAGTGCTAAAATTTTAGTTAAAGGAAGTCCTGATATACTACAAAATAATTGGTGTCACGGCATGCATCTGAAATCAAAGCAGTTGCTACAATATTCTAATCTAAACAAAAAAGTAACTACACAGCTTATTGCTGCATCTTGCCATAATATTGCTGAAATCACCAAAGCCACACAATTAAATATAGATTTTATTACTTTATCTCCAGTTTTACCAACAAATACTCATCCGCAACAGCAACCGCTAGGGATAGCATTAGCTAAATCTTTAACTGCTAGTGCTAAATTACCTGTGTATTGGCTTGGTGGACAAAAATTAGCTGATTTACAGCAATGCTTAGCTTATGGGGCTTATGGTATTGCTGGTATAACGACCTTTGTGCGGGCAATTGATAGTTAATATTATCTTTGTTTATTCTTTTGTTCTCTCCAATTAGTTATCTAGTTATCTTTTTCAATTAAGATTTAGTTCTTTTTATATAATCTACAGTATAGTAATATCTACAACTATTCTACCTTAAATTAAGTTTACAAAGGAATTTAAATATGCCTATAGAGGGATGTCTGAGCTTAAATCAAGCACGGGCAAGAGTAAAAGAGAATAGTGTTATCATTGGGTCTATAAATCAAGCGAATAGCACTATAAAACCTGTAGAAGTAGCTACAAACACTAAAGTTCAAGTAGCAACTAATAATGAGACTAATAATAAATTATTTGTTAAACAAGAGCTACAAAATACTTCTTCAGCAGTAGCGATTGCTTTTCCTCATGAAAATTATATACAGCAAGGCTTGCAAATAATAAAGGATAACCATGATATCGGTAAAACAGTAGCGGATACTAGAGAATATATAGATGAAGATGAACAGATGTCTAAAATTACTATATTTAATCATGGATTAAAAATATTCTTTCCATCGGATGTACATATGGCGGCAGTGGCTTCTTATTATAAAAATAAATATGGAGTTAATATACATATAGTATGCGAAAGCCCGGCAAAAAAAACTTACGATCTAATGCAACAACTTAATGACGGTGAACAATTGGGTATTATCGCTAGACCTGCTAAATTTATGAAACATGTAACCCCATTAATTATAAGTAAACAAAACGAAGATATTTTTATTATTGTTCTCGATAGTGTAGACAAAAATCCTGCGTTTATTTATGGCATAGAAAGAGTTTTTAAAGAAAAATTAACGAATTCAGATGATAAAAAAAATTATCATCTAATGCTAGTAGATGCTAAACGTCAAGCTGATCTAATTTCTTGTAGAAATGATGCGCTTATTATATTAAAAGATGCTCTTAGAAAGCCAAATGTGGTAAGTTATTTTGAGCCTAGTAGTAAGAAGGTAAGTACTTGTGAGTATCAAACATCAGCAAATAGCAGTGTTGTATTGGCAAGATATCAGGCAAAACTTCCTGCATTTTTGTTTAAAACCGTGCAGATAAATTCAACTATAAATAATTTTACTGATGAAGATAAAAGCACAGTGTTAAAAATATCAGCAAAGGGATATACCAAAACCTTAAAAACACATTTAGATAAATATAATCGTGCAGTAATGGTGACAAAAGTAACAAAATTTATTTATCAAGGTGCTACAACAAGTGTTGCCGAGCATGAATGGTTAGTGAATGAATACCTGCTCATAAAAGGATTTTTGATGTTAGCAAAAGCATTTACTGAGTTAGATGATGGTACTGGCAAGATTGATGCAAGCAAGCAAGAGCTATTACTAAGCAAGTATTTTTGTGCTGATTTTTAGATCTTGAAAAGCAAGTTAAAACAAGGTAAAATAACAATCATTATTATAAGAGAAATTATATTTTACGTTAAAATTAATAGGGAATTGGAATATGTGTATAGAAAGTTATTTAAGTTCAAGTAAAGTACAAGAAAGTGTTGCCAATTTATTTCTAAGTGATGCAAATAATGGTAAACAACCAGTAGAAGTACTTACGAATTCTGAGCTTCAAGTAGCTGGCTATAATGCAAACAACACACCTCTTGTTGAGCAAAATACAGGATTCGCTTTTTCAACAGTAGCTATTGCTTTTCCACATGAAAATTATATCCAGCAAGGCCTGCAAATAATAAAAAATAATCCTGATATTGGTAAACTACAAGTAGATACTAGAGATTATGAAAATATGGATAGAAATATCTATACATCTGTAACTACTACATTTAACCATGATTTTAAAATATTTTTTCCATCAGATACACATATGGTGGCAGCAGTAGCCTATTATAAAAAGAAATATGACATTAATATTCATATAGTCTGCGAAGTGCAGGCATATAAAACTTATGAGCTTATACAACAACTTAATGATGGCGAACAATTAGGTGTTATAGCTAGACCTGCTCAATTTATAGCACATGTAACACCATTGATTATAAGTAAACAAGGCGAAGATATTTTTATTATTATTCTCGACAGTGTAGATGATAGACCAGAGTTTGCCTATATTATAGAGGATTTTTTTAAAGAAAAGTTAATAAATCCAGATGATAAAAAAAATTATCATTTGATACTAGCAGATGGTGATCGTCAAGCTGATTCATATTCTTGTAGAAATGATGCATTTATTATCTTAAAAGATGCTCTTAGAAAGCCAAATGTGGTAAGTTATTTTGAGCCTTTTAAACAAGAACTAAGCGGCGAGTTCTATCAATCATCAGCGGATGATAAATTTGTATTTAAAACATATAGCGTACAATTACCATTGTTTTTATTTAAAACCATACAGATAGACACAGTATTAGCTAATTTTACTGATGAAGACAAAAGTACAATATTAAAAATATCAAAAGATGGCGATATCAAAACCTTACAAACACATTTAGATAAATATAAACGCTCTGTAGTAGCGACAACAACAACAGAGATTAGCTATGAAAACCAAGTAAATCCTGAGACAAATACTTATGATCAAGAAGTAATTACTGAAGAAAAAAAATGTATAATAAATGTATACCTGCAAATGAAAGGCTTTTTGATGTTAGTAACAGTATTTCCGGAGTTATCTGATGCAGAGGGCAAGATCGATGCAAGCAAGCAAGAGTTATTACTAAGTAAATATTTTTATGCAGACTCTTAGCGTTTGCAAAATAAGCTAAAATGTGATAAAATAACAACCATTATTATAAAGATAATTATTATTAATGCTAAATTTAACATGGATGTTGAATATGTGTATAGGAAGTTATTTAAGTTCAAATCAAGCACAAGCAAGTGCTACAAGTGCTACAAGTGCTATAACTACAAGTGTATTTTTAAATAATGCCAATAACACTAAAAAACCAGTAGAAGTACTTAGGAATACGGAATCTCAAGTAGCAGCTAGTAATGATGTAAACAAAGAACATCTTGTTAAACAAAATGCGGAATCGACCTTTGCAACAGCAACTGTTGTTGTTCCTTCTAAAAATCCTTTCCAGGAAGGATTAGATATAATAGAAAACAATCCAGATATTGGCAAAGTAAAAGTAGATGTTAGAGAGTATGAACATACAGATAAAAATGGGATATATACATCTACAACCACTACATTTAATCATAATCCACAAATATTTTTTCCGTCAGATACATGTATGGCAGCAGCAGCGGCTTATTATAAAAATAAATATGGAATTCATATACATATAGTATGTGAAGTACAGGCACATAAAACTTATGAGCTTATACAACAACTTAATGATGGCGAACAATTAGGCATTATCGCTAGATCTGCTCAATATGTAGTACATGTAACGCCATTGATTATAAGTAAACAAGGTGAAGATATTTTTATTATTGTTCTCGATAGTATAGATGATAGACCAGAATTTAGCTATATTATAGAGAATTTTTTTAAAGAAAAATTAATAAATCCAGACGATAAAAAAAATTATCATTTAATACTAGTAGATGGTGATCGTCAAGCTGATTCATATTCCTGTAGGCATGATGCTCTTATTATCTTAAAAGATGCGCTCAAAAAGCCGGATTTGCTTAGTTATTTTAGACCTTGTGAACAACAAGTAATTAGTGATTGTTATCAATCCTCAGAGGATGATAATTTTGTATTTAAAGCATATAGCATGCAACTACCAATGTTTTTATTTAAAACAGTGCAGATAAGCTCAGTTTTAGCTAAATTTACTGATGAAGATAAAAGCACAGTATTAAAAACATCAAAAGATGGAGAAGTTAAAACTTTACAAACACATTTTAATAAACATAAAAGCTCTGTAATAGTTACACGTAGAAAATATATCATCTATGGAAATAGAAAAAATCCTATAACAAACATTTATGATGAAGAAGTAACTACTGAAAATAAAAATTGGCTGATAAATGAATTTTTGCGCATAAAAGGCTTTGTAAAGTTACCAACATTATTTAAAGAGTTAGATGATGGCACTGGAAAAATTGACACAACAAAGGAAAGGTTATTACTAAGCAAGCATTTTTATGCTGATTCATAACGTTTGCAAAATAAGCTAAAATGTGATAAAATAACAATTATTATAAGGATAATTATCTTTACACTAAATTTAATAGGGAATTTGAATATGTGTATAGGAAGTTCTTTAAATTTAAATCAAATACAAGCAAGTGCTACAAGTTCATTTCTAAATTATACCAACAACACCTCAAAACCAGTAGAAGTACGTACAAAGGCCGAACCTAAAGTAGTAGCCTATTACAAAAATAAATATAGAATTGACATACATATGATATGCGAATGCTAGGCGTTACTAAGCCAATATTTTTATGCTGATTATAGGATTTAAACAAAATATTTAATTTGTAAATAATATTCCGAAATTTTATATAGATAATATCAATACAATTAAGGATAAATATGAAGCAGAAATTAATTAAGTTTTGTGCCCCAATTATGATATTTTTAGCTATTTTATCTGTTACTGGTTGTGCTAATTTATCACAGCCTAAACACCCTAAAAACCTGGGTAGTATTTTTGCTGAAAGACAATCTTGGTATTATCAAGCTAGGAAGGCTAGTAAAAAATGGGATGTGCCTATATCTGCGATGATGGCTATTATGTATCAAGAATCAAGTTATCGCTATAATGCTCAACCTCCAAGAGAGTGGTTTTTATTTATTCCTTTACCTCGTAAATCTTCTGCTTATGGATATGCACAAGCTCAAAATGGTACCTGGGATAGATACGTAAAAGAAGCTGGTGGCATATTTTCTAGTAGATCTAATTTTGCGGATTCTATTGATTTTATTGGTTGGTATATGAATAAAACTCGTAAAGTTAATAAGATTCCAGCAACTAGGGTTGATCTGCATTATTTAAATTACCATGAAGGCTGGGGTGGGTATCGAAAAGGAGCATACAAAAATAAAAAATGGCTACTAAAAATTTCTGATAAAGTACAAAAATTAGCAGATAACTATCATCAACATTTAGCTACATCTTCATAAAGTTCTCGCCTTTTAGGGCGAGCTACCTTTCTTATTAAAAACACCTTATGTGATTTTAAAATAGTTTATAGTAAACTAACTATTTTCTGCTATTATCAAATTATGATCTTCTTTTATTAATCTATACACAGCACAGAATAAAGCGTTAGTTGTGAATTTTCAAGTTAACACAAAAAAATAACACAAATGACAAAAGCTTAATTTCATATATTTTGCTATCTG